>CBKZAG010000219.1:0-5614 GCA_966692625.1 uncultured Comamonadaceae bacterium
TCAACCGCATCCTCTCGATCGACGAAGTGGCTGTGGTGGCGGCCATGCAGCAGGATGTGATGGCCTGAGAAACCCCACTTCAGCATAAAAGAGGCTTGAACGCGTACCGCAGGGAAATGCCTGATAATTGGGCAGAAATGCCCTGAACCAGGTCTGCTCAAGATGACGCTGAACCGCATCGACCATGACACAGAGCGCGCTGTGCGCCTTTTTCTTGCTGCGATTGCCAGTCATTACGACGTAGCAGCGGTGATCGTGTATGGCAGCCGTGCGCGTGGCACACACCGCCCGGACAGTGACGCTGATGTCGCTGTGCTCCTGCGCGGCGAACATCGGCGCTTCCTGAACGCCAAGCTGGACATGGCTGATACGGCCTTTGACGTGCTGCTTGAGACTGGCATTCTCATCTCGCCTCTCCCGGTGTGGATGGATGAATGGGAGCGCCCCGAGGACTATTCAAACCCAGCCTTGCTGCACAACATTGACCGGGAAGGGGTCAGGCTATGAACCACCGCCCGTCAACAACGCAGGCGTTGATGATGAAAGCAGCAACCGCATGCGCATCGGCCCGCGCGTTGTTGGACTTGGGGGACATGGACGGTGCTTCCAACCGGTGCCTATTACGCCATGTTTGATGCCGCGCGGGCGGCCCTGCTGGTGTCGGGCGCAGCAGCCGAACAAGATATCGGGCGCACCCACAGCGGATTGAACAGGCCGAGTTGTTTGTTGCCTCCATGCGCAAGCAGTTCATGCCAGACGAGACGGGCAACTAACCGCCCGGCGGTCACTCGTGCCGCAGGGCCTCGATAGGGTCCAGCCGCGCCGCGCGGCGTGCGGGGAAGTAGCCGAACAGCACGCCGATGCCCGCAGAGAACACGAACGCCAGCACGTTCACGCCCACGTTGAACACGAAGGGGACGTTCATGAGCGCTGAAAGGCCCAGGCTGGCGGCCAGGGCCAGACCCATGCCCACCAGGCCGCCCAGCGCCGCCAGCACCACAGCCTCGATCAGGAACTGCAGCAGCACCTCGCGTTCCAGCGCGCCAATGGCCAGGCGCAAGCCGATCTCGCGGGTGCGCTCGGTCACGCTCACCAGCATGATGTTCATGATGCCGATGCCGCCCACCAGCAGGCTGACCGCCGCCACAGCACCCAGCAACATGGTCATCACCCGCGTGGTGCCTGAAAGCGTTTCGCCCAGCTGCTTGGTGTCGAGCACGTTGAAGTTGTCTTCGTCGCCTTCGGCCAGCTTGCGCCGCTCGCGCAGCAGTTGGGTCACCCCGCGCTTGACGCTGTCGGCATCGGCCCCTTCCACCATGGACACCAGCAGGGTGTGAACGCGCGTGTGACCCACCACGCGGCGGTGGATGGTGTTGATGGGCATGAGCACCAGGTCGTCCTGATCGTTGCCAAAGGCGCCCTGCCCTTTCGAGCCCAGCACGCCGATCACCTCGCAGGACATCTGCCGCACCCGCACCGCGCTGCCCACGGGTGAGGTGTTGCCGAACAACTCGCGCCGCACGGTTTCGCCAATCAGGCAGACAGCAGCCCCCGCGCGCAGTTCGTCATCCGTGAAGTCACGGCCGTCGGTGACGCTCCAGTTGCCTGTGACCAGCCACTCGTTGGTGCTGCCGATGATGCTGCTGGACCAGTTGCGCCCCATGGCCACCACGGTGGTGCTGGTGCGGGTTTCTGGCGCGGTGGTGAGCACGCCACCAATCTGCGAAGCGATGGCCTCGGCATCGCCCAACTTGAACGACGGGGCAAAGAAACCGCCACTGCCGGGACCCAACCGTTGGCCAGGGCGCACCTGCAGCAGGTTGGTGCCCAGGCCGGAGATTTGCGTCTGTATGGCCAGCGTGGCTCCATTGCCCACGGTGACCATGGTGATGACCGCCGCCACGCCAATGACGATGCCCAGCACCGTGAGGAAGGAGCGCAGCAGGTTGCGCCGGATGGAGCGGATGGCGAGGACGAGGGTGTTGAAGAACATCAGTGCGCCTCCACCACGCCGTCGCGGAAGTGAACGATGCGGCGCGCAAACGCGGCGATGTCGTGTTCGTGCGTGACCATCAGCAAGGTGATGCCGAACGCCCGGTTGAGGCGCTGTATGAGTTCCATGATCTCGTGACTGCGCTGGGAGTCCAGGTTGCCGGTGGGTTCGTCGGCCAGCAGCACCTGCGGCTCGGTGACGATGGCGCGTGCAATGGCCACGCGCTGCTGCTGACCGCCGGACAGTTCGGCAGGTGTGTGGTGCTCCCAGCCCTCCAGACCCACAGCCTGCAAGGCGCGCCGGGCGGCGGCGTGGCGCTGCGCAGCGGGTTCGCCCCGGTACACCAGGGGCAACTCCACATTTTCTTGCGCCGTGGTGCGCGCCAGCAGGTGGAAGCCCTGGAACACAAAGCCGAAGAAACGGCGGCGCAGACGCGCCCGCTCGTCGCGCGCGAGGGATTGCACCGGCACCCCATGAAATCGGTATTCCCCGGTGGTGGGCGTGTCCAGGCAGCCCAGCAGGTTCATGGCGGTGGACTTGCCAGAGCCGCTGGGGCCCATGATGGCGACGAAGTCCCCCTGGTCGATGGTCAGGTCCACGCCCTTGAGCGCCTGGAAGGCCGTGTTGCCCTGCCCATAGACCTTGGTGATGCCCCGCAGCTCGATGAGCGGCGTGCCCGGCGTTGGCTCGCTCATTTGCCTGCCCCGGCACTCATCAGCCCGGTGATCACCGCCATGCCCTCTTGCAAGCCTTCGCCAGAGACTTCGGTGTTGCGGCCGTCGCTGATGCCGGTGGTGACCTTCATGGCCTCGGGCTGCCCATCCTTGAGCACCCAGATCTGGCGCACACCGCCACTGCGCTCGGCGCGTGCCGTCTTGGTGCCGCTGCTGGGCATGCGCGGAAGCATCTTGGACAGCACCCCGCTGCCTTGCTGCGCCGCCGCATTGCCGTTGGGAGGTGTAAAACGCAGGGCCGTGCTGGGCACCAGCAGCACGCCCTTGCGTTCGGTGGCGACGATGCTGGCGGTAGCGGTCATGCCGGGGCGCAGGCTCAGGTCGGCGTTGTCGACGTCGAGCGTGGTGACGTAGGTGACCACGTTCTCCGTCTTGGTGGAACCGTAGTCCACGCGCGTCACCTCGGCGGGGTAACGGCGGTTGGGGTAGGAGCTGACGGTGAAGGTGGCCTTCTGGGCTGGCTTGACCACGCCCACATCGGCCTCGTCCACGTACACCTCCAGCCGCAGCGCCTTCAGGTCCTGCGCGATGGAGAAAAGCGTGACCGCCTGCAACGAGGCTGCCACCGCGTTGCCCGGGTCCACCGAGCGCGTGAGCACCACACCGTCGATGGGCGAACGGATGGAGGCCTTGGAGAGGTTGGTTTCGTTGGTGGACAAGGTGGCCTGCGCCTGCTTGACCGCTGCGTGCGCGCTGGCTTCCGCTGCAATGGCGCGGTCCACGGCAGCGCGTGCGCTGTCGAGTTCGGCGGCAGAAGGCACCTTGCCGCCAGACAGGCGTGCCACTTCCTCCTGGCGCTCCAATTGTGCCTTGGCCTCCTTGAGGGTGGCAGTGGCCTGTGCCACCTGGGCCTGGGCCGATGCCAGTGCCGCGCGCGAGCTGTTGACCTGGTCCTGCAGCTTGGCCGTGTCCAGCACCACCAGCACCTGGCCCTTCTTGACGCGGTCGTTCTTGTCCACCAGCACCTCGCGCACGGTGCCTGAAAGTTCACTGCCCACGTTGACCAGCCGCGTGGGCTGCAGCGTGCCGTTGGCCGAGACGGTGAGCGTGAGGTCGCCGGTGCGCAACGGCTCGGTCACGAAGCTGGGGGCCGCCTTGCTCTTCTGGGCGGACAGGTAGTAGTACCCGCCCCCGGCGAGCGCAGCCACGGCCAGCACCGCGCCCCACAGCAGCGGGCGCTGCCACCAGCGTGGGGGCCGGTCATCACCCAGCAAGGCGTGCACGTCATCGGATGGAGTGGAAGGCTTGGTTTTCATGGGGTGTTGGAAGAAGTGGCTTGCACGGCGCGTTCGGCATCGGCAACGGTCCAGCCGCCGCCCAAGGCCTTGTAGAGCCGCACATGGTCCGCGCTCCAGGTGGCGCGGGTGGTTTCCAGTTCGCTTTGCGCGGAGAGCAGCGTGCGCTGCGTGTCGAGCAAGGTGGGGTAGTCGATGAGGCCGCTGGCGTAGCGCTGGCGAGCCAGCAGCTCGGCGTTGGACGCAGCCTCCGCTGCAGCCTCCAACCGCGCCAGCCGCTCGCGGTTGCCGTCCAGGGCCACCAAGGCGTCTTCCACGTCCTGCAGCGCTGTCAGCACGGCTTGCTCGTGCGCCAGCCGCGCCTGCTCCAGCGCGGCCTGCTGCACACGCACTTGGGCGCGGGCCGCACCGCCATCGAGCAGCGAAGCGGAGACGCTGGCCAACAAGCTGCGCGTGAGTGCCGAAACATCCAGCAGGTCACCCAAGCGGGGAGCCGCCAGGCCCAGCGTGCCGCTGAGCGAAAAACTGGGGAAGCGGTTCGCATCGGCCTGGTGCACACGTGCCCAGGCGGCCACCACCTTTTGTTCTGCCACGCGCACATCTGGTCGCTGGCGCAGGGCGTCCGCAGGAAAACGCATGGCCAACTGCGCCGGGGGTTGCGGCACGCCCAGTTGCGCGGCGTCGCCCGCCTGGGCGAGTTCGCGCTGCAAGGCGCCGGGTGCGCGGCCCGTGAGCACCGCCAGCGCATTCAGCGTTTGCTGGATGCTGGTTTCCAGCGCTGGCAGCGTGGCGCGGGTCTGCTCGACGGCAGCGCGCGCCTGCTCCAGGTCCAGGGAAGATGCCAAGCCAGCCTGCACGCGCCATTGGGTCAGCTGCTGCGATTCGACCTGCTTGGCCAGACTGTCACGCGCCAGGCGCAAACGTGCCTGGTAGCCGCGCAGTTGGATGGCGTTGACCGCCACCTCGGCGGCCAGGCTGACACGGGCCTGCCCCAGGTTGGCAGCAGCGGCTTGCAGGTCGGCCTCGCTGGCGGCCTCGGCGCTGCGGCGTGCGCCGAAGACGTCGGGCTCCCAGCTCGCGTCAAAACCCGCGCGGAAGGTGTTGCCCGTGGCGTTGTCGCCGGCCTTGCTGCGCTGGGCGGAACCGGATGCCCCCACCTGAACCGCGCCTGAGGCGGCTGTCACATCACGTTGCGCGCGGGCCTGCTGCAAAGCGGCTTGGGTGCTGCGCAAGCTCTGGTTTGCCTGCAGCGCCTGCTCCACCCAGCGGCTGAGCAAGGGGTCGTTGAAGGCCTGCCACCAGCCGACCAGGGCAACTGCTCCGCTGGACGCCACGGTGCCAAGCGGCGCGCGGCTCCACTGGGCGGGAACGTCAACCGAAGAACCAGGCACCTCACTGGGCGCAAGGCTGGCGCAACCGGCCAGCGCCAGCAAACAAGCTGCAACAGCCACGCTGGCAGCGGGGCCCGGGCGCCGAGTCAGCCTGAACAAATAGGAAGAATGCATGAATACCCTGTGTCTTGCCAGAGACGAATTCGATTGGCCATATACATAGTGTGGCGCAATCGTTTTTCGTTCCGGCGAAACACGGGTAAAAGCTGTGTAAAGCCCCCAGTGCCAGGGGGATCACACCCCCGCGATGACGGTGCGTTG
>CBKZAG010000220.1:0-5606 GCA_966692625.1 uncultured Comamonadaceae bacterium
GTCGCAACAGGCGCTGGTGCGGGCCGAGACTGAACGCCTACGGCTGGCGACCTTGCGTGAGCGCCAGGGCGTGGCCAGCCAGTTGGAGGTGCTGGACGCACAGCGCAGCCAGTTTGCCGCCGAACAAGCCTTGGTACAGACGCGCTACGCGCTGTTGCAGGCCCGCGTGGCCTTGTTCAAGGCAACCGGCGGGGTGTGAGGCTGGCGGCGCCGACGGTCTCTTGCCGGTGAGCGGGCAGGGGGTCGTCGTGCCGCCCCAGCAGACGCGACCAGAGCCAGGGCAAGGCACCAGCCAGATCGGGGCGCTGGCGCAGCAACACCGACTTTGATGCTTCGTTGCCGGGTAGGCTTACCTGGCGCACGGGCGTGGTGGCGGGCAAAGGCCCCACGTCGAAGCGGAAGGTGTAGTAGGGCTCCTGCCCCATGCGCAGATCGGTGACCGTCAGGCGCCCCTGCTGGTTGCCCAGGCTGAAGAAGCCGTGGCTGAACTGCGCCACGCGCTCGACGTGAGGGTTGCTGGCATGTGCGGCGATCAACTCGGCACCGCGTTCGTGCGCGCGCCAGGTGATGGGGGCATTGTCATCAAGCAGTGAGCGGTAGGCCTCGTGGTAGTGGGTGGGGGTGACGGCCACCAGCCGCCACAGCACGGTGTTGAAGGGCGCAGGGGTGACGAGCAGGCCTTGCGCCTGGATGCCGGACGCCGCGAGCGATGCCTGTGCCAGCCGCTCCACGTGCTGCTGTGCGAACACGCTCCAACCCAGGTACAGCGTGCTCAGCGCGAGCCCGGCCATGTTCCAGCGCAGGCCCCAGCCCGCCGGGCGCCACAGGGCGGCAACCACGCCCACCACCAGCGGCAAGGTGTAGAGCGGGTCGATGATGAAGACGCTGCCCACGCCGAAGGGATGGCTGCTGAAGGGTTGCAGCAGCTGTGTGCCGTACACCGTCATGGTGTCGAGCAGCGGGTGGGTGATGAGCACCAGCCACAGCGCCAGCCACCAGCGGCGGAACAAGCCAGGTTCGCCATGCAGGCGCGACACCAGCCAGGCCAGCGCTGGGGCAGCCAGCGTCAGGTAGAACAGCGCGTGGCTTTCGGCCCGGTGGCGCGTCATGTTCAGGATGGCGTCGCCTTGATCGATGACAGCGTCAAGGTCTGGCAGCGTGCCCGCCACGGCGCCCCAAAGTGCAGACTTCCACACGGCGGTGCGCCGCCCCATGACGGCCACACCGACAGCAGCGCCCAGCGCAATTTGTGTGAACGAATCCATCAGGCCTGCACGACGATCGGGAATTCGGCGCGCAGACCGTCAGGGGATTGGCGGAAAGGAATGGTCAGCGCCTGGCGGTCTGCTTCGCTCAGGCGGCGCCAGAGGAGATCACGTTCGTTGCCCGGCTCTCCCGCCACGTAGAGCTGGGTGGTCAGCAGCTCCAGGCGGTCGAGCTTGACCTTGACGTGGATGTGCGGTGTGCGCCCGGTGTAGGGCACGGGTTTGAGGGTGCGGAAACGGTAGCGCCCGTCGCGGCCTACCGCCACGCGGCCAAAACCCTGGAACGCTGGGTCGGCACGGCCCCCGTCGCCCGGGTGGTGGTAGCGCCCGGCGTGGTCGCACTGCCAGATTTCCACCACCGCGCCGGAGACGGGCACGCCCGCCGTATCGGTGACCACGCCTTCCACCCAGGCGGGGTCGCCCTTGGCGTCGGCCTGGCTGGCGTTGCGCAGCAGGTCGAAGTCGGTGTCTGCGGGCAGGGTGACGGGGTAGAAGGGGCCTTCCGTCTGCGGGGGGGTGGGGCGCAACACGCGACCCTGTGCCAGCGCGGGCGTGAGCCAAGCCGGTGCAGACAAGCCCGCCACCCAGGCGGTGCTCAGTGCAATGCAGCGGCGGCGAGACGTTGGCACGGAGGACATGGGGCTCTCCTGGTTTTTTTGATGCAAGGTTGGATGGTTCGGACTCAAGTGAGTTCCTTGGGTGGCGTGAATCACGGCACTTGGTCATTTGTCACACTCCTGTCACCGGGGCGCCATAGATTCGTCGCACACGTGGCAGGGGTGTTTCCGAGAGGGCGGAGCACCGGCAGGCCGCTTTTCTGGATTTGCACAGATGCGTCTGCTACAGAACGTCCGCATAGGTACCCGGTTGGCCGGTGCGTTTGGTGTGGTGTTGTTGCTGATGGTGCTCATGGCCGTGGTGGGGCTGGGGGGCACGCAGCGGTTCTTCGAGGCCACCCGTGCGGTGTACGAGGAGCGCACCGTACCCCTGGGGCTGCTGGGCGACATGAACTACCTGGTGCAGCGCAACCGGGTGCTGGTGATGGACATGCTGCTGGACCCGGGCAACGCCAATGTGGAAAAGCGATCGGCGGAGTTGCAGCGCAACCTGGACACGATCGAGACCCTTTGGGGGAGCTACCGCCAGACCCGTTTGACGCAAGAGGAAGCGCAACTGGCCGATGGTTTTGCTGCGTTGAAGGACCAGTACCTGCGTGAAGCTATCTTGCCCGCCGCCGAGGCCATGAAGGGTGGGCGCTTTGACGACACCATGGACCTCTACCTCAGCCGCATCAGCCCGACGGCGCCCAAGGTGCAGGAGTCAATTCAGCAACTGGTGCGGCTGCAGGTGCGGGTGGCTGCCGAGGAATTCGAACAAACCCGTGACGTGCACGCCACCATGTCGGCGGCCATGCTGGGGGCGGCGGGGCTGGCGCTGGTGTTGGGCGGGGCGTTGGCGTGGCTCATCACCCGTTCCATTGCCCGCCCTTTGCGAGATGCCGTGGAACTTGCGGGCGCCGTGGCGGCGGGCGACTTGACCCGGCGTGTGCCGGTGAGCGGGCGTGACGAGGCCGCAGCCTTGCTGCAGGCTTTGCAGACCATGGGTGAGGGACTGGTGTCTGTGGTGACGCGTGTGCGCCAAGGCGCAGAGGGGGTCGCGGCCGGATCGGGGCAGATCGCGGCGGGCACGGCGGACTTGTCGCAGCGCACCGAAGCGCAGGCTTCCAACCTGGAAGAGACGGCTGCTTCCATGGAGGAATTGACCGCCGCCGTGCGGCAGAACGTGGCTACGGCGCAGGAGGCCAGCCGCATGGCCACGCAGGCCAGCGAGGCGGCCACGGGTGGTGCCGAAGTGGTGGAGCGCGTGGTGACCACGATGCACGACATTGCAGGAAGTTCGCAGAAGATCGCCGACATCATCGGGGTGATCGATGGCATTGCCTTCCAGACCAACATCCTGGCCCTGAACGCAGCGGTGGAAGCGGCACGTGCAGGTGAACAAGGGCGCGGCTTTGCCGTGGTCGCCGCCGAGGTGCGTGCCCTGGCGCAGCGCAGCGCAGCCGCAGCGCGGGAGATCAAAGACCTCATCGGGGTGAGCGTCGAACGGGTGGATGCCGGTGCCAGCCTGGTGGCGCAGGCCGGGGCGAGTGTGCGTGCGATGGTCGAACAGGTGCACCGCGTCACGCAGCTCATCAACGACATCAGCGCGGCCAGCGAGGAGCAGGCCGGCGGTATTGCGCAGATTGGCGACGCCGTGGCGCAGCTGGACCGTGTGACCCAGCAGAACGCTGCGCTGGTGGAGGAAAACTCCGCCGCTTCGGAAAGCCTGCGGCAGCAGGCAGACCGGCTGATTGAGGCGGTGGGGGTGTTCCACCTGCCTTCCAGCGCGGTGGGCGCTTTGGGCACGTCAGGCACGTTGCGGCTCCGTTAAAGTGATGCCTGTTGTTCCACCGTGAGGAGAGACCATGAAAACCTTTGCCACCGCATTGACCCTGCTGCTTGCGACCTTGGCCTTCCAGGCACAGGCGCAGGGCACGACCTGCCACGCTGCTACGGCTGAGAAGAAGCTGGCAGGTGCTGCCAAGGCTTCTTTTCTGAAGAAGTGCGAGAAAGATGCGAAAGCCGCCTGCGAGGCCGCCGCAGCCGAGAAGAAGCTGCACGGCGCCGCCAAGGCCAGCTTCAACGCCAAGTGCTTCCGTGAGGCGGTTGGCACCGCCAACTGAGGCCTTGCGGGCCGCATGGCCCCGGTGGTTTGCAGGATGGTTGCTCGCCGCTCTGGCCTTGTGCTGGGGCGCGTCGGCGTTCGCCTCGGTGCTGCATGGCCGCGTCGTTGGCGTGAGCGATGGCGACTCCATCACGGTGCTGTCAAACGCACGCCAGACCCACAAGATACGGCTGGCGGGCATTGATGCGCCCGAGCGAGGGCAACCCTGGGCCAGCCGCTCGCGGCAGCACCTGGCGGCACTGGTGTTTGGCCGCGAGGTGGATGTGGAAACCGGCAAGATCGACCGCTATGGCCGCACCCTGGGCAAGGTGCTGGTGGATGGGCGCGATGCCGGGTTGGTTTTGCTACGGGCCGGCTTGGCCTGGCACTACAAGGCCTACCAGCACGAGCAGGTAGGCGAAGACCGCTGGCGCTATGCCTTGGCGGAACATGAGGCACGTGCCTACGCCGAGGGGCTGTGGGGTGACCCGGCCCCGGTGCCGCCCTGGGAATACCGCAAGGCGCGGCGTTGATCAGATCGACGCGCCCGCCGCCAATGCCTGCTCCCGCAGCCACTTGAGCGCCGGGTCGTTGTCGCGGTGCCGGTGCCATTGCAGTGTCTGGATCAACGTGGGGATTTCGATGGGCGGCGCCCACAGCAGCACGGGCAGCGTCTTGGCGGCCTGCAGGGCAATGCGGCGGTGCACCGTGGCAATGCGGTTGGTGCCCACCACCATCTGCGGCAGTGTCGCCAGCGTGGGTGCAGACACTTCGACCCGCCGCTTCACGCCGAAGCGTTCCAGAAACCAGGTGTCGAACGCTGGCGCGCGCTGCTTGGCGTTCGAGTAGCTGCCCGCCACGTGTCCGCATTCCACGTAGTCGTCGAAAGTCAACGTGTCGCGGATGCGGGTGTTGCCTTCCCAGGTGACGCAGAGGTATTCCTCTTCGAACAAGGGGGCGGAAGGGTGCTGGTCTGACACGTACTGTGACGGGATGATGAGCAGGTCCACCTCGTTCTGCTCCAGTTGCTCCAGCGGCCGTTCGTTGAGCATGCGCAGGTCCAGGCTGATGCCGGGGGCCTGCGCGTACAGGCGCTCGATCAACGATGGCACGAACACGGTGCTGCTGAAGTCGGACATGAGCAGCACGAACGTGCGCACCGCTTCGGTGGGGTCAAACACCGGTTGGGTGGCGATGGTGCTGTCGATGCGCATGAGCACTTCGCGCACGGGTTCGATGAGTTCGCGTGCGCGTGACGACAGGATGAGCTGCCGCCCCTGTGGCACGAGCAGTTCGTCCTGAAAGTACTCGCGCAGGCGCGCCAGCGCATTGCTCATGGCGGGCTGGCTCAGGTGAACGCGCTCGCCCGCGCGGCTGATGTTGCGCTCGGCCAGCAGCGCGTCCAGCGCAACCAGCAGGTTCAGGTCGAGTTTGTTGAAGCGCATGGTCTCCGTCTGCCTTCGGGTATTCCCTTGCGGGTTGTCCCTGATATTGGTGCGATCGATGCCATGAATTCAAAGAATCCATTTCCCGAATGTAAACGCTCTCCCTAGAGTTGCGCCCTATCCGTGAGGGGTGCGTCGCATCCCGGCGGATGCGATCAACACCTACAACGGAGACAAGCCATGCCCCTACACG
>CBKZAG010000221.1:0-5588 GCA_966692625.1 uncultured Comamonadaceae bacterium
GGCCACGCGGCGGTACAGGTCGTCGGCGCTGGTTTCTTGACCCTTCAGGTACTTTTCGCGCAGAACGTCCAGGCTGATGGGCTGGGGATCGAGGCGCGGGGCCCCGTCAGGGAAGAGTGGCAGGGAAGTCATGGTTCTGGGCTCTTTGAACGCAAGAATGCCCCGGCCGGGCGAACCGGTCAAGGCTGCCCCAAAAGACTAAGGCCCCGACATGGTCGGGGCCTTGCGTTGGATCAAAAAGCCGTCAGGCCTTGTTGCGCCAGCGTTTCCACCATTCCGTCTGGCTCACCACGGTGAAGACCAGAGCAGCCAGGATGATGGCGGACAGCGGCGTCGTGAAGAACTCCGTCACAAACAGCCCCACGTCATTGCCGGTGGAGATCATCGCCTGGCGGTAGCTGCGGTCCATGAGCGGCCCCAGGATCATGCCCAGGATGACCGGCCCCACCTGGAAGCCATACATCTTGAGGAAGTACCCCAGCACGCCGAAGGCCAGCATCCAGTAGACATCCACCGGGTTGTTGTTGATGGCGTAGGCACCCACGGCAGACAACACCAGGATCAAAGGCAGCAGCACAGGCTTGGGTGTTTCCACGATCTTGGCAAAGATCTTGATGCCGGTGAGGCCGAAGATCAGCAGGAAGATGTTGGCCAGGACCAGCGAACCCACCACGAACCAGAACAGGTGCGGGGTTTCGATCATCAGCATCGGGCCGGGCTTGAGGCCGTGAATGTAGAGCGCGCCGATGATCACGGCGGTCACCGCGTCACCCGGAATACCCAAGGTCAGCATGGGCACGTAGGCACCGCCCACGGCCGCGTTGTTGGCCGACTCGGGCGCCACCAGGCCTTCGTAGGCCCCCTCACCAAACGGGCGCGACGGGTTCTTGACCGTGCGCTTGGCATGGTCGTAGGCCATGAGTGCGGCAATGTCGCCACCAGCGCCGGGCAGCGCCCCCACCACCACGCCGATGGTGGACGTGCGGGTGGCCAGACCCAGGTGCTTGCGCACCAGGCCCCACGACGGGATGATCTTGCTGACGTTTTGCTTGATGGCCTTGAGCTTGAGCTCGTGCACCTGGGCGATCACCTCGGCCACGCCGAAGAAACCGATCATGGCCGCGATGTACGAGATGCCAGCCGACAGTTGCAGGCTGCCGAAGGTCAGTCGCTGTTCGCCGGTCATCGGATCCAGACCCACGCAGGCAATGAGCGCGCCCAACGCACCCGAGAAGATGCCCTTGGACAACGACTCACCCGACAGACTGCCCACCAGCAGAATGCCCCACAGCGCCAGCAGAAGGTATTCACGCGGGCCGAACATGAGCGCCAGATCGGAAACGAGCGGCGCGGCCACCGCCAGCGCCAGGATGCCGATGAAGCCGCCATAGACCGACACCACGGTGGTCAGGCCGATCGCCTGGCCTGCCTCGCCGCGCTTGGCCAGCGGGTAGCCGTCCATGCCCGTGGCAATGGCTGAAGGTGCTCCGGGGATGTTGAGCAGGATGGCGCTGCGCGAACCGCCGTAGACGCCGCCCAGGTAGATGCCGGAGATCAGCGCCAGCGCCTCGTTCACGTCCCACTTGAAGGTGAAGGAGATGAGGATGGACACCGCCATGGTGACCGACAGGCCCGGGATGGCGCCGATGTAGATGCCCGCGAACGTGCCCAGAGCCGTCAAGAGCACCATCTTGATGTCCAGCCAGGACATGAAGAAATAACCGAGTGTTTCCATCATTTCAGGTACTCCGGCAGATAGGGAGCCAGCCAGGTGCCAGAAGGCAGCACCACGGAAAACGCCGTTTGAAAGACCACGTAGATCGCCGCCAGCGTGACGGCGCTGACCAGCAGGTTGAGCAGCGTGCGGCGGCTACCCAACAACTGCATGGAACAAGCCAGGAAAAGATAAGAAGACACCAGAAAACCCAGGCGCTCCAGCAAGAACATGTAGATAGTGATGAGTACAGCAAACAACACCAATTGAGGTGGCGCCAGCCTGCGCGCAAACTGCTGCAGCAAGGTCTCGCCACCTTCCAGAACCAGTTTGGCACGGGCGGTCTTGACCAGGCTCATCAGACCCGTGATCAGCATCGCAGCCGCACACACCATCGGAAAGGCGCCGGCAGAGGAAATCGATTCGAATTTGGAAATGTTGTACGACGCCCAGAGCATGAAGGTGCTGAACGCAACGATCAGCGCCATGAAGCTCAATTCACCGGGCAGCCGTGGATGACTCGTGTGCATGCGATGACTCCACGTGAAGGAAACACTGGCGGCCGCGCAGGCCGCCGGAACGGGACAGGCCGAACTCTACCGGCCCGACCGGGCCAGCAGAGTCAACGGCATCAGGGCTTGGGAATGCCCAGGGTGGCGGGGTCCACCTTGGCGGCGCCAGCGCCCTGGTACAGCCATGCGGTGGTGGACTGGAACTTCTTGATGAACTTCTCGGCTTCGGCACCGCTGATGTTGAGCATGGTCGTGCCGCGGCCTTCCATCATCTGGCGGTACTGCGGGTTGTCACCGGCCTTCTTGAAGGCGGCCACCAGCTTGGCTTTCACGTCGTCAGGCGTTTCCTTCTTCACGAACACGCCGTACCAGGAACCCCAGGGCAGGTACTTGGTGATGCCCTTGAGGGAGGGCGCATCGGTCATGGGGGCGATGCCCTGGTAGGGCTTGTCGCTCAGCACGCCCAGCGCCTTGAGGCGGCCGGCCTTGATGTGCTCGATCACCGCACCGGAGGCGATGAAACCGATGTCCACGTGGCCGCCTTGCAGGGCCGCAATGGCCGGGCCGTCACCGTCGAACGGCACCTTGATGGTGTCGAACTTGGTGAGGGTGCTCATCATGGCGTTCACGGTGAAGGGCACGGTACCCTGACCAGCCAGGTACTGCTTGACCTTGTTGGGGTTGGCCTGCACGTGGCTCAGCAGATCCTGCATGGTGTTCCACGGTGCGTTGGGACGAGCCACCAGCAGAATGGTGTTGGCCACGGCGGCGATGTTGATGGGGTAGAACTTGTCGTAGTCGAAGTCGGCCACGCCCATGACGCGGTAAAGGGCCTGGGGTTCGGCGCCCATCAGGATGGTGTAGCCGTCTGCGGGCTGCTGCAGCACGAAGTTGGCGCCAATGGCACCGGCAGCGCCCGGCTTGTTCTGCAACACGATTTTCTTGCCCAGCGCCTCTTCGGCATAGGGGGCGTAGCCACGCATGGCCACGTCGGTGCCGCCGCCAGCACCCCACTGGATCACGGCGGTCACGTCGCGGGCTGGGTAGCTTTGTGCCTGCGCCTGGCCCAGCGTGGTGGCGGCCAGCGCTGCCAGGGCCACGTTCAGGAATTGACGCTTGTTGGTTTGCATGAGCATGTCTCCTTGGAAGGTTGATGAAACAAGTCCTGTGGGCCCGGACTCAGGGGCGGAAAAGCTGAAGAAGGCCTAGCCCCGCACCGGCGTTTCCAACAGTGCAGACTCTAGTGCCGCGCGCCCAGGGGGTCCATCCATCCGTTTTTTTCAGGGATTGATGAGCGCTCATCATTGATCGATGATCGTCCAAAATCAGGGTAAACGCGGACATCCTGCCCATCCAGAATCGGCGCATTCTGCCCAGCGCGCAGGCTCTGCAACGGGAAGAATTGAGCGTCTGACTGGACATTTCGTGCATCTCTCACGCTTGGGTGCGGCGCACGGCGTGACGTGCGGCCAGGAAGGCGAACACCAGCCCGGGCCCGATGGTGATGCCCGGCGCGGGGTAGGTCCCGCCCATGATGGAATTCATGTCGTTGCCCACGGCGTACAGGCCGTCAATGGCTGCATCGCCGCCGCGCAGCACGCGAGCGTTTTCGTCGGTGGCAAAGCCGGTGGACGCACCAATGTCGCCGGGGTACAGGCGCACGGCGTAATAAGGCCCCTGGCGCAGCGGCCCGATGTTGGGGTTCTTGCCCGGCCAGTTCGGGTCGCCCAGGTTCTGCTGGTAGGCGGTGGTGCCACGGCCAAAGTCGGGGTCCACACCGGTGTCGGCGTACGCGTTGATCTGCTCCACGCTCTGGCGCAGCTTGGCTGCGTCCATGCCCAGCCTGCTGGCCAACTCTTCCAGCGTGCCGCCCTGGGTCAGGTAGCCGTCGGCCAGGAAGGGAGCCAGCCCCTTGCCGCCCGGGCGCACCATGCCAATGCCGTACTTGCGCAGGGCTTCGGCGTCGCACACCAGGTAGGCGGGAATGGCGGGTGACGTTTTGTTCGCTGCCTGCATGGCCAGCCCGAACAGGTGGTACGAGGTGCTTTCGTTCACGAAGCGCTCGCCCGTCTGGTTGACGGTGATCATGCCGGGCTTGGCACGGTCCATCACGAAGTGCGGGAAGACGGCGGTACTGCCGTCGGCGCGCTCGCGCAGGGACACAGGCGCCCAGAATGCCGGACTCATGCCGCCAGTGGCATAGGCTGCGCCCAGGCCCTGGGCCAGGTCGTGCATCTGGCCGGTGTGGCCGGGCGCTGCGGGGCACCACTCGGCAGGAATGCCAGGCAGCATTTGCGCACGCAGGCCCGGGTGGCGGTTGAAGCCGCCGCTGGCCAGCACCACGCCGCCCTTGGCGTGGACGCGCCGGGTTTCGCTGCCGCTGCGCAGCTTGAGGCCTTCCACGCCGTTCGTACTGGTGGCGAATTCGCTCACCTCGGTTTCCATGGCCAGGGTCACGTTGCCGCGCTGCTGCAGTGAATACAGCAGCCGCGCCACCAGCGCATTGCCCATCACCAGCCGGGTGCCGCGCGGGTAGCGCAGGCGGTCGGCCAGGTGGCGCAGCACGATGCGTACCGAGTGCTTGAGCGACGGCCACGATGTCGTCATGGCCAGCAGGTGGTTGATGTCGGTGCGGTCCACCATCATGCCGCCGAGCACGGTGAACTCGGGAATGGGCGGGCGCAGCAAGCTGAACAGATCACCCAGCAGGCGGCCGTCAAAGGGCAGTGGCTCCAGCGCGCGGCCGTTCAGGGTAGATCCACCCAGGTCAGAAATGTAGTCCGGGTGCTTGGGGTAAGGGCGGTATTTGACTTCGCTGTTCGCCTCGACGTGCGCCACGGCCTGGGCGCCATGCGCCAGAAAGGCCTGGCGCACTGCGGCGGGGGTGCGTTCGCCCACGGCGTTGTTCAGGTAGGTAGCTGCGACTTCCAGCGTGTCGTTCGGGTTGACGCGCTTGCCGTGCGCCGTGCCCGGCACCCAGGTGGTGCCCGCCGACCAGGCGGTGGTGCCACCCACGTATTCCGTGCGCTCGACGATCAACACCTTGGCGCCGTCGATGGCCGCGAACAGCGCGGCCGACAGGCCTGCACCGCCCGCCCCCACCACGACCACATCAAAGCTTTCGCCATCGGCGATGCCTTGCAATCCTTGGCGCACCACTTTCATGCCGTTGCCTCCAGCAGGAAGGTCACCATCAAATCACGCACACGGGCAAACATGTCTGCACCGGTCATGGTGTGGCAACCTGCGTCCCGCGCCGCTTGAATCATTGGGGGCACAGCCGGGGCGGTGATCACGCAGCCCACGAACTGCGCAGGGGTGAACTTGCTGGAGTCGATGGGATGGGGGTCGCCTTCCTTCAT
>CBKZAG010000222.1:0-5578 GCA_966692625.1 uncultured Comamonadaceae bacterium
GAAGTGGACCGACAACAAGGGTGAGAGCCGCACCGACGAGGCGGCCGTTGCCTGATATGAAGCAGCCCCCACGCTCACTGTGTTCGCAGCCCCCCGAGGCGGCGCCCAGCCTCCTTGAGGCGGCTCTGCGGAGGCTGGCATGAGCTTCAGCCGCCGCGAATTCATGCAGGTGCTGGCCGTGGCCAGCGCCGCTGGCATGGCCATCAGCCACAAGGACGTGCTCGCTGCCACCCCTGGCGCGGGCGAGCGCCTGTACGACCTGCCCAAGTTCGGCAACGTCAGCTTCATGCACTTCACCGACTGCCACGCGCAGTTGATGCCCATCTACTTCCGCGAGCCCAGCGTCAACCTGGGTGTCGGCGAAGCCGTGGGGCGTCCGCCGCACGTCGTGGGTGAGCAGTTGCTGAAGTTCTACGGCATCAAGCCCAACACGGCCCAGGCCCACGCATTCAGCTACCTCAACTTCGACAAGGCTGCGCGCACCTACGGCAAGGTGGGGGGCTTCGCGCACCTGGCCACGCTGGTCAAGCAGATCCAGGCCAACCGCCCTCACGCGCTGCTGCTCGACGGCGGCGACACCTGGCAGGGTTCGGCCACCTCGCTGTGGACCAACGGACAGGACATGGTTGACGCCTGCAAGCTGCTGGGCGTGGACATCATGACCCCGCACTGGGAATTCACCTTCGGTGCCGACCGCGTCAAGGAAATCGTCGAGAAAGACTTCAAGGGCCACATCGACTTCGTGGCGCAGAACGTCACCACGGCCGATTTCGGCGACCAGGTGTTTGCTCCCTACACCATGAAGGAGCAAAACGGCGTCAAGATCGCCGTGATCGGCCAGGCCTTCCCGTACACCCCCATCGCCAACCCGCGCCACTTCGTGCCCGACTGGAGCTTCGGCATCCAGGACGAAAACATGCAGAAGCAGGTGGACGAAGTGCGTGCCAAGGGGGCGCAGGTGGTGGTGGTGCTGTCGCACAACGGCATGGACGTGGACATCAAGATGGCCTCGCGCGTGCGTGGCATTGACGCCATCCTGGGCGGCCACACGCACGACGGCATGCCCGCGCCCGTGACGGTGAAGAACGCAGGCGGCCAGACGCTGGTGACCAACGCAGGCTCGAACGGCAAGTTCCTGGCCGTGCTGGACTTCGATGTGCGCGGCGGCAAGATCCAGGACTACCGCTACAAGCTGATGCCGGTGTTCGCCAACCTGCTGCCCGCCGACAAGGACATGCAGGCCCTCATCGACAAGGTGCGCGCGCCCTACAAAGACAAGCTGGAAGAGAAGCTGGCTGTGTCCGAAGGTGCGCTGTACCGCCGCGGCAACTTCAACGGCTCCTGGGACCAGCTCATCCTCGACGCGCTGATGGACGTCAAGGGCGCTGACATGGCCTTCTCGCCGGGCGTGCGCTGGGGTACCAGCCTGCTGCCGGGCGAGGCCATCACCTACGAGCGCATGATGGACCAGATGGCCCTGACCTATCCCGCCACCACGCTCAACGAGTTCACTGGCGAACAGATCAAGGGCATTCTGGAAGACGTGGCCGACAACATCTTCAACCCCGACCCCTACTTCCAGCAGGGTGGCGACATGGTCCGCGTGGGCGGCATGAGCTACAGTTGCACTCCCAACGCACCCATGGGCCAGCGCATCAACAACATGACGTTGAAGGGCAAGCCCATCGAGGCGGACAAGAAGTACAAGGTGGCGGGCTGGGCTTCGGTCCAGGAAGGTGTGCAGGGCACGCCGATCTGGGACGTGGTGTCTGGCTACCTGCGCGACAAGAAGGTTGTCAAGCAGCTCAAGATCAACGCACCCAAAGTCATCGGCATCGAAGGCAACCCTGGCCTGGCAGCCTGACGGTTGCTTTGCCAGTAACGAAAAGGCCCGCGCGAAGCGGGCCTTTTTTCATGGTGCGGCGCGTGTCAGAACGTGCCCGGCAGCAGGATGCCGCTGTCCACCTGATTGATGTCGGTGTTGCCGGTGAAGGCCATGGTCAGGTCCAGTTCCTTGTGGATGATTTCCAGCGTCTTGGTGACGCCTTCTTCGCCCATGGCACCCAGCCCGTACAGGAAGGCACGGCCAATGTAGGTGCCGCGCGCACCCAGCGCGCGGGCCTTGAGCACGTCCTGGCCGGAGCGGATACCGCCGTCCATGTGCACCTCGATCTTGTTGCCCACCTCGGCCACGATCTGGGGCAGGGCGCGGATGCTGCTCTCTGCGCCGTCCAACTGACGGCCGCCGTGGTTGCTCACGATCAGCGCATCAGCACCCGAATCGACGGCCAGGCGCGCGTCCTGCACGTCCTGGATGCCCTTGAGGATGAGCTTGCCGCCCCAGCGCTTCTTGATCCACTCCACATCGCCCCAGTTCAGGCGGGGGTCGAACTGCTGCGCCGTCCAGGCCGACAGGCTGCCCATGTTCTCCACGCCCTTGACGTGACCCACGATGTTGCCGAACTGGCGGCGCGGCGTGCCCAGCATGCCCAAGGCCCAGCGCGGCTTGGTGGCAATGTTGATCATGTTGGCCAGCGTCAGCTTCGGCGGGGCAGACAGGCCATTTTTCAGGTCCTTGTGGCGTTGGCCCAGGATCTGCAGGTCCAGCGTCAGCACCAGCGCCGAGCAGTTGGCCGCCTTGGCGCGGTCAATCAGCCGTTCGATGAAGTCGCGGTCGCGCATCACGTAGAGCTGGAACCAAAAACCCTCGCCCGCGTGCTTGGCCACGTCCTCGATGGAGCAGATGCTCATCGTGGACAGCGTGAAGGGGATGCCGAACTTCTTGGCGGCGCGCGCCGCCAGGATTTCGCCATCGGCATGCTGCATGCCGGTCAACCCCGTGGGGGCGATCGCCACCGGCATGGCCACGTCCTGGCCAACCATCGTTGTGCGCGTGGTGCGGCCTTCCATGTTCACCGCCACGCGCTGGCGCAGCTTGATGCTCTGGAAGTCGGCCTCGTTGGCGCGGTAGGTGCTCTCGGTCCACGAGCCGCTGTCGGCGTAGTCGTAGAACATGCGAGGCACGCGACGCTTGGCCAGCACGCGCAGGTCTTCGATGTTGGTGATCACGGGCATGCACTGTCTCCTTGGTGTGGTGTGCAGGCATGGTAGCGCCGTGGCGTGCGGGCTGTCGTGAAAGCAGGTGACAGCGGTTTGAAAAAAATTGCCCCGGGCCGTTGGGCACCGGGGCAACCGTGTGGAACGCGCGCTGTTTTCAGCTGCAACTGACGCTACCGCAGCCGCTCATCGTCGCCGGGCGAACCAGCGAAGGGTCTTCCAGGGTTTCGCTGCGGCTGTCGAACTTGACGGACTGCATGTGCTGCGCCAGGCCCGCGTCCATGCTCTGGGCGTGCATGGGGAACCACTCCGCCAGCGCAGCGGCCATGCGCGAGATGATCTCGGTGTCGCCCTGCAGGTAGTGGGTTTCCACGGCACGCATGGTGTCGAGGATGCTGTTGTGCTGCGAGGTGTGGCAGTTGTCTGCCGAGAAGCCGGTGGCCACCATCCAGCGGTCTTCCTGGGCGAAGTGCTCCACCGTGTGCCGCATCAGTTCGCGGTACAGCGGCAGCTGCTCGCTGTCGGGCAGGGCACGCAGGCGGGCCAGCATATCGACGAACTCCTCGTGGGTTTCGTCCATGCGGGTGTCGCCCGTGTGGAGTTCGTTGCCCCAGTGCAGGTCGGGGATGACGGGGAATTCGGTGGCAGTGTCGGACATGGCGCAAAGAATAGCCAGCTACCGGGCCCGGCACCTTGACTTGCATCAAGGCGCGGGGCGCGGATGGCGGCTTCAGCTTTCGAAGGGCAGGGTCATGTTGCGCAGGTCACGGCGGGTTTCCACCAGCACCAGAGGGCCTTCGTCGATCACGGCCACAGGCTTGGGCTCGCGCGGCACGTGCACCGGCTTGGGTTCGGCGGCAATGGCGGCTTGCGCCTGGGCCACCTTGTCGGTGTCAGACTGGATCCACTGCAGGCCAGCCTGTTCGGCGATGTTGGCCAACTGGTCCACCTTCAGTTCGAAGGCCTGCACGGCGGGCATGCCCGCCGGTGCACTGGGCGCCACGGGCGCAGGTGCTGCTGCGGGAGCGGGTGCTGCCACGGGAGCGGCAGGCGCCACGGCGACCTCGGCTTGCGCCACGGTTGCAGGTGCTGCGCTGGTAGGTGCTGCCGCTTCGGTGGGCATGGTGAAGTAGGAACGCACCGGTTCTTCGGTCGTTTCCACTGCGCTTTCCACAGCGGTGTCGGCGGCGCCTTCGGTGGCGCCTGCCTCGGTGGGCTGGCGGCGGTCGCGGCCATAGCGGTCACGGCTGCGGCGCTCGCGCGGGGCACGGCCTTCGGCGGGTGCGGTGTCCGTCGTCACCGGGGTATCGACGGGGGCTTGCACCGCTTCGGCAGCCACGGCCCCTTCGGCGTTGATCGAGCCTTCTTCGGCAGGCGCGTTGCGGCGGCCTTCACCACGGCCACCACGGCGGCGGCCTTCGCCGCGCTCCCCGCGCTCCCCACGCTCGCGGCGTTGCTCGCCGGTGTTGGCCTGGGTTTCAGTGGTTGCAGTTTCACCGTTTACGGGTGGCTGGGCGGCCACCTCGGTGCGGCTGCCGTCACGGCGCTCGCCGCGCTGTTGCTGCTCAGGGCGCTGGCCGCGTTCGCCGTTCTGGCGTTCCTGGCGCTCGCCGCGCTCACGGCGGCCGCCTTCGCGGCCCTCGCGGTTTTCACCCTCCGGGCGCTCGGCACGGCCCTGGCGTTCGCCACGGCGGTTGTCGGCGTTGCGGCTTTCGCCTGTCTGGCCTTCGGCGCGCTGGCCCTGGCCGCGTTCGTTACGGCCACGGCCGCGTCCACCGCGGTTGCCGTCGCCCTTGCCTTCCGGGCGGCCTTCACGCGCAGCCGGTGCCGGTGCGGGGGCAGGCGCGGGTTGTGCGGCAGGTGCCGCGCCAAACAGGCGCTTGAGCCACGCAAAGAAGCCGGATTCGGCGGGCGCGGGGGCTGGTGCGGGTTGTTGAGCCGGGGTGGCCACAGGTGCAGCGGCCTCGGGTTTGGACGGTGCCACGGGGGCGGGGCCGTCAAACACCACACCCTTGATCACGGGTTCCTGCTTGTTGGTGCGTTCCTGGCTGCGGCGCGTGAAGCTGGCCACGTCGTCCACCTCGTCGGCCAGTTTGTAGCTGGCGTCCAGGTTATCCAGGCGCGGGTCGTCGTGCTTGATGCGCTCCAGCTTGTAGTGCGGCGTGTCCAGCGACTTGTTGGGCACCAGCAGCACATTGATGCGCTGCTTGAGTTCGATCTTGGTGATCTCGGTGCGCTTTTCGTTCAGCAGGAAGCTGGCCACTTCCACGGGCACTTGCACCAGCACGGCGGCGGTGCTGTCCTTCAGGGACTCTTCCTGGATGATGCGCAGGATCTGCAGCGCAGAAGATTCGGTATCGCGGATGTGGCCGGAACCGCCGCAGCGCGGGCAGGGGATGGAGGCGCCCTCGGCCAGCGTGGGGCGCAGGCGCTGGCGGCTCATCTCCAGCAGGCCGAACTTGCTGATGGAGCCGAACTGCACGCGGGCGCGGTCCTGGCGCAGCGCGTCGCGCAGGCGGTT
>CBKZAG010000223.1:0-5566 GCA_966692625.1 uncultured Comamonadaceae bacterium
AGGTTGGGTTGCGGCCCTCCCTGCTGCCCAGGCGCAGGTGGCACCCTCCCCAGGCGAAGCGACCAAGTACAGCGGCCTGCTGGCGGCAGCCCACCGAGGCGACCTGCCCCGGCTGCGGCAAATCCTGGCCCATGGAGCCAACCTGGAGGAAACAGACAGCCATGGCCGCACGGCCGTGCATCTGGCCACCCATGGCGGGCACCGCGACGCACTGCGCCTGCTCGCCCAGGCGGGCGCCAACCTCAACCGCCTGGAAAACGACCGTTACGACGCGGTCACCATCGCGTCCGTCGCCAACGACGAGGCCACGCTGGCGGTGCTGCTTTCATTGGGTGCCAGCGCCAAACAGGTGACCAGCCGTTATGACGGCACCGCCCTGATCGCCGCCGCCCACCTGGGGCATGCTGGCATCGTGCGTCAACTGATCGCCGCAGGCGCGCCGCTGGACCACGTCAACAACCTGCACTGGACGGCCGTGATCGAGGCCATCGTGCTCGGCGACGGCGACACCAGGCACCAGGCCACACTCCAGGCGCTCATCGGCGCTGGCGCCAACCTGCAGCTGGCCGACCGGCACGGTGACACGCCGCTGCAACTGGCCCGCGCCCGGGGCTACACGGCCATGGCGCGCATGCTGGAGTCAGCGGGCGCCCGCTGACGATCAAGCCAGCGTCACGCGCGCGAACTTGCGCTTGCCCACCTGCACCACAAAGGTGCCGGCGGGCAGCTTCAAGCCCTTGTCGCTGACCACTGCACCATCCACACGCACACCGCCGCCATCGATGAGGCGGTTCGCCTCGCTGGTGGACGGCGCCAGGCCAGCGGATTTCAGCAGCGCGCCAATGCCCAGCGGCGCCCCAGTCAGGCCCACCTCGGGGATTTCGTCCGGCACGCCGCCCTTGCTGCGGTTGATGAAGTCCTGCTCAGCCACATCCGCCGCCGCCGCGCTGTGGAAGCGCGCGGTGATCTCCTTGGCCAGCATCACCTTGGCGTCCTTGGGATTGCGCCCGCCAGCAACTTCCTGCTTCAGCGCATCGATCTCGGCCAGCGACTTGAACGACAGCAGCGTGTACCAGCGCCACATCAGTTCGTCGCTGATGGACAGCACCTTGGCGAACATGGTGTTGGCCTCTTCGGTGATGCCGATGTAGTTGTTCTTCGACTTGGACATCTTGTCCACGCCGTCCAGCCCTTCCAGCAGCGGCATGGTCAGGATGCACTGCGGCTCCTGCCCGTACTCGGCCTGCAGGTGGCGGCCCATCAGCAGGTTGAACTTCTGGTCGGTGCCGCCCAACTCCAGGTCGCTCTTCAGCGCCACCGAGTCGTAGCCCTGCATCAGCGGGTACAAAAACTCGTGCACACTGATGGGCGTGCCCGCCGTGAAACGCTGGTGGAAGTCGTTGCGCTCCATCATGCGCGCCACCGTGTACTTGGCCGCCAGCTGGATCATGCCCATCGAACCCAACGGCAGGCTCCACTCGCTGTTGTAGCGGATCTCGGTTTTGGCAGGGTCCAGCACCAGGCTGGCCTGCTTGTAATAGGTTTCGGCGTTGGCCTTGATCTGCTCGGGCGTGAGCGGCGGGCGCGTGCTGTTGCGCCCCGACGGGTCGCCGATCAGGCTGGTGAAATCCCCGATCAGGAAGATCACCTGGTGACCCAGGTCCTGCAACTGGCGCATCTTGTTGAGCACCACGGTGTGGCCGACGTGGATGTCTGGCGCCGTGGGGTCCAGCCCCAGCTTGATGCGCAAAGGCTGCCCAGTGGCTTCACTCTTCTGCAGCTTCTTGATCCAGTCGGCCTCGGGAATCAGCTCCTCGCAACCCCTGCGGGTCACGGCCAGGGCGTGACGAACGGCATCGGACAAAGGTACCTCGTCCTTTTTGTCGGCCAGCCCCGCCGGAGAAGACAAAAATGCTGTATTTGAAGCCTGATCGTGATTGTTCATAAGGGTTATTACAGATGCCCAAACAGGTGCACCCGTTATACTTCAACGTTGATTCAACCTGGGATTCTAGTTGGCCTGCTTCTTGCACGCCTCCAGCACGTCCCAGGCGAGGTTCTGGTGGCGGGTCACCGCCCCAAGCCACTCCCCGTTTTCCCCCCATGTGCCAGCAGTGCATCCGCTGCGGGCCCATGTTGTACCCGAATTCACATGAACGAACTGTTCGGCCAACTCAAATCGGCGTTCCAGCATCATCCCAAGCGTGTCATGGGTGGCCTTGGCGCGCTGCTGCTGGGCACGGGCGTCACCGCATTTGGCGTTGCCCCTTCTGACACCGACATCGACAACCTGCCAGTCCGCCAGTTGGTGGAATCCGTCCAGCCCGCTGTGGCCGCGGCCCAGGGCAGCCTTGATGCACCAGTGCCCTTTGTTCTCTTCCGCAGCGACACCACCCGCCGCGAAGACACTGCACAAAGCCTTCTGCAACGCCTTGGCGTCAGCGACAGCGCTGCCAGCACCTTCCTGCGCACCGACAAGGTAGCCGCCGAACTGCTCAAGGGCCGCGCTGGCAAACTGGTCATGGCCGAGGCCGACGACAACCAGCGCCTGTTGCGCCTGACCGCCCGCTGGCTGCCCAGCGACAGCAGCCCCACCTACTCCCGCGTCGTGGTGGAGCGCAGCGGTGAGGCCTGGACTTCCCGGATCGAGTCCGCAGAATTCACCGCTTCGGTGCGTTTGAGCAGCGGCACGATCCGCAGCTCGCTCTTCGCCGCCACCGACGCGGCCCGGCTGCCTGACGACATTGCTTCGCAGCTTGCCGACCTGTTCTCCTCCGAAATCGACTTCCGGCGCGACCTTCGACAAGGCGACACGTTCAACGTGGTCTATGAAGCCCTCGAAGCCGATGGCGAAGTGCTGCGCTTTGGACGCATCCTGAGCGCCGAGTTCATCAACCAAGGCAAGGCACACCAGCTGGTGTGGTTCCAGGAGCCAAACCAAAAAGGCTCTTATTACAACTTTGCCGGTGAAAGCATGCGCCGCGCCTTTCTGGCCTCTCCGTTGGCGTTTTCGCGCGTGAGCAGCGGCTACGGCATGCGCTTCCACCCGATTTCCGGCAACAAGAAGGCCCACCTTGGCATCGACTTTGCTGCCCCCACCGGCACCCCGGTGCGCAGCGTGGCAGACGGCGTGGTGGAGTTCGCTGGCTGGCAGCGCGGCTACGGCAATTTCATCGTCGTTCAACACCGTCAAGACAAATCCACGGCGTACGCCCACCTGAGCCGGATCGACGTCCGCAAGGGCCAGCGCGTGTCCCAGAGCGATGTGATCGGCGCCGTTGGCTCCACCGGCGCCTCCACCGGTCCGCACCTGCATTTTGAGTACCGTGTGCGCGGCGCCCACCAAGACCCGCTGAACATCGCCCGCGAAAGCGCCGGCGAACCCATTGCGGCCAGCTCTCGCGCCGCCTTCGAGCAAGTCGCCAAGGCCATGCGCCAGAAGCTGGTGTCTGCGGCCACCATCGTCCAGGCCAGCGCAGAATGACGGAATGCGCCCCTCGGCGCATTTCCGTGTGACCAGCATGCCACAGCACTACATTGGCCTGATGTCCGGCACGTCGCTGGACGGCGTGGATGGCGTGCTGATGGCCTTCCATGACCACGGTGAAACCAGTGTGCTTGGCAGTTGCGCACTCGATTTTCCCGCCGAACTGCGCGCTGAACTGCTGGCCTTGAACTGCCCCGGCCCCAACGAGCTGCACCGGGCTGCGGTGGCGGCCCACCAGCTCGCCAAACTCTACGCCCAGGCCGTCCAACAGCTGCTGCAGCAAAGTGGCCTGCCTGCCAGCGCCATTCGCGCCATCGGTGCGCATGGGCAAACGGTCCGCCACTCCCCGCCGGCCCCTGGCAACGCCACGCCCTACACCTTGCAATTGAACCAGCCAGCGTTGCTTGCCGAGCTGTGCGGCATCACGGTCGTCGCCGACTTCCGCAGCCGTGACATTGCCGCAGGCGGCCAAGGCGCTCCGCTCGTGCCAGCGTTCCACAAGTGGGTATTCGGTCAGCCCGGCGAATCGGTTGCCGTGGTGAACATCGGCGGCATTGCCAACATTACCGCCCTGCCTGCAGATGGGCGGGTGCTGGGCCTGGATACCGGACCTGGCAACGTGCTGCTGGACCTGTGGTGCCACCGGCACACCGGGCGGAACTACGATGCCAACGGCGAATGGGCAGCCAGCGGCAGGTTGCACGCCGCGCTCCTGTCGCATCTGCTAGGGGAGCCCTATTTCCACGCCAAGGGCATCAAGAGCACCGGAAGAGACCTGTTCAATGCCGACTGGCTTGACGAGCACCTTCGAGGGTTTTCGCACCTCGCCCCGTCAGACGTGCAGGCAACCCTTACCGAGCTGACGGCGCACACCATAGCGCATGCAATCATGGACACATCGTGGAATGGCGCAGGGCCCAAGGCGGTTCTGGTGTGCGGCGGCGGCGCACGCAACGGCCACTTGATGAGCAGAATCGCCGCTTTGATGCAGGCAGGCGTGTCGACGACCGACAGCCGGGGATGGCCTGTATCTCAGGTGGAGGCAGCGGCATTCGCCTGGCTGGCTCAGCAGGCCATGGAAGGCAAGCCGGGCAACGAACCTCAGGTCACAGGCGCCCGAGGCCCCCGCATACTGGGCGCCATCTACCCGGCCTGAAGAGAACTCTCAGCTCAAACGCTGAAGCTGGAGCCACAACCGCAGGTGGTGGTGGCATTGGGGTTCTTGATGACGAACTGAGCGCCTTGCAGATCTTCTTTGTAGTCGATCTCTGCACCCACCAGGTACTGGTAGCTCATGGCGTCGATGAGCAGGGTGACGCCGTTTTTGCTCATCTGCGTGTCGTCCTCGTTCACGATCTCGTCGAAGGTGAAGCCGTATTGGAAGCCGGAGCAGCCACCGCCTTGCACGAACACGCGCAACTTGAGGTCGGGGTTGCCCTCCTCGGCGATCAGGTCGGCGACCTTGGCTGCGGCACTGTCAGTAAAGACCAACGGGGCGGGCATTTCGGTTTCGACTTGTTCTGCGACTGCGCTCATGGTGCGACCTTCCGGATTGAAACGAACGTACAAATACTAAAGCAAAAAAGTCAGGTATCCCGCTTGCCGGCGTGATTCCCTTCGCTGCCAGCAGGGTCTTTCCCTCTGGCAAGAAAAAACCGCCCCCGGCACAAGGCCAGCAGGCGGCTTTTTCGGCAGCAGACTGCCCAGCGCGATCAGCGCTTGGAGAACTGCTTGCGGCGGCGTGCGGAACGCAGACCGACCTTTTTACGTTCGACTTCGCGAGCATCGCGGGTCACGTAACCAGCAGCGCTCAGGGCGGGCTTGAGGGCTGCGTCGTAGTCGATCAGGGCACGGGTGATACCGTGGCGCACTGCACCGGCCTGGCCGGATTCACCACCACCGTGGACGTTGACCTGGATGTCGAAGGTTTCGACGTTGTCGGTCAGGACCAGGGGTTGCTTGGCAATCATGATCGAGGTCTGGCGGCCGAAGAACTGTTCGATGTCCTTCCCGTTGACCGTGATCTTGCCGGAGCCTTTTTTCAGAAACACGCGGGCGACGCTCGATTTGCGACGGCCG
>CBKZAG010000224.1:0-5557 GCA_966692625.1 uncultured Comamonadaceae bacterium
GGGATGGACGGGAGTTACATGGTCGTGTGGACGAGCCCAAAGGCGATCCGGGCAATACGCTCACCCGTGAAGAGCTCACCGAAAAAGCGTTGCGACTTGCCGCGTTCAGTGGCGGTGCGAGGGCCGATGAGATGAGAACCTCAGTCGAAAGTTTGTGGGGCATCGCGAACTGGCCTCAGGTTGGCAAGTTGCTTGGGAGCTCCACGTGACGAAGTCCCTACTAGCGTCTGCGCGGAGCTTTCTTTTCGTGCCGGGGTACCGTACAGAACGGTTTGCCAAAGCACTGGCCTCTGGTGCCGATGCGGTCATCATCGACTTGGAAGATGCGGTCCCGCTGGAGGACAAACCGCTTGCCCGAGACGCTATTCGCCAGGCGTGGGAACACTTTTCTGATACGGAAAAGTCTCGTTTGCTGGTTCGTATCAACCCGGTCGACTCAACATTCCATTCGGAAGACACCGCTCTGTTGGCTTCGCTGCCAGGCCTCGGCGCGGTGGTGTTGCCCAAGGCAGAGTCTGCAGCGTCTCTACAGATGCTGACACGGCAATGCCCTGGGCTGGCTATCTTGCCTCTGCTCGAGAGTGCCCAAGGTTTCTCTCAACTGGACGGCATAGCCGCCGCTCCGTACGTGCTGCGACTAGGGTTGGGGAATGTGGACTTGCAGGCCGACCTGGGGATTTCTTGCGGGCCGGATGAGGTTGAGCTTGCTGTCGCCCGCTGGACCTTGGTTGTGGCGAGCAGAAGAGCCCGATTGCCGCAGCCGGTGGATGGCATCACCAC
Organism: uncultured Comamonadaceae bacterium; assembly: GCA_966692625.1. Taxonomy (GTDB): domain Bacteria; phylum Pseudomonadota; class Gammaproteobacteria; order Burkholderiales; family Burkholderiaceae_C; genus CAMLOF01. The sequence goes on from CBKZAG010000224.1 coordinate 781, forward strand.
GGCCACCACCGACGGCGAGGTCATTGTGCGGGATACGCAACGCAGCCGCCGTTTCGGCTTTGGTTCCAAGCTGTGCATCCACCCGGCACAAGTGCCGTTTGTGCACCAGGGCTTTGCCGCCACGGATGCTGAACTGGCGTGGGCCCGTCGTGTCCTGGATGCCAGCCGCCAAGCCGGCGGTGGCGCCATCAACGTGGATGGAAAGATGGTCGATGCACCGGTGCTGGCACTGGCCAACCAGATATTGCAACGATCTGTCGCCACGTAGCAGTCATCCAAATCACGGTGAGCAGGTTCGATCGCGAAGACCAGCCAAGTCTTCGCGATGGATCGGTGCGTCATTTCAAGGAGCAGGGCAATGTCTTTGGCCCATCAACGAAAATTGCTGTCCTCAATTCTTGTCGCCAACCGAGGCGAAATCGCGACCCATGTTTGGGGCGGTCGCGCGCATCGCGGTCAAGGAAGGGCAGTAGGTCTGCAAGGGCGACGTGCTGCTGTCCATCGAGGGGATGAAGATGGAGAGCCTGGTGTGTGCGGAGCGCGACGGTACGGTGACGCATATCCACGTCAAGCACGGCGACACCGTGCCGGTCAAGGCGCTGGTTATGGAGTGGTTTGAATGAAGCCGCTAGCTGATGCTCACGGGGTGGTGGTCCCATTTGTTGATCACTTGGGTTTGCGTTTAATCGACTGGCGAGATGGCATTGCAGCACTGACCTACGACCCGATGCTTGAGCATGAGAACAACTTCAAGGCTGTGCATGGGGGCGTTGTTATGACATTGCTGGACGTCGCCATGGCGAGGGCTGGGCGCAGTGTGCGCCCAGAACAGGGCCTTGTCACCGTGAAGATGAAAACCAGCTTCATGCGCCCGGCCCGGGGGCCGCTTGTGGGCAGGGGCACTTGCTGCACATGACAAAGACGCTGGCTTTTGTGGAAGGGCACGTGTCAGTTGCTTCGGGCCATTTGTGCGCCCTGGCAACGGGAACATTCAAGTTTGTTCGTCCCAGTTCACCTTCAGAGCCCACGCCAAGTGATTGACGGAGCAGGACTGGGAAGATATTTTCAACAGATCAAAGGAGTTCAGCTGTGACGGAATGGGATCAATTGCCTGTGGTCGACCATGAATTGCAGGTGCTGCACGGCTTGGTGCCGTTGAATCGGCAGAAGATCATTGAGTTGGGTTGTGGTGAGGCGCAGTTGGCCAGAGAGTTGTTGCGGCGCTACCCACAGTGCGAGGTAACAGCACTGGAAGTGGATGAGCGGCAGCACCGAAAGAATTTGGCAACGCCCCAGCACGGCCTGAACTTTGTGCGGGCCGGGGCACAGAGCGTACCGTTCCCTAACCAAAGTTTCGCCTTGGCATTGATGCTCAAGTCCTTGCACCATGTACCGCTGGCGTTGATTCCGAATGCCTTGGCTGAGGTGGCCCGCGTCCTCAAGCCAGGGGGCTACCTTTACGTTTCCGAGCCAGTCTACGGCGGGGCGTTCAACGACGTGCTCAAGCTCTTCCATGACGAGGGGCATGTGCGCCAAGTCGCTCAGTCAGCGCTGGATCACCTGGCAGGCAGCGATGGCCCATTGCGAGAGGTAGGGCACAGGTTTTTTGCCACATCGTCGTACTTCAGGAATTTCGACGAATTTGAACGCCGACTGGTCAATGTCACATACGCTGACCATGCGCTTGACCCGGACACCCTGGCAAAAGTCCGACAGGCTTTTGCGACACACGTCCAAGGCGACGGCGCTACCTTCATGCGGCCGATGCACGTGCGTTTGTTTCAGCGTCACTGAATAGGTTTGGCTCGAATTGTCGAAGAGAGTTTCCCTCCGGAAACCCACATCAGTAGACCAAAGGGAGGCAGCGGAACTGCCGGCCAGAGTCTGCTGGCGACATACCCCGGGAAAACCCGGTCCCGGCCAAGAGCAGACGTAGAGAAGTCAGCTCGTCGCATGGCCGATGCTTTTGAATCCCTGGTAGCCGCTAGATTGCATGGTGCTAGCAAACGGCATATCCTCTTTTGCAGGCATACCGTGAAATGACCAGCCCACAAAACGCTTCTAGCGTAAGAGAGGCGTTTGCCATGAAGACGTTCGTCATCGTTATCTTCGACAGCTTTACCGACATCGATCTGTTCCTGATGTGGGACATCTTGGGTCGCAACACTCAGGACTGGCAAGTCCGAATACTGGGCACAAAGGCTGAGCACGTTTCAGCCCACGGCTTGTCCATCAAGACCCATGGTCTCCTCTCAGAGGCCAACGGCGCCGATGTGGTGTTGTTCTCTAGCGGCAAACTTGGCGTCAAAGCAGCGCTGCAAGACCAGGCATTTGTTGACGCCTTTTCGTTGAACGTCGATAAGCAACTCATAGGGTCCATCTGTGGGGGCGCATTTATTCTTGAACGGTTGGGCCTGTTGCGTGGTGGACCAGCAACAACGCACCCTGATGCCATGACGGAACTGATGGCCTTGGGGGTTGATGTCCGGAATCAAGCGCTGGTTTGCAAGGGGGCCGTTGCCACGGCGGGGGGTGTCTATCTGCCGTCTACCTCATCGGCTGGGTAGTAGAAACCTTGTTTGGAAGAACGAAGCGGCAAGATGCGTTGAGGGAGTTGATACCAGCGGGCCAGCATGAAACCTTTGAACGCCTGATCGAATCAAGCATCAAGCAGGGTACAAGGTCCGGTTGAATCCCGTATGGCAAGGTGTATCGTTGAACGATCGCCATCGTGGATTGCGACAGCCGCGATGGGTCGGCGGTACCTATTCGCACTGGCCGACAGCAGACCGTCAATACCCCGCTGCGATCCAGCGCGCGGCCAATGTCAGCTCTTCACCAGATACCTGCCGTCGGGTCGGCCAAGGCGCGGGCACCCGGATGGCCGCTGTGTGGAAGACCCCGTGACGTGACGGCCCGGCCGCGGACGGCAGCAACCGCTGGAGGCCGTGTGATAACTCTCGGGGTGCCGAGCTTCAGGGGCGCATCCAGCAGTCTGGATAGATTTTTCGTTGTGCTCGCCTCTGCGATTGACCTGAGAGGCCCCGAAGTCGGCCTCGGGCTGTAAATCAAGCTGGAAACGACTGCAGTGGGCGCCTATGCACCCAGCAGGCGCATGGCCTTCATGGTCTGTTCGAAGCCCAGGATGCTGAGGACGCGTTTGAAGTTGTAAGCCAGCACGCTCAGGCTCATCTCGGTTGCCACGTTCTGGATCCCTCGGGTCAGGAAGTGAGTCCAGCCCATCCAGTGCTTGAGGGTGCCGAAGACATGTTCGACGGTGCTCTTGCGCACCGTCATGGCGTTGGGCATGCGGTCCAGCCGTTCCTGGACGAGGTCCATGACTTCTTCGTGCTCCCACCGCCTGATGCGCCGGTACTCGCCTGTGGTGCATTGCGTTTTCATCGAGCAGGCTGGGCAGGCGCTGGACCAATAGATGCTGATCTGCAGTCCAGCCTCTTCGCGGCTGAAGCGGTGGATCGCACGCTGACCCGCTGGGCATTGGTACTCGTCGTCGCGGGCGATGTAGATGAAGTCTGTCTTGTCGAATCGGCCCTCAGCCCTCGCACTGGAGGTCATGGGTTTGGGAACAATTGCCGCAACTCCGGCATCCTCGCAGGCCTTGAGCCCAAGACCGCTGTAGTAACCACGGTCGGCAATGGCTTTCAACCTTCGTTTGCCCATTGCATCGCGCGCCGCCAGCGCGATCGGACTCAGCTGGGCGCGGTCACTGCCGTTGTTCGTGACCTCGTGGGCGACGATCAAATGGTTCTTTGTATCTACAGCGGCCTGCACGTTGTAGCCCACCATCGCTGTGCCCTTGGCGCTGTAGGTGGTCATGGCGCGAGCATCGGGATCCGTCTGGGAGATTTGGCGGTCTGGCAGGGTCTCCAACTGCGCCTTGATCACCTGCAATCCTTGCAGGCGCTGGCGCATCTTCTGGATCTTTCCCTGCAGACGATCCGTCTTGGCCTGAATCTCCGCAGGCTGCGTCCTGTCTGCCGTCTCCAGGGCGTCTAGGTAGCGTTGAATACTTTCCTCCAACTCCCTCTCGCGACGTTCAATCTTGCCTGGCGTGAAGTTGCGCTCGCGGTTGTTGACCGCTTTGAACTTGCTGCCGTCGATGGCCACCACAGCGTCGGTGAACAGCTTCAGCTCGCGGCACAGCATCACGAAGCGACGACAGACATTGCGTATGCCCTTGCCGTTGTCGCGCCGGAAGTCGGCAATCGTCTTGAAGTCGGGCGCGAGCCTGCCAGTCAGCCACATCAGCTCCACGTTCCTCTGGCATTCCCGTTCCAGCCTGCGGCTGGACTGGATCCGGTTGAGGTAGCCATAGAGGTAGAGCTTCAGGAGCACCGAGGGGTGGTACGAGGGTCGGCCAGTTGAGGCCGGCTGCAACCCCTGGAACTCCAGGGCTGCCAGGTCCAACTCATTGATGAAGGCATCCACGATTCGAACCGTGTTGTCCTCTGCGATGAAGTCATCCAGGCACTCCGGCAGCAATGTGACTTGCTGCCTGTCCTGACCTTCGATGAATCTGGACATATTGACCTCGCTGCTCAATATGTCCACAGACTCTACCAGCTGGGTCGCAGAGGTGAGAGAGGGTTTTCACACAGCCTCGCTGCAAACTTGCCACTCGTCATTTAGCTCAAGTAGGGCGTCTTTCCACCTTAACACTTTGCCCCCCTCTCCGCCAAGCCCGCACCACTGTCAAAATCGAACCGCTCCCGTCCGTTCGAAAACGTCACCCGGTCCCGCGTCGCGTAGCAGTGCC
>CBKZAG010000225.1:0-5489 GCA_966692625.1 uncultured Comamonadaceae bacterium
TCTTGTCTTCCCAGCCGTTCTTGAAGATGTGGTACAGCAGGCCGAAGAGGAAGGGGATGTCGGTACCGGAGCGGATGCGCACGTATTCGTCGGCCTTGGCCGCCGTGCGCGTGAAGCGCGGGTCCACCACGATCATCTTGCAGCCGGTTTCCTTGGCATGCAGCATGTGCAGCATGGACACGGGGTGCGCCTCGGCGGCGTTGGAGCCGATGTACAGAGCGACCTTGCTGTTCTGCATGTCGTTGTACGAGTTGGTCATGGCGCCGTACCCCCAGGTGTTGGCCACGCCGGCCACCGTGGTGGAGTGACAGATGCGCGCCTGGTGATCGCAGTTGTTGGAACCCCAGAAGCTGACGAACTTGCGCAGCAGGTAGGCCTGCTCGTTGCTGTGCTTGGACGAACCCACGAAGTACACGCTGTCGGGGCCGCTGGCTTCGCGCAGTTGCTTCATGCGGGCGGTGATCTCTTCCAGCGCCTGGTCCCAGCCGATGCGCTGGTACTTGCCGTTGACCAGCTTCATGGGGTAACGCAAGCGGTATTCGCCGTGGCCGTGCTCGCGTATGGACGCGCCCTTGGCGCAATGGGCGCCCAGGTTGATGGGCGAGTCGAACACCGGCTCTTGCCGGGTCCACACGCCGTTTTCCACCACGGCGTCAATCGCGCAGCCCACCGAGCAGTGCGTGCAGACGGTGCGCTTGACTTCGATCTTGCCGGTTCCATCAATAGAGCCACCGGACGCAGCCTTGGCCTTCTTCACCAGCGTGAGCTGCGAGGCGGCCAGGCCCACGCCTACGCCCAGGCCTGAACGGCGCAGGAAGACACGGCGGTCCATGGTGGGCAGTGCGTGCGCGAAACCTCGCCGCAGGCTCTGCACGAAACCTGCACCGGCTTCAGCCCGGGCTGCACCGGCGTGGTTTGGATTTTTCTTGGTCAGCAACATGGAAGTTCACCTCGCCCGACAGGGCATCGAAGGATCACAGGGGAAAGACGGTCACCAGCGAACAGCACCACCGCGCGCTCAGACGCGCGCGGTCTGGTAATAGCGCTTGATGTGTTCAGACACGCTGTAGCCGCCGCCCCGCTCGGGAGCGGGCTTGGGTTCTGGCGCCGCTTCGGCAACAGGTGCGGTGGCCACGGGCGCCACAGCAGCCACGGCTGCCACAGCACCAACGGCGCCCGCACCGGCAAACCAGCGGCGGCGACTCAAACTGGGCTGAGAAGAAGAGGATGGGCTCATGAAGATGTCTCCTGGAAACGTGCGTTCAAGCAGACCCTTTGGTTGACTTATGGGCCTTTTGCATAGGGGCACTTTAGCGCCCCAAAGACACTCCTGCAACCCAGTGAGCACGCCGTCTGGCCGTCAAGAATGTGCTTGACTTATGCAACTTTCACCCAGCACCACCACCCCGTTTCGCGCCAAAGCAAAACCCAGACCAAAAGCAATGACTTATATAGAAAGATCAATGTCGCCGAAATGGCGAAAGGCACGGTGGGGGCACACGCATCAACGTCGTTTTGTCACACCCGGCAACGACAAATTGTCGCGCAGGACCGGCTCTGAAAAACGCGAGAAACTGCGTTTTTGATCACCGAAAACATTCAATACCCCACTATTTAAATAAGGAATTTCCGTAAAATCTGGTTCGGTGAATGCTTCAATTTCGTCACCATCCGCGCTGTTTCCGTCCACACATGCCATCGCTGCTGCCGACGGCTGGCCGCACTGGTCCATCCTCATCGTCGACGATGAACAGGGCATGCGCAATTTCCTCATCAAGGTACTGGCGCCCCGCTGCCGGTTTGTGGCCAGCGCGAGCAGTGCCGAGGAAGGCGCGGAGTGGATGCGTTCGCAGCGCATCGACTTGGTGATATTGGACATCTCGCTCCCGGGCAAGAATGGCGTGGCCTGGCTCAAGGAATTGCGTGAGCAGGGTTACAGCGGCGAGGTGATTCTGATCACTGCGTTTGCAGACCTGGACACGGCCATTGAAGCGCTGCGCGCGGGCGCGTCGGACTTCATCCTCAAGCCTTTTCGCATTCCGCAGATCCTCAACGCCATCAAGCAGTGCCACGAACGCGCGCAACTGCGCCGCGAAAACCACGTGCTGCGCCGCAACGCGCGGCTGCCGCGCCAGCAGGGCTCGGTGCTGGTGGGGCGTTCGCAGGCCACGTCGCGGCTGCGCGAGGCGATTGAACGCATTGCCCCCATGCCAAGCACGGTGCTGGTGCAGGGCGAGTCGGGGACCGGCAAGGAGCTGGTGGCGCGCGAACTGCACGCCCGCAGCCCGCGCGCCAGCGGCCCCTTTGTACCAGTGAACTGTGCCGCGCTTTCGCCCGACGATATGGCGATGGAACTGTTTGGTCACGTGCGTCACGGCAGCCATGGCCAGGCCCACGCGCGCGACGGACTGTTTTACTACGCGCAAGGCGGCACGTTGTTCTTCGATGAGGTGGCCGAGCTGCCCTTGCCGGTGCAGGCGACGCTGCTGCGCGCCATCGAGGAGTTGCAAATCCGCCCCGTGGGCAGCCAGCAACTGCTGCCGGTGGATGTGCGCATCGTGGCGGCCACCAGCCGGCGGCTCAGCGACGAGGTGGCGGCCGGGCGCTTCCGCGCCGACCTGTACTACCGCCTGCAGGTGGTGGACATCACGCTGGAGCCTTTGCGCGAACACAAGGAAGACATTGTTGACCTGCTGCGCCATTTCACGCTGGAACTGGCCCCCGCGCTGGGAGTGGACCCCATCGACGTGACGGAAGACGAGTTGCGTTTTTTGCAGGAATACGCCTGGCCTGGCAACGTGCGCGAGTTGCGCAACCTGGTCGAGCGATCGCTGATCCTGGGCAAGCTGAACGTGTCTGCGCTCTACCCCGCCATGCCCAGCTCGCCACCTGGCCTGACCGCCGGCCGGCCGACCGATCTGCAGACACTGGAGAAGCAGCACATCCTGGGCGTGCTGGAATCGGTTCAAGGCGACAAGACACGCGCTGCGCAACTGCTCGGCGTGTCACGCCGCACCCTGGAGCGGCGCGTGGCGGAATGGGGCCTAGGCGGCCGCGCGGACGCGGCATGAAACACGGCCCCCACGCTCACATTGTTCGTTGCCCCAAAAAAGGGGGCCTCAGCCTCCTTGAGACGGCTCGGCGGAGTCTGACATGACATGGTGGAAGACCCCGGCGTGGATTGCCGGATCGGTGCGCAACAAGCTGCTGGCCATGGCACTGTTGCCGCTGGCCGTGGTGTTTCCGCTGCTGGTTCTGGCCTTGCTGGCCTGGGCCAACGTGGCCTACGACCGCTTGCTCATCACCAAGATCCGCTCCGACCTGGCCGTGGCCAGCGGCTATTTCAACCAAGTGATGAACGAGGTGGGTTCGGGCACGCGTGCGGTGGCCACCTCGCACGCGCTGCACCGGGCGCTGCAGGGGCTGCCTGCAGGTGCAGGCCGGCTGGTGTTGCCGCTTCCGCCAGGGACCAGTGGCGACACGGATGCCCCCGGTGAATCAAAGGCGGCGCGGGCGATTGACAAGCTGCTGTCTGCGGAACGCGCACGGTTGGGGCTGGACTTTCTGGTGCTGGAACGTGGGCCGCGTCAGGCGGGTCGTTCACCCAAGCGTGGCTACAGCATGGAAGCCTTCACGCTGACCACGCCAACACCTGCGCAATCGGGCACAGACAACAAGAACGCCGCGCGCCTGGTGTTGTTGCACACCGCCGCCCTGCAAAAACTTGCCCCGCACCTGGAGCAGCGTCTGCGCATTCCGTTGGTAAACACGCGCAACGCCACACCCACCAACCGCACCGTGGAAGACCGTGCCATGGTGATGCTGGCCAGCCTGCCAGTGTTGGACGCACAGGGCCGACAGTGGGCCACCCTGCATGGCGGGCTGCTGCTCAACCAGAACCTGGACTTCATCGACCACATCAACCGCATCGTCTACCCCGAAGGCTCGCTGCCTTTTGGCAGCCAGGGCACGGCCACGCTGTTCCTGGAGGACGTTCGCATCACCACCAACGTGCGGCTGTTCCAGGACCAGCGCGCCATTGGCACGCGGGTGTCGCAATCGGTGCGCGAGGCGGTACTGGCGCGTGGGCAGACCTGGCTGGACCGCGCCTTTGTCGTCAACGACTGGTACGTGAGCGCGTACGAACCGCTGCTGGACGCGCATGGCGACCGCATCGGCATGTTGTACGTGGGCTTTCTGGAGCAGCCCTTCCGCTGGGTGCGCTACGGCATGCTGGCGGTGATGGGGTTGATCTTTCTGGCGGTGATGGCGCTGGCGGCGGTGTTTTCGGTGCGTTGGGCGCGCAGCATCTTCAAGCCCGTCGAGCAGATGAACCTGACCATGCTGCGCGTGGAGAACGGCGAGGCGCAGGCCCGCGTGGGCGAGGTGACCGCGCGCGACGAACTGGGCGCCCTGGCCAACCACCTGGACCACCTGCTGGACGTGGTGGACGACAACACCCGACGCCTGCGCGAGTGGGGCGAGACGCTGGACCGCAAGGTGGCCGAGCGCACACAGGAGCTGGAGGAAAGCAACGCGTCGCTGCGGCTGGCGCAGCAGCAACTGGTGAAGTCCGAGAAGCTGGCTGCTATTGGGCAGCTCACGGCCAGCATTGCGCACGAGATCAACAACCCGATCGCGGTGATCCAGGGCAACCTGGACCTGATCCGCGAGACGCTTGGGGAGCAGACCACCCCCGTACGCGCCGAGATGAAGCTGCTGGACGAGCAGGTAGAGCGCATGCGGCTGATCGTGACGCAGCTGCTGCAGTACGCGCGGCCCACCGAGTTTGCAGGCTATGTGGACGCGCTGGACCTGAACCGCGTGGTGGCGGACTGCCTGGTGCTGGTGGCGCACCTGCTGCAACAGCGCCATGTGAACGTGACGCAGGACTGGCGGGCCACTGCAGCTGTGGGCTGCAACCGGCAGGAGCTGCAGCAGGTGGTGATCAACCTGATGATCAACGCGATCCAGGCGATGCCGGAAGGTGGTGAGTTGCGCCTGCTGACGCGTGACTGGCTGGACGAAACGGGTGAGCCACAGGGTGCGGTGCTGGAGGTGCAGGACCGTGGCCCGGGTTTGAGTCCGCAAGTGCGCGAGCGGCTGTTCACGCCGTTCTTCACGACGAAGAACGATGGGAATGGCCTGGGGCTGTGGATCAGCCAGGGGTTGGTGGAGCGCTACGGTGGCCGGTTGGAGGCTGACAACCGCGCGGATGGGCCGGGCGCGGCGTTCCGGGTGCGGTTGTTGACGGAGCCGCGTGTGCCTGAGGCCAGCCAGGCGGGCACGGGGGATGGGCGGCCTGGGCGGTTGGGTTGAGCTTCTGTTGCTTGCCTGTCCGTTGTTGTCGTTGACCTCGCTTGCTGCGGCAGGCCTGGCCCTGCAGGGGCTCATGCTGTGCCGGTCGGCGCCTTTGGCGCCGACTCCGCTGCGTCCGCCTGTCTGGGGCCGGTGCGGCGGAAACTCGGTCCGTTCGCTAGCGCTCTCTC
>CBKZAG010000226.1:0-5233 GCA_966692625.1 uncultured Comamonadaceae bacterium
CGTGGGTGACTGCGCTGGCATGGCCGCCGACCTGTTCGAGACCTACGCGGTGACGCTGATTGCCACCATGGTGCTGGGCGCGCTGATGGTGGCTGCGGCCCCCATGCAGGCGGTGCTGTACCCCCTGGCGCTGGGCGGCGTGTCGATTCTGGCGTCGATCATCGGCTGCTTCTTCGTGAAGGCCACGCCGGGCATGAGGAACGTGATGCCCGCGCTGTACAAGGGGCTGATCGTGGCTGGCGTGCTGTCGGCCATTGCCTTTTACGGCGTGACGATGTGGCTGATGCCTGACAACGCCATTGCCGCCAGCGGCAGCCAGTGGCGCCTGTGGGCCGCCGGGTTGGTGGGCCTGGGCCTGACCGCCGCGCTGGTGTGGATCACCGAGTACTACACGGGCACACAGTACAAACCCGTGCAGCACGTGGCGCAAGCGTCCACCACGGGGCACGCCACCAACATCATCGCGGGCATTGGCGTGAGCATGAAGTCCACCGCCTGGCCGGTGCTGTTCGTGTGCGTGGCCATCTTGGCCAGCTACGCCTTGGCGGGGCTGTACGGCGTGGCCGTGGCCGCCACGGCCATGTTGAGCATGGCGGGCATTGTGGTGGCACTGGATGCCTACGGCCCCATCACCGACAACGCTGGCGGCATTGCCGAAATGGCCGAACTGCCCGCCAGCGTGCGTGACATCACCGACCCGCTGGACGCCGTGGGCAACACCACCAAGGCGGTGACCAAGGGCTACGCCATCGGCTCGGCGGGCCTGGCTGCACTGGTGCTGTTTGCCGACTACACCCACAAGCTGGAGACCTATGGCATGGAGGTGAGCTTTGACCTGAGCGAGCCCATGGTGATCGTCGGCCTGTTCATCGGCGGCTTGATTCCCTACCTGTTCGGCGCCATGGCCATGGAGGCGGTGGGCCGTGCGGCAGGAGCGGTGGTGGAGGAAGTGCGCCGCCAGTTCCGCGAGATCCCGGGCATCATGGAAGGCACGGCCAAGCCCGAGTATGGCAAGGCCGTGGGCATGCTGACGGGCGCTGCCATCAAGGAAATGATGCTGCCCAGCTTGCTGCCCGTGGTGGTGCCCATTCTGGTGGGTCTGCTGCTGGGGCCGAAGGCGCTGGGCGGCGTGCTCATGGGCACCATCGTGACCGGCCTGTTCGTGGCCATTTCCATGTGTACGGGCGGCGGCGCATGGGACAACGCCAAGAAGTACATCGAAGACGGCCACCACGGCGGCAAGGGCTCAGACGCTCACAAGGCCGCCGTGACCGGCGATACCGTGGGTGACCCGTACAAGGACACGGCAGGCCCTGCCGTCAACCCGCTGATCAAGATCATCAACATCGTGGCGCTGCTGATCGTGCCGTTGCTGGCCTGATCCTCAACGCACTTCAATCCAAGCCCGCTTTCAAGCGGGCTTTTTTGCGCCCGCGCACCGCCTTTCGGGAAAACCCCAAGACATTTCTTTTTTGAGAATTTGTATGATGACCTGACAAATCAAGAGACAACTCAACCCCATGTCCACAAAACTGCCGCCCACCGAACGCCTCAGCGACAAGCTGGCAGAGTTGTTGCGCCAACACATCGAATCCGGCGAATGGGCACCTGGCGACAAGCTACCCACGGAACAGCAGTTGACCGAGCAGTTCCAGGTGTCACGCACCGTGGTGCGTGAGGCGGTGAGTCGCCTCAAGTCCATGGGCTTGTTGACCTCGCGCCAGGGCGCCGGAATGTTCGTGGCACCGCGCATACAGGCACGCGCACTGGCATTTGACCCGACGGTGCTCACCTCGCTGGACGCTGTGCTGCAGGTAGTGGAAGTGCGCCGCACGCTGGAGGGTGAAGTCGCGGCACTGGCGGCACAACGCATCACACCGGCCAAGGCCCGCGCGATTGAAGACGCCATGGCTGCCATTGAAGAAGCCGTGCAGCGCGGCGAGGACGGCGTGGAGCAGGACCTGCGTTTTCACCGCGCCATTGCCCGTGCCACAGACAACCCGCAGTTTGAGCGGCTGCTCGATTTTTTGGAGCAGTACCAGCGCGACGCGATCAAGGTGACGCGCGCCAACGAGGCCATGCACAGCGAGTTCATGAAGCAGGTGCGCGCCGAGCACGCTGCCATTGCCCGCGCGGTGGTGAGTGGCCGCCCGGACCTGGCCCGCAAGGCCGCCACGCAGCACATGGTGCACGCCGCGCGCCGTATCGAGCAGGCAGACGCACCCGTGAAACAGGCGTTGGACAAGCTGTTCGCCAAAAAGGCCAACCCGTCAAAGGCTTCTGCCAAGACCCTTTCCTGACACCCAACACACACGCCAAGCATGCAACCTTCTACCAACAAGACACTCGGCGTCATCGGCCTCGGCTCCATGGGCATGGGGGCCGCCCTGTCGGCGCTGCGCACTGGCGTTGCCACCTGGGGTTGCGACCCCCGTGCCGAGGCGCGCGACAGCTTCGCCCAGGCAGGCGGCCACGCGGTGGCCACGCCTGTTGAACTGGCCGCCCAATGCGATGTGGTGCTGATCCTGGTGGTGAACGCTGCGCAAACCGAGGAGGTGCTGTTCGGCGCGCAGGGGCTGGCCCAGGCGATGCGCCCGGGCAGCGTGGTTGTGGCGTCCGCCACGGTGGACCCGAGCCTGCCGCCGCAGTGGGAGAGTCGTCTGGCAGACAAAGGCATCCATTTCATTGACGGCCCGGTTTCTGGCGGCGCAAAAAAAGCGGCTGAAGGCCAGATGACGGTGATGGCCTCTGGCCGCCCCGAAGCCTTTGACGCCGCCGCGCCGCTGCTGGAAGCCTTTGCGGGCAAGGTGTACCGCCTGGGCGACCGCGCAGGCGTGGGCTCCACCGTGAAGATGGTCAACCAGCACCTGGCGGGTGTGCACATTGCCGCCGCCTGCGAGGCCATGGCGCTGGGCATGCGCGCGGGCGCCGACCCGCATCAGCTCTACGAGGTGATCTGCAACTCCGCAGGCATGAGCTGGATGTTCCAGAACCGCGTGCCGCACATTCTTGACGGCGACTACACCCCGCTGTCGGCCGTGAACATCTTCGTGAAGGACCTGGGCATCGTGCTGGATGCTGCGCGCAAGCTGGCCTTCCCGCTGCCGCTGGCGTCGTCGGCCCACCAGCTTTACCTGGCCACCGCCGCCATGGGGTTGGGCGGCGAAGACGATTCAGCCGTAGTGAAGTACTACGCCGGCCTGGCCGGCCTGAGCCTGCCCGGACAGGAGACAGCAGAATGATTCTGGGCGTGATTGCAGACGACTTCACCGGCGCCACCGACGTGGCCAGCATGCTGGTGCGCGCCGGTATGCGCACGGTGCAGGTGATGGGCGTGCCCGACGGCCCGCCGCCCGAAGCTGACGCGGTGGTGGTGGCATTGAAGTCGCGCACCGCGCCCGTGGATGAGGCGGTGGGCGACTCCCTGGCTGCGCTGCGCTGGCTGCAAGGCGGCGGTGCACGGCAGTTCTACTTCAAGTACTGCTCCACCTTCGACTCCACGCCAGCGGGCAACATCGGCCCCGTGGCCGAGGCCTTGCTGGACGCGCTTGGCAGCGACTTCTCCATCGCCTGCCCGGCCTTCCCCGAGAACGGCCGCACGGTGTTTCGCGGCCACCTGTTCGTGGGCGACGAGCTGCTGAGCGATTCCGGCATGCGCCACCACCCGCTGACGCCCATGACCGATGCCAACCTGGTGCGGGTGCTGCAGGCACAGTGCCAAGGGCACGTGGGTCTGGCCCGGCACGACGTGGTGAGCCGGGGTACGGATGCCTTGCGCCAACGCCTGGCCGAGCTGCGTGCCAGCGGCATGCGTTTTGCCGTGGTGGACGCCATCGACAACGACGCGCTGCGCACCATGGCCGCCGCTTGTGCAGACATGCCGCTCATCACCGCAGGCTCTGGCGTGGCGCTGGGTTTGCCCGCCGTGTATGAAGCGCAAGGCTGGCTCAAGCCGGACGCCGAAGCGGCCCGTCTGCCCAGTGTTGGCGGGCGTGCTGCGGTGCTGTCGGGCTCGTGCTCCAGCGCCACCAATGCGCAAGTGGCGCACTGGATTGCCCAGGGGCGCCCCGCCATGCGCATCGACGCACGCGCCCTGGCAGCGGGCGAAGACTTGGCCACGCAAGCCACCCGCTGGGCCGGTGCACAAGGCGACAGCCCTGTGCTCATCTATGCCACCGCGCAGCCCGACGAAGTCAAGGCCATTCAGGCCGAGCTGGGCGTGCAGCGCGCAGGCCATCTGGTGGAGCAGTGCCTGGCCCGTGTGGCCGCCAGCCTGGTGGATGCCGGGGTGCGGCGCCTGGTGGTGGCGGGGGGTGAAACCTCCGGCGCGGTGGTGCAGGCGCTGGGCGTGCAACAACTGCGCATTGGCGCCGCGATCGACCCCGGCGTGCCCTGGACCCAGGCCGAAGGCCGACCGCTGCTGCTCGCGTTGAAGTCCGGCAACTTCGGCACGGTGGATTTCTTCAGCAAAGCGCTGGCGCTGGTGGACTGAGCCATGGACACCTTGCGCCAGGACATATGCCGCGTGGGCCGTTCGCTCTTCGAGCGCGGTTACGTGCACGCCACAGCGGGCAACATCAGCGTGCGCGTGCCTGCCGAACACGGCGGCGGCCACCTCATCACCCCCACGGATGCCTGCCTGGGCTTTCTGCAGCCAGAAGAACTGGCCTGGCTGGACGACGCTGGCGTGCAACGTTCGGGCCGCCCGGCCAGCAAGACGCTGGCGCTGCACCGGCGCATCTACGAAGCCGACCCGGCTGCGGGCTGCGTCATCCACACCCATTCCACGCACCTGGTGGCGCTGACGCTGCAGGAGCCCCACCACGCGGGCGACCTGCTGCTGCCCATCACGCCGTACTTTGTGATGAAGGTGGGACACGTGCCACGCATTGCCTACCGCCGCCCCGGCGACCCGCGCGTGGGCGACGAGGTGGCACAGCGCATTGCCCAGTCCCGCGAAGGCGGCCTGACGCTGCGGGCGGTGATGCTGGAGCGCCTGGGCCCCAACGTCTGGCACGGCACCCCTGCCCAGGCCATGGCCGTGCTGGAGGAACTGGAAGAAACCGCCCGGCTGTGGCTGATGAGCCAACCCCGCCCCACACCGCTGACGCCCGAGCAGATCCAGGAGCTGCGCGAGGCCTTCAACGCTTCCTGGTAACGACGCACACAGAACCTGAACGACATGCCCCGATTCGCCGCCAACCTGTCGATGATGTACAACGAGGTGCCCTTC
>CBKZAG010000227.1:0-5173 GCA_966692625.1 uncultured Comamonadaceae bacterium
GGCTACGTGGGCTACCCGGTGCTGATGCTGACGCTGGGCCCCGTGGCCGGGGTGGTGCTGGCGCTGAACATGTTGGTTGAAAACCTGCTGAAGCTGCCTTTCCTGATGGCCTACGCCGAGACCGACCCGGGGCCGGAGGGTGAGCACCAGTCCGTGGCGCAGGTGCTTTGGCAGACGCTGCTGCGGCTGCTGAAGAACCCAATGATCATTGGCATTCTGGCGGGCACGCTGGTGGCGGCTATGGGTTGGAAGCTGCCCCAGGTGTTGGAGCGCACGGTAAGCCTGTTCTCGCTGGCCAGCGGGCCTTTGGCGTTGTTCGTCATCGGCGGCTCGCTGGTGGGGCTGGAGGTGCGCGGTATGCGTTCCGACGTGGCCCGCATTGCCCTGGGTAAGCTCATACTGCACCCGCTGGCCGTGCTGCTGGCGGTGCTTGCGCTGCCTCACCTGGGTCTGGCGGGGCTGGATGCCACCTTCCGTACCGCTGCCGTGCTGTCGGCCGCCATGCCTATGATCGGCATCTACGCCATCCTGGCGCAGCGCCACGGGCACGACGCCGTGAGTGCCGCCGCGTTGCTCGCCACCACGGTGGCCTCGTTCTTCAGCCTCAGCATCCTGCTGTGGGTGCTGCGTCAGCTGCCGGGCTGGCTGGGCTGATCGCTCGTACTGGGTGCGGCGGGTTCCGGGAACAGCTCGGCACAGACCTGCTGTATGAGTTTGGTGGTGGCCTGCAGCGTGAGCGTGGCGGGGCGCTGCGAGCTGCTGGCCAGCCACAGGCGGCTGCGCAAAGCCGGTGAGCCGATGCTGCGCACCGTGTAGGCCGACGGCCGGATCGAGCTGGCCACGGCGTTGCGTGAGAGGATGGCGCAGCCCATGCCTTCGGCCACCAGGTCCAGAATGGCAGACACGCCGTCAATCTCCAGCACCACCACGGGGCGGCAGCCAATGTTGGCCATTTCGGACTCCACCTGCATGCGGATGGCGTTGGGCCGGCTGGGAATCACCAGCGGCAGGTAGGCCACCTGCGCCAGGTCTATGGGCGGCGGTGGCGGGTCTTCCTGCAGGCCAGGGGTGCGCGACTGCACCAGCACCAGTTCTTCGTCGAACAGGGGTTGCAGTTCAATTTCGGGTACTGGCTGGGCGTTGTGCAGCACCGCCAAGTCGAGGCGGCCATTGAGCAGGCCTTCCTGCATGCCGCTGGAAAGCCCTTCGGTGATGGACAACTGCGCCTCGGGCAACTGGCGGCGGAAGGCGCGGGTGAGCGGCACGGTGAGCACGCGGGCCAACGTGGGGGGCAGGCCAATGGCCACCCGCCCGGCCAGCGCGCCGCGCACCCGGCCCAGGTCCTCGCGCGCGCGCTCCACCTGGTGCAATATGCCGCGCCCATGGTCCAGCAGCAGTTTGCCCGCTTCGGTGGGCACGGCGCCGCGCCCATTGCGCACCAGCAGGTTCTGGCGCAGTTCCACTTCCAGCAGCCGCACCTGGCGGCTCAGGGCGGGCTGGGCAATGTTGAGCGCATGGGCCGCCCGGGTAAAGCTGCCCAGTTCCGCCACCCGCACGAAGTATTCCAGCTGTTTCAAGTCCATATGGCGATTCTAGATAGGAATGGCCTTGCTATGCCTGTTTGAGATAGCAGATAGACGTTGATCGCCCTTGGCACTGAGGGGGTCCTCGTCCAGAATGCGCTGCTGTAGATCACCATCGGCACCACCGCAGACATGAGCAAAGAGATCCGGGGCATTTCCTCCATGGCCACCCGCCTGGTGCTGGCCGAACTGGCAGACGCTTACCAGCAGCGCACAGGCGTGCGTGTGGCCATCGAGTCGGTAGGCGGCGTGGATGCCGCCAAGCGCGTTCAGGCTGGCGAGGCGTTCGATGTGGTCATCCTGGCGTCTGACGCCATCGACAAGCTCGTGGCGTCCGGCCACGTGGTGGCGGGCAGCCGGGTGGATCTGGTGCATTCCGGCGTGGCCATTGCCGTGCGCGAAGGCGCTACGCTCCCCGATGTTTCCACCGAAGACGCGCTGCGCCAAGCCGTGTTGGCCGCACGCACCGTCAGCTACTCCACCGGCCCAAGCGGCGTGGCCCTGGCCAAGCTGTTCGAGCGCTGGGGCATTGCCGACCAGATCCGCGACCGCATCGTCACCCCACCGCCGGGCATTCCCGTTGGGTCACTCGTGGCCAAGGGCGAGGTGGAGCTGGGCTTCCAGCAGCTCAGCGAACTCATCAACCTGCCCGGCATCACCGTGCTCGGGCCCATGCCCCAGGCAGTCCAGATCGTCACCACCTTCTCGGGCGGCGTGTGCGCCAGTTCGGCACAGGCCGACGCCGTGCGCGGCATGCTGGCCTTCATGGCCTCGCCCGACGCTGCCGAACCCAAGCGCCGCCAGGGCATGGACTCGGCATGAGCCCTTTTATAGATTCAATGAGGAGAACCGCATGACCAAACCACTCATCATCGACGTGCACGGCCACTACACCACGGCGCCCGCTGCCCTGGGCGCCTGGCGCGACCTGCAGATCGCTTCGCTCAAGGACCCGAGCAAGACGCCCGACCCCAAGAGCCTGAAGATCGGCGACGACGAACTGCGCGAGTCCATCGAGACCAACCAGCTCAAGCTGATGAAGGAACGTGGCAGCGACCTGACCGTGTTCAGCCCGCGCGCCAGCTTCATGGCCCACCACATTGGCGACTTCAACACCTCGTCCACCTGGGCCGCGATCTGCAACGAGTTGTGCTACCGCGTCAGCCAGCTGTTCCCCGACAACTTCATTGGCGCCGCCATGCTGCCGCAGAGCCCCGGCGTGGACCCGGCCACCTGCATTCCCGAGCTGGAAAAGTGCATCAAGGAATACGGGATGGTGGGTATCAACCTCAACCCCGATCCCTCGGGCGGCCACTGGACCAGCCCCCCGCTGACCGACCGCCACTGGTACCCCATCTACGAAAAGATGGTGGAGTACGACATCCCCGCGATGATCCACGTGTCCACCAGCTGCAACGCGTGCTTTCACACCACCGGCGCGCACTACCTCAACGCCGACACCACGGCCTTCATGCAGCTCATCCAGGGTGACCTGTTCAAGGACTTCCCGACGCTGAAGTTCCTGATCCCCCACGGCGGTGGCGCGGTGCCTTACCACTGGGGCCGCTTCCGTGGCCTGGCGCAGGAAATGAAGAAACCCCTGCTGCAAGACCACCTGCTCAACAACGTGTTCTTCGACACCTGTGTGTACCACCAGCCCGGCATCGACCTGCTGACCAAGGTGATCCCGGTGGACAACATCCTCTTTGCCAGCGAGATGATCGGCGCAGTGCGCGGCATCGACCCCGAGACCGGCCACTACTACGACGACACCAAGCGCTACGTGGCGGCCACGCCCAACCTCAGCGAGGAAGAGCGTTTCAAGGTGTTTGAAGGCAACGCGCGCCGGGTGTTCCCGCGCATGGACGCGGCCCTCAAGGCAAAGAATAGGTAACACCCCAGCCGCGCTCCGCGCGACTTGGAAACAAACCCTTCGCACAACCCCATGTGCATTGAATGAGGAGATGAAGATGTACGAACTTGGCGTTGTTTACCGCAACATCACCCGCGCCGACCGCGAGGTGACCGACAAGCTGGCCGCTCTGGGCTCTGCCACCGTGCACGAGGCCATGGGCCGCGTGGGCCTGATGAAGCCCTACATGCGCCCCATCCAGCAGGACGTGAACGTTTCCGGCACGGCCGTGACCGTGCTGCTGCAGCCCGGCGACAACTGGATGATGCACGTGGCCGCCGAACAGGTGCAGCCTGGTGACATCGTGGTGGCCACCGTCACGGCAGACTGCAGCGACGGCTACTTCGGCGACCTGCTGGCCACCAGCTTCATGGCACGCGGTGCGCGCGGCCTCATCATCGAAGCCGGTGTGCGCGACACCAAGACGCTGCGGGAGATGAAGTTCCCCGTGTGGAGCCGCTACGTCTCGTCCAAGGGCACCATCAAGGCCACCCCGGGCTCGGTCAACATCCCCATCGTCTGCGCGGGCGCCTACGTCACCCCCGGTGACGTGATCGTGGCCGACGACGACGGCGTGGTCTGCGTGCCCAAGGCCCTGGCCGCCAAGACGCTGGCCGAGGCACAAAAGCGCGAAGCCAACGAAGGCGCCAAGCGCGACCAACTGGCCGCAGGCGTGCTGGGCCTGGACATGTACAAGATGCGCGAGCCGCTGGCCGCCGCAGGCCTGAAGTACATCGATTGAAAGGGGTCGCACCATGAGCAAACCCACCACGGGTGATTTCACCAAGACCGCTGGCTGGCTCGACTGGTACACCGGCCCCAGCAAGCCCAAATTCCAGCTGCCCGCAGGCGCGGTGGACGCCCACTGCCACGTCTTCGGCCCCGGCGCCGAATTCCCCTACGCGCCCGAGCGCAAGTACACCCCGTGCGACGCCACCAAGGCCGAACTGTTCGCGCTGCGCGACCACCTGGGTTTTGCGCGCAACGTCATCGTGCAGGCCACCTGCCACGGCGCCGACAACCGCGCCATGGTGGATGCCTGCCAGGCCAGCGGCGGCAAGGCGCGTGGCGTGGCCACCGTCAAGCGCAGCGTCACCGACGATGAACTGCAGCAACTGCATGCCGCTGGCGTGCGCGGCGTGCGCTTCAACTTCGTCAAGCGTCTGGTGGACTTCACCCCCAAAGACGAGCTGATGGAGATCGCGGGTCGCATCAGCAAGCTGGGCTGGCACGTCGTCATCTACTTCGAGGCGGTGGACCTGCCCGAGCTGTGGGACTTCTTCACCAGCCTGCCCACCACCGTGGTGGTGGACCACATGGGCCGCCCCGACGTGAGCAAGCCCGTGGACGGCCCGGAGTTCGAGTTGTTCCTGAAGTTCATGCGCGAGCACAAGAACGTGTGGAGCAAGGTGAGCTGCCCCGAGCGACTCTCTTCGACAGGTCCGAAAGCGCTCAATGGTGAACAGGCCGCCTACCGCGACGTGGTGCCCTTTGCGCGCCGCGTGGTCGAGGAGTTCCCCGACCGCGTGCTGTGGGGCACCGACTGGCCGCACCCCAACCTCAAGGACCACATGCCCGACGACGGTCTGCTGGTGGACTTCATCCCGCACATCGCCCCCACGCCCGAGCTGCAGAAGAAGCTGCTGGTGGACAACCCGATGCGCCTCTATTGGCCTGA
>CBKZAG010000228.1:0-5165 GCA_966692625.1 uncultured Comamonadaceae bacterium
TCACCGCCGTGGGCGACGACGACCAGTCCATCTACGGCTGGCGCGGCGCCACGCTCGACAACCTCAAGCGGCTGCCGCAGGACTTCCCTGCCCTCAAGGTCGTGAAGCTGGAGCAGAACTACCGCTCCACCAGCGCCATTCTGCGCGCGGCCAACAACGTCATCGGCCCCAACCCCAAGCTCTTTCCCAAGACGCTGTGGAGCGAACTGGGCGAGGGCGAGCCCGTTCGCGTGCAAGCCTGCGACAACGAAGACCACGAGGCCGAGCGTGCCGTGGCGCGCATCCAGAGCATCCGCGCCGGTTCGGTGGCGGCAGGCACCACTGGCGCCAAGTACAAGGCGTTCAAGGACTTTGCCATCCTGTACCGCGCCAACCACCAGGCGCGCGCCCTGGAAACCGCCCTGCGCAAGGCGCAGATCCCCTACAAGGTCTCGGGCGGCACCAGCTTCTTCGACCGCGCCGAGATCAAGGACCTCTGTGCCTGGCTGCGCCTGCTCGTCAACAACGACGACGACCCCGCCTTCCTGCGCGCCGTCACCACGCCCAAGCGCGGCATCGGCCACCAGACGCTGGCCTCACTCGGCGCCTTTGCCACGCAGTACAAGCTCAGCCTGTTCGAGGCGTTGTTCTCGCACTCCCTGCCCGCCGCCCTGCCGCAGCGCGCCCTGCACGGCCTGCACGAATTCGGCCGCTACGTGAACGACCTGGAACACCGCGCCCGCCACACCACGGGGCACGAGGCCGCCAAGACCTTCCTCACCGACTGGCTCAAGGACATTGGCTACGAGCAGTTCCTGCTCGACAGCGAAGAAAGCGACAAGGTGGCCGCCGCCCGCTGGGGCAACGTGATGGACTTCTGCGACTGGGTGGCGCAGCGCTGCGGCGGCCAGATCGACGACACCGGCGGCATCACCACCGAACGCGAACCCAAGACCATGCTGGAAGTGGCGCAGACCATCGCGCTCATCTCCACCATCTCCGAACGCGAGCAGGACCAGGACGTGGTGACCCTGTCCACCCTGCACGCCTCCAAGGGCCTGGAATGGCCGCACGTGGTGCTGGCCGGGGTGAACGAGGGCCTGCTGCCCTTCAAGCCCGACGAGGACGACAACGCCGACGCCCTGGCCCTGCGCATCCAGGAAGAGCGCCGCCTGATGTACGTGGGCATCACCCGCGCACAGCACACCCTGGTGGTGAGCTGGCTCAAGCGCCGCAAGAAGGGGCGGGAAATGGTCCCCGGGCAGCCCAGCCGCTTCATTGAGGAAATGGGGCTGGACAAGACCACCGCGAAAGAAGACCCTCGGGCCAAGCTGCGTGCGCTGCGTGAGGAATTCGCCCAGCGGGCCGGCCAGGCATCCCCCCAGGGCAGTTGAAGCGGTCCCGCGGCCAGCCATCAGTCACGGGTATCGAATATCATTGATTGCCCGAAACAACTGCTCGAAAGGTGATAAGTGATACTGGCAAACCGACGCCAAGCTTTTGTCGCCATCACTGCAGGGTTGTGCTGCTGGGCGGGAGTACAAATACCAGCTCTGGCACTGGACGCGCCCCAAGGGCGGGTCATCCTGACGGTGACCGGCAAGATCGGCGAAACCAACGCCGACCGCCAGGCACAGTTCGACCTCGCCATGCTGGAAGCGCTGCCACAGCACAGCTTCGTCACGCAAACGCCCTGGGAAAACGGCCCCATCAAGTTCACCGGCCCACTTCTGCGGGACGTGCTGGCCGCCGTCAAGGCACAAGGCACGCAGCTCAAGGCCATCGCGC
Organism: uncultured Comamonadaceae bacterium; assembly: GCA_966692625.1. Lineage (GTDB taxonomy): Bacteria > Pseudomonadota > Gammaproteobacteria > Burkholderiales > Burkholderiaceae_C > CAMLOF01. The sequence continues at coordinate 1,768 of CBKZAG010000228.1, forward strand.
TGAACGACTACCGCATCACCATTCCCGTCGACGACGCGCGCCGGTTCGACATCGTGCTGGCACACCGCATGAACGACCAGCTCATTCCTGTGCGCACGCGCGGACCGCTGTTCATCATCTACCCCTTTGACAGCCGCAAGGAACTGCGCTCGAACACCTACTACGAGCGCTCGATCTGGCAGCTCAAGAGCCTGGACATCGACTGACCCGCCATGCGCAGCCAACCAGGCAACCGCCGCTTCCTGCTCTGGTTGTCGCTGACCACCATGCTCATGGCCGTCGGGCTGGCGGTCATGCTTGCCGTGTTCCTGCGCCAGGAGCGCTCGGTGGAGGAAACTGCCCGGCTGCAAACCGATTCCATCACTGCCCTGACCTTCCAGTTTGAACGGGAGTTCCTGCGCTTTCGTGCCGAACTCGGGCAATCGCTGCAGACGCGCCACGAACCCGACTGGGAACAGCTTGGTCTGCGCTACGAGATTCTGCTGAGCCGTGTAGACCTGTTGCGCGACGGTCCAAGCACGGCACTGTTGCGCGACCGCCCGGAATACCACGCCCTGCTCCCCCGGATGCAGGCGCTGGTGACGCGGATGGATCCGCTCATGGCCGACCCGCCTGCGCACCTGGAGGAACTCGAGCAGATTCTGGAATCGCTCTACAGCCTGGGGCCCGAGGTACAGGCCCTTTCGTTCGCCTCCAACCACCTGGTCAGCAGCCTCATCGAAGACCAACTCGACACCGTGCGCGGCCAAAGCCGGCTGATCAGCTGGCTCGTAGCCGTTCAAGTGGCCATGCTGCTCCTGGGCGCGACCGGCCTGATGGTGCGGCACCGCCGCCAGCAGCGTGAACGCCGCGAGCTGGAAATGCTCAACGACGCCCTGCGCGAAGCCAAGGCCCAGGCAGACAGCGCCAGCCAAGGCAAGAGCCGGTTCCTGGCCAACATGAGCCATGAGCTGCGCACCCCCTTCAACGGCCTGCTTGGCATGCTCGACATGCTGGAGGAAACCCCGCTCAACCGCCAGCAGCGCGACCACCTGCTCACGGCGCGCGATTCAGCGCGCCACCTGCTCAACCTGCTCAACGACATCCTCGACATGTCCGCGCTGGAAGCGGGCAAGATGAGCATCCAGCCCGAATCTGTGGACATGCTGCGGCTCATCAGCGAAGTGCACGCCGTGATGGCCCCGGCCGGACAGCGCAAGCAGTTGACCATGCGGCTGAACCTCCCCAGCGACACCCCCGGCCCAGTGCTGGCGGACCCCACGCGCACGCGGCAGATTCTCTTCAACCTGCTGAGCAACGCTGTCAAGTTCACGGAACACGGCGAGGTCGATGTCCACGTGAACTGGACACAACATGCAGACACCGTGCGCTGGGTGTTGACCGTGCGCGACACCGGTATCGGCATGGACGAATCGATGCAGGCCCAGCTCTTCCAGCGCTTCCACCAGGTGGACGGCTCTGCCACCCGGCGTTTTGGCGGCAGCGGCCTGGGGTTGGAGATCTCACGCACGCTGGCCCGGCTGATGGGTGGCGAGATTTCGGTCTACAGCGCCCTGGGCGAGGGTTCCATCTTCACACTGGAGCTGCCCACCTCTCTGGCGCCGCTGCCAGCGCCCGCGCCCGCAGCGGCGGCACCCCTGCCGGACGAACCAGTGTCGTCTCTGGCACCCACCCGGCATGCAGAAAGCATCGAATGGTCGGTGCTGGTGGCAGAAGACCACCCCGTCAACCGCAAGTTCATGGGGGCGCTGCTCAACAAACTCGGACACGCCGTCACGTTCGCCGAAAACGGTCAGCAAGCGCTAGACCTGGTGCGTGAACACGATTTCGATATCGTCTTCATGGACATCCACATGCCCGAAATGGACGGCCTTACCAGCACACGCCTGATACGGGCGCTGCCGGGCGAGAAGCGCCAGATCCCCATCGTGGCCTTGACCGCAGACGTGATGAACGACGCCGAGGACCGCGCCGCAGGCGCGGGCGTGGACGAATTCCTGTCGAAACCCGTGCAGAAAGACCACCTCCAGGCCGCTCTCAATCGCTGGGCCGGCAGACACCATCGCGCAGCGTGAGCGCGCGCTGACGCCATCGCACCAGGCATGGCGGTCAGCAAAGAACCTCACCAACCCAAACCCAGGCGCAAGGGCAGGTACACCACCATGCCGCAGACGATGGTGCCCAGCACCCCGCCGCGCCAAAAGAACCAGGCCGCTCCGGCCACCGCCGAGAACAGGCGCGCGTCCTGCCAGGTCTGTATCCATTGCCCGTGATCGGTGACTATCTCGGGCAGGACCACCGCCGCCAACGCTGCAATGGGCGCGTACTGCAACCCCCGCTCGGCCCAGTGGGGCATGTGCCAGGGCTTGTCGGAAAACAGGAAGAAGCTGCGGGTGATCACGGTCACCACCGCCAGCGCGGCGATGGTCAGCAACGTCCAGAGATCGGTGTCAATCATGGTGCCTCACCGGGGGAATAGGGGCACCGCGCAGCCAGCGCGGGCCATGGGCTTCGGCGACGAGGCACACCGCCACCGCCGACGCGATCGCCACCAGGATGTTGAGCTTGAGCGGCAAGGCCCATGCCACCACGGCAGCCGTTCCCGCCACACCTGCCGACAGCACCCTCAGGCGCGACGTGGCCAGCGAACAGCCAACACCCAGCAAGGCCAGGATCCCGGCAAAACCCAGACCCCATTCCGGCGGAATCACATTGGCCAGCGCCACACCGGTCAGACTCGCCACCATCCAGAAACCGTAGTTGATGGCGCAGTTGCCCGCAAGATAGGCCTCCTGCCGCAACCGCTCACCGGGTGTCTGGCCTGGGTGCGGATACCGCCTGGCGAAGAACACGTAGCTCAGGTCGCCCGTGACGTAGCCGGTGATCACGCGCTCACGCCAAGGCAGATACCGCAGGTAAGGCCGCAGGTGCGCCGAGAAAACCACGAACCGCAGGTTGACGCAGAAAGCTGCAGCCAGAATGACCCACAGCGGCGCGCCGGACGCGATCAGGGGCACAGCCGTGAGCTGGGCGCTGCCCGCGTACACCAGCAAGGTCATGACCACGGCCTCGAAGGCGCTCAGACCCGACTTGACCATGGCCACGCCGGTCATCAGCCCCCAGGCGGCAATCCCCGTGGCCACGCTGCCCTGGTCAAGCAGGCCCTCACGGAACTCGGGCAGCCGCCGGTAAGCCGCCTTCAGGAACATGCGCGGTCACCCGCTTCCTGCCCAAGGCAGGTTCCCACGGCGGGCGCGTTGGCCCCCCGCAGAAAATCGGCCACCGGCAGGCGCTTGCCTCCGGCGCGCTGCAGTTCGGTCAAGCGCAGCACACCCCGGCCCGTCTGCACCCGCAGGCCCTGCGGGCCCGCCTCCAGCACTGTGCCGGGCGCGGCACCT
>CBKZAG010000229.1:0-5124 GCA_966692625.1 uncultured Comamonadaceae bacterium
CCCACGCCTTCGGGCGTGCCGGTGTAGATGATGTCGCCCGGCTGCAGGTGGTAGTAGGTGGAGAGGTCGGCGATGATCTCGCGGATGTTCCAGATCAGCTTGTCCACGTCGGACGACTGCTTGGTCTGGCCATTGACTTCCAGCGCGATCGCGCCCTTGTCCACCACCACACCCTCCATGGGCACGATCTCGGAGCACACCGAACCCTGCTCGATGTCCTTGCCGGTATCCCAGGGGCGGCCCTTGTCGCGCGCCACCAGTTGCAGGTCGCGGCGGGTCATGTCCAGGCCGGCGGCGTAGCCGTAGACCAGTTCATGGGCGTTGGCCTCGCTCACGCGGAAGCCCGGCTTGCCGATGGCCAGCACCAGTTCCATTTCGAAGTGGTAGTTGCTGGTACGCGGCGGGTAGGGCACGGTGGCGCCGCTTTCCACCAGCGTCTGGGGCGACTTGGTGAAGTAGAAGGCCTGCTCCACGCTCTTGTCCACGGGGCGGCCCATTTCCACCGCGTGGGCATGGTAGTTGCGGCCCACGCAGAAGATGCGGTTGATGGGGAAACGCTCGGTCTTGCCGCGCACGGGCAGGGACTGGACGGGGGGCGGGTCAAACAGGTAAGTGCTCATGTCTATTTCGGAGTGAAGTGTCTGGGTGACGCGCGGAGCGCGGCGCGGGGGTGTTACCTCGTCTCAAAAACGCCCAGCTTGCGGTGCAGGGGCGATTCGTCGGCCATGAAGATGAAGGACGGCTGGTCGGCCGAGAGGTTTTTCAGCGTCACCTCGGTGTAACCGGGGGCGCAGCAGGTGTCGGCTTCGCTCAGCGTGAAGGTGGACTCGGCGATGCGCGCCTCGCTGCGGCCTTCGATCTGGTGGAACACCACGGCGGGCGAACGCACGGGCAGGCGCAGGGTCTGGCCGGGCTTGAGCATCAGGGCGTAGAAGCCCAGGATGTTCTCGGCGTCGTCACCCGTTTCGGGGTTGACGTAGGTGACTTGCACGCACTCCTGCTCGGGCTGGTCGGCCGCCAGCGACAGCAGCGCGGCGCGGGTGTCGGCCCAGGGGTAGCGCAGCATGGGGTAACGCTTGTCGCTGCGCTGGAACACGGTGGTGGGCACCACGCCCGCGCGGGTCCAGGCGCGGTCGCCCCGGCTGGGGTTGACCTGCTGGCGTTCGCCGTTGATGTGGTAGCTGGCCTCCATGTAATAGACCAGCGGCAGGTCCAGCACGTCCAGCCACACCACGGGCTCGTTGCCGTCGTGGCCGTGCTCGTGCCACAGGCCGGTGGGAGTGAGGATGAGGTCACCCCGGCTCATGGGGCACTTCTCGCCGTCCACGGTGGTGTAGGCGCCCTCGCCCTCCACGATCATGCGCACAGCGTTGGGGGTGTGGCGGTGGCTGGGTGCCCACTCACCGGGCAGCAGCAGCTGCATGCCCAGGTACATGGCCGCGCTGGCCTGCATCTTCTCCAGGCCATGGCCGGGGTTGGCCAGCACCAGCACGCGGCGCTCGGCCTTTTCAATGGGGGTCAGCTCGCCCGCCTTGAGCAACAAGGGCTTCAAGGTCTGGTAGGACCAGTAGGTGGGCTTCGTCTGGCGGGTGGGCACCTTGGGCGGCAGCACCGCGCGCAAGCTGGGCCACAACGGCACCAGGTTGAGCTTCTTGAGTTCGTCGCGGTAGTCCTGCGGCAGGTCTTCCAGGCGGCCAAGTTCTTGACTCATCGTTTGTCTCCGTTGTGGTCAGTAGGGTGTAGCCAAGCAGTTGCTAACGTTCCAGCCGTAGAGCCATTCCATGGCGTCGTAGAAACGCTCGGCGGAGCGCCCGCGCCACAGGTCGTTGCGCACCAGGCGCTCCACCCCCTTCGCGTGGTAGATGCGGCCCATCTCGCGGCTGGACAGCACGATGCGCGCCGTGCGTGCCACGCGGGAACGCTGGTACAGGTCCAGCGCCTGGGTCCAGTCGTTGTTGTGCACGCGCAGGGCCTCGCCCAGCGTCACGGCGTCTTCCAGCGCCATGCAGGCGCCCTGGGCCATGTACTGCGTGGTGGGGTGCGCGGCATCGCCCAGCAGGGTGGCACGGCCGTAGGTCCACTGGCCAATCGGCTCGCGGTCGGCGGTGGCCCAGCGCTTCCAGCTCTTGGGCAGGTCGATCAGCTGGCGGGCCTTGGGGCAGATGCCCTGGAAGTAGCTCTGCACCTCTTCCTTGCTGCCCTCGCGCACGCCCCACTCTTCCTTGTCGCGGCTGTGGAAGGTCACCACCACGTTGTACTGCTCGCCGCCGCGCAGGGGGTAATGCACCAGGTGGCAGTTCGGGCCGACCCAGATGCTGGCGGCGTTCCACTGCAGGTCCACCGGGAAGTCCTTCTTGTCCACCACGGCGCGGTACACCACGTGGCCGGTCACACGCGCCGGGTCGCCCACGTACTGCTGGCGCACCACGGACTTCACGCCGTCCGCACCGATCAGGGCCTGGCCCTTGTAGGCGTTGCCGTGCTGGTCATAGATGGTGACGGAGTCGGCGTCCTGCTCCACGCGCTCGATGCGCGTGCTGGTCTGGAACTCCACCTGGCCGGTCTCCTGAGCGCCTTCCAGCAGCGACAGGTGCACGTCCACGCGGTGGATCACTGCATAGGGGTTGCCGAAGCGCTTGCGGAAGCTCTCGTCCGTCGGGATCTTGCCAACCTGGTACTCGTCGATGGCGTCGTGCATCACCATGTAGTCGGTGTACACGGCGCGGCCACGGGCTTTTTCGCCCACGCCCAGGGCGTCGAACGCGTGGAAGGCGTTGGGGCCGAGCTGGATGCCCGCGCCGATCTCACCGATCTCGGGCGCCTGCTCGAACACCTTGACCTTGAAGCCCCGGCGCACCAGCGCCAGCGCCGCCGCCAGGCCGCCGATACCGCCACCGGCCACCAGCACCGGCAAGTCCTTGGATTGCTCCGCCATGTTCATCTCCTGCGTTTAAAAGGTCGCATGCATATCATCAGCATACTGACAATTAGTATAGTGACGTTTTGAAACGATGACAAGTAGCGGTTTCCCCATAGACTCTACGCCCATGGCCAACAACCCACAAATCGATTTCCCGGCTATCGACCAGCTTCCCGGTCACGCGATCCGGCGGCTGCACCAGATATCGGTGGGCATCTTCCACCAGGAAATGCAGGACCTGAACCTGACGCCGGTGCAGTACGCTGCCCTGCGCACCGTGCACGGCCAGCCCGGCATAGACCAGCGCACGCTGGCGCGACTGATCGCACTCGACACATCCACCACCGCCGGCGTGGTGGACCGGCTGGAAGCGCGCGGCCTGCTGCAACGCAGCCTGTCCCCGGAAGACAAGCGAGTGCGACTGCTCACCCTCACGCCGGAAGGGTCGGAATTGCTTCTCCAGGCTCAAGCGGGCGTGTTGCGCGCGCAGGAACTGACGCTGGCGCCGCTGACACCACAACAGCGCCAAGCCTTCATCGAGTTGCTCAACCTGCTGGTCAAGGAAAACAACGACTTCAGCCGCGCGCCCAGCGAGACCAGCCGGTGAACGGCGCGCACGCGTGCGCCAGACTCATTCGAGCGCGACGGCCTGCGTCTCGGTCAGGTGCACCAGCAGGGTCTGGGCGTCGACCGGCCGGCTGAACAAGTAACCCTGAGCGTATTGGCAACCGTGCCGCTGCAGCCAGTCGCGCTGCGCAGGGGTCTCTACACCCTCGGCCACCACAGACAAGCCCAGACTGCGGGCCATGGCCAGGATGGCCCCGACCAGCGCCTGGTCCTCCGGGTCGTCCACCACACCCGACACAAAGCTCTGATCCACCTTGAGCGACTTGAGGATGAAATGCTTCAGGTAGCTCAGCGACGAATATCCCGTGCCGAAATCGTCGATCATCAGTTCGATGCCGAGGTGCCGCACACCGTCCAGCCAGTCCTTCACCAAGGCCGATGTATTGAGCAGAACGGACTCCGTGATCTCGAAGACAATGGCCGAGCTGGGCACCCCATGGCTGGCCAGGGTCGCCTCGATCAGGTCCAGCGGCAAGCCTTGGGGCACTTGGCGGCCAGACACGTTCACTGCCACCGCCAGGTGAAGACCGGCCACCCGCCACGCGGCGATCTGCCGGCAGCATTCATGGAGCATCCATGCGCCCATCTCCACGATCAACCCGGCTTCCTCTGCCACCGGAATGAAAGTGGCCGGGGACACCATGCCTCTGACGGGGTGACACCAGCGCATCAGTGCCTCGACGTGCACGGTACGCCCCGTCGCCAGTTCGACGATGGGCTGGTAATGGACCAGCAACTCGCCATTGTCCAGCGCATGCCGAAGATCAGACTCCAGTGCACGCCGCTGCTGCACGCTGTCCATCATCTCGGCCTCGTAGAACTGGTAGGTGTTGCGCCCGGACTCCTTGGCCTTGTACATCGCCAGGTCTGCGTGGCGCAGCAGTTCGCTGGCGCTGCCGCCATCACCCGGGAACACCGTGATGCCGATGCTCGCGCCTATCCAGGCCTCCTGGCCGTTCAGCTCGAACGGTTCTCCCAGAGCGGCGATGGCCTTCTCGGCGATACGCGCGGCGTCGGCCGCCTGATGTACGTGGGGCAACATCAGTGCAAATTCGTCACCCCCCAGCCGTCCCACCGTGTCGCTTTCGCGCACGCAGGCACGCAAGCGCTGCGCCACCTGCTGCAGCAGCAGATCGCCCACCTCGTGACCAGCGGCGTCGTTGACGTTTTTGAAACGGTCCAGATCGAGGTACAGCAGACCAACGGTGACCCCGTCACGCCGCGCCAGCTTGATCTCCTGGGTCAGCCGCTCAACCAGCAGATCGCGGTTGGGCAACCCCGTCAGCGTGTCATAGTTGGCGCGGTAACGGATCTCCTCCTCGATGCAGCGCCTGCGTGTGATGTCGTGGAAGGCCGCCACCGCGCCGGCCACCTTGCCGTCTTGCAGGATGGGGGTCACCTGGTACTCGACCGGGAACAGCGTGCCGTCCTTGCGGGTGAAGTTCTCCGCATCACTGGCCGAACTGGACCCGTCCACCAGGGTCTTGCGCACCGGGCAAGCCATGGCGCCGGACACGTTGCTCCCGGGCAGACGGCAACGGATGAGTTCGTGCGGCTCGCGTCCAATGAACTCCGCC
>CBKZAG010000230.1:0-5096 GCA_966692625.1 uncultured Comamonadaceae bacterium
CCGAGGCCGAGGTGCCCTACGACCAGGTGTTCGAGATGGAGGACATCAACGGCGAATTTGGTCAGGCCGACGTGGCCATCATCCTGGGCGCCAACGACGTGGTGAACCCCGCCGCCTTGCAGAAGGGTACACCCATCTACGGCATGCCCATCCTGGAGGCCTACAAGGCCAAGACGGTGATCGTGAACAAGCGCTCCATGGCGGCGGGCTACGCCGGGCTGGACAACGAGCTGTTCTACATGGACAAGACCATGATGGTCTTTGGCGATGCCAAGAAAGTGGTCGAGGACATGACCAAGGCTGTCGAGTGAAACCTGTTCATTGAGCCAGTCTGGAACGCCGCCGCTGTGCGGCGTTTCTTTTTGGAGCAGGGGTGTAACGTATGTGACATATGCCGCGCCGCATCAATCCAGCCAAAGGCATACATTTAGCACTTCAAATGTGCCCGGCGGCCGGAAAGTGGTGGTGGCAAGATCACTTGTCGTCAGGGCCAACCAAGAAGGCGTGCCATGGAGACAAGCGATACGGAGCAGCAGCGCAGGCGCGAGTTGCTGGTTCAGCAGTTGCGCGCCAACTTCGGCGACATTGGCCGCAGCACACTGCGCGCCATCTTCGACAACGTGGGCTGGGTGGAACTGGGCGCGGGCGACGTGCTGATGGAGCAGGGCCAGCCTGGCGACACGGCCTACCTGTCGCTCAGCGGACGCTTGCGCGTCTACGTCAAGAACCCGGACGGCACCAGCCGCATGGTGCGCGAACTGGGGCGTGGTGAAATCACCGGCGAGATCAGTCTGTACACCGGCGCGCCGCGCTCGGCCACGGTGGTGGCCATACGCGACACGCTGCTGGCGCGCATCGACAAGCCGCATTTCGACGGATTGGTGGCGCGCAACCCGCAGGTGTCGCTGGCGCTGACCAACAAGATCATCCAGCGCCTGCAGACCCAGCATGCGCGGCAGCCCCTGCCAGCACCGGTGATGGTGACCTTGCTGCCGATCACCAACGGTGTCGATGCGGAGCAACTGGCGCACCGGTTGACGGGCGTGCTTGGCCAGTACGGGCGCGCCTGCTTTGTGACCGCCGGGTCCATGGCTGCCCGGTTGGCGGAGCCAGTCCTGCAGGCCGTGGGCGCGTCGCAGGACGAGCGCCTGTCGGCGGCGCTCGACGAGTTCGAAGCAGAGCATGACTTCGTGCTCATGGTGGCCGAGCCGCAGGCGTCCGAATGGACCCGGCTGTGCATACGTCACAGCGACGAAATACTTTTGCTGGCCGATGCCAACGAGCCCGCGCGCTTGCACCCGGTTGAACAGGCCTGCCTGGTGGGCAGGCCGCAACGCAGCGAGGCGGCAGAAACCCTGGTGCTGCTGCACCCCGAGGGCATCAAGTCACCCCTGGGCATGCGCCGGTGGCTGGAGCGCCGTCCCGTGACGGGTCATGTCAACATCCGCCCGTCGCTGGATGGCGACGTGGCGCGTCTGGCCCGCCTGCTCAGCCGCAACGCCGTGGGGCTGGTGCTGGCTGGCGGTGGCGCGCGCGGTTTTGCTCACCTGGGCATCTGGAAGACGTTGCGCCAGCAAGGCATTGAGGTGGACTGTGTGGGTGGCACCAGCATGGGCGCGGTGATGGCTGCCATCATCGCGGCCGATGCCACGCCCGAGCAGACCATAGGTGTGGCGCGAGAGGCTTTTCGCGTCAATCCGACCGGCGACTACACCGTGCTGCCCCTGCTGTCGCTGATCAAGGGCAGGCGCGTGCGCAGCGTCATCGAGCGCTCCATCCACCGCCTGATGGGCGGCTCGGTGGACATTGTGGATCTGTGGAAGAACTATTTCTGCATTGCCAGCAACTATTCGCAAGGCAAGGAAATGCGTCTGCAGGAAGGTGACCTTGGGCAGGCGCTGCTCGCCAGCATTGCGATCCCCGGCGCTTTGCCGCCCGTGGTGCGCAACGGTGAACTGCTTTGCGATGGCGGTACCTTCAACAACTTTCCCGCCGACGTGATGCGCGACATGCGGGGCGTGGGGCGTGTGATTGGCGTGGACCTGAGTGCCCGCAACCCGAAGCGCCTGAATTTCAAGGAGACGCCCGGGCCGTGGACGCTGCTGCTTGACCGGCTGCGCCCCCGTGCCAAGCGGCGCTACCGCTTGCCGTCGCTGGTCTCCTACCTGCTCAACGTTACCATTCTCTACAGCATCTCGCGGCAGGACGAGTCGCGCCGCCACACCGACCTCTACTTCAACCCGCCGCTGTTCCGCGTCGGCTTGCTCCAGTGGGACCGGTTCGACACCATCGTGCGCCAGGGAGAGGCGCATGCCAGGGAGGTGATTGATGCCCTGGACTCCGCCGAAAAGGCGGTTTGGGGGCTGGGGAGCTGAAGCACGGCCGTTGCTTTTTAAAACCGGGCTGGCCCCGGTTTTTTTCTTGTCTGTGCTCAATAATGTCAGACTGCCGTCAGGGAAAAACAGAATGGGCTTGCCGCCCGGCTGTCCCGACAATCGGTGCACTGGCAGCATTGCGTCTGCCGCTTCCCTGCCTATCACAAACACAAGAATGGAGCCAAGCATGACCGTGACCGCCGCAGACAAACCCTGGCTGAAAGCCTACCCGGCCGGGGTGCCCGCGGAGATTGATCCCGCGCAGTACCGTTCGCTGGTCGATCTGATGGAGGAAAGCTTTCGCAAGTACGAGGCGCGCACGGCCTACAGCTTCCTGGGCAAGGACTTCAGCTACGGTGACACCGACCGTGCTTCGCGTGCCATGGCGGCCTACCTGCAGAGCAAGGGTTTGACACGCGGTGACCGTGTGGCCGTGATGATGCCCAACATGCCGCAGTACCCCATCGTGGTGGCGGCCATCCTGCGGGCCGGTTTCGTCGTGGTCAACGTCAACCCGCTGTACACGCCCCGCGAGCTGGAACACCAGCTCAAGGATTCGGGGGCCAAGGCCATCTTCATCATCGAGAACTTCGCCGCCACGCTGCAGCAGTGCATCGCAAACACACCGGTCAAGCACGTGGTCCTCACCGCCATGGGTGACATGCTGGGGTTCCTCAAGGGCTGCCTCGTCAACGCGGTGGTGCGTCACGTCAAGAAGCTGGTGCCCGGCTTCCATCTGCCGGGGGCCGTTCGTTTCAACGATGCCCTGGCCAAGGGCGCGCGCCTGCCGTTCACCGCACCCGACATCCGGCCCGACGACGTGGCCTTGCTGCAGTACACCGGCGGCACCACCGGGGTGAGCAAGGGCGCGGTGCTCCAGCACCGCAACGTCATTGCCAACGTGCTGCAGTCCGAGGCGTGGAACGATCCGGTGATGCAGAAAATCCCCGCGGGCGAACAGTCCACCAGCGTCTGTGCCCTGCCGCTGTACCACATCTTCGCGTTCACCGTGAACATGATGCTGAGCATGCGCAATGGGGGCAAGACCATCCTCATTCCCAATCCGCGCGACCTGCCCGCCGTGTTGAAGGAGCTGGGCAAGCACACCTTCCACTGCTTTCCCGCCGTCAACACCTTGTTCAACGCCCTGTTGAACCATCCGGATTTCAACACCGTCAATTGGCGCAACCTCAAGGTGTCGGTCGGGGGCGGCATGGCGGTACAGGCTGCGGTGGCCAAGAAGTGGCTGGAGGCCACTGGCTGCCCCATCTGCGAAGGTTACGGTCTGTCGGAAACCAGCCCGTCGGTCAGTTGCAACCCGGTCACCAACCTCGAGTTCACAGGCACCATCGGCGTGCCTCTGCCCAGCACGCTCATGATGTGCGTCGACGACGATGGTGTTGAAGTGCCGCCGGGACAGCCTGGCGAGATTGTGATCAAGGGCCCGCAGGTCATGGCGGGTTACTGGCAGCGGCCCGACGAGACCGCCAAGGTCATGATGGCCGACGGCTGGTTCAAGACCGGTGACATCGGCGTGATGGACGAGCGGGGCTACTTCAAAATAGTCGATCGCAAGAAAGACATGATCCTGGTCAGCGGCTTCAATGTGTACCCGAACGAGGTCGAGGACGTCGTGGCCCAGCTCGACGGCGTGCTTGAATGCGCCGTGGTGGGCATGCCCGACCCGCATTCCGGCGAGGCTGTGAGGTTGATCGTCGTCAGGAAGGACCCGGCGCTGACCGAGGAACATGTGCGAGACTACTGCAAGTCCCGCCTGACGGGGTACAAGCAGCCCAAGGTCGTGGAGTTCCGCGACGAGTTGCCCAAGACCCCAGTCGGAAAAATCCTGCGCAGGGAATTGCGCGACAAGAAGTGATTGGCGGCCAGCGCGGCAGCCAAGGGAGTCCACCCGTATGAGCCGAATCGCCGTCATCAGCGCCCTGCACGAGGAACTGGCCGAGGTGCTGGCCCTCATGCCCGACGAGCACAAGACCGACGTGGCCGGCAGGGCTTTCTGGCAAGGGCACCTGCAGGGTCACGAGGTGGTCGCTGTGCTTTCGGGCATAGGCAAGGTGGCGGCGGCCACCACCACCGCCGTGCTTCTGGAGCGCTTTGCGCCCCAGTACGTGATCTTCACCGGTGTGGCGGGCGGCTTGGCTCTGGGGGTCGAGGTCGGCGACATCGTGGTGGGTTCGGCATTCGTTCAACACGACATGAACGCGGCGCCGCTTTTCCCGCGCTGGGAGATGCCGGGCTATGGCCACTCCCGCTTCCAGGCCGATCTGGCGCTGGCGCAGGTGCTGCATGAGTCTGCCAAGGAGGCGGTCACCTGGCTGCCCAAGCTGCTGGACGACGCCACCCTGCGCGCATTCGGCCTGCATTCGCCGTCGGTGCACCAGGGCGAGATTGTCACCGGTGACCGGTTTGTGGCCACCGCTGCCGAGAGTGGCGTGCTGCGGGCGGATCTGCCCCAGGCCCTGGCCGTGGACATGGAAAGCGCGGCCGTGGCCCAGGTGTGCCACGACTACGGCGTAGCCTTCGGGGCCGTGCGCACGGTGTCAGACCGCGCCGACGACGATGCACACGTTGATTTCCAGCACTTCCTGCAGCAGGTCGCACGCCACTACAGCGCGCGGATCGTGCGCACGGCGCTCAACCTGCTCTGAGTCGCCGCCGGGCCGCCCCAAGGCGACGAACGCCCCCTCGGGGGGCAGCGAAGCG
>CBKZAG010000231.1:0-5055 GCA_966692625.1 uncultured Comamonadaceae bacterium
GTAGGGAGTTTCTGCCGCGTGGCCACGGCATCGAGCATCGCAGGGGAGCCGGTGCGCAGCACCGGCCGCCTCGTTGAAGCGCCAGCCCCTGGGCGCACACGCCTTGCCCCCCACAAACACAGAAAGCACAACACCCCCACAACCTGCCCTAGACTTGCAAGGCACGCTGTAACCCAAAGCCATGCCCAAGCAAGCCACACCCTCCCCAGCCAAAGCAACGCTCTCGGCCTTGCTGCCGCCTGCCGACGCCAAAGGCCAGATCCGGCAGGCCAACGAATCCATCATCCTGCGCGCCGCCGAAAAAGTGTTCGCCCGCGCAGGCTTCGGCGGAGCCACCATGGCCGCCATTGCCGAGGCATCCGGCCTGCCCAAGGCCAACCTGCACTATTACTTCGGCAACAAGCACGACCTCTACCGCGCCGTGCTCGCCAGCACGCTCACCGCCTGGCTCACCCCCACCGGCTGCATCCACGCAGAGGCCGACCCGGCCCAGGCCCTCACCCAGTACATCGAAGCCAAGATGCGCCTGTCGCGCGAGCGGCCTGATGCGTCCCGCGTGTTCGCCAACGAACTGCTGCACGGCGCCCCCGTGCTGCAAGACCTGCTGCGCAAGGAGCTGAGGCAACTGGTGCGCAAGAAGGCCGCCGTCATCGACCACTGGATTGCCGACGGCCGCATGGCGCCCGTGGACAGCACCCACCTGTTCTTCACCATCTGGTCAGCCACGCAGACCTATGCCGACTTTGACGCGCAGATCTGCGCCGTGCTGGGCGTGCAACGCCAGGGCAAGGCCCAATTCGAGCGTGCCACCCGGCACGTGACCACACTGATTCTGCGAGGCTGCGGCCTTGCCCCACAGGAGCCTCAACCATGAAAATTGCGGTGATGGGCGCTGGCGCCGTTGGCTGTTACTACGGTGGCATGCTGGCACGCGCTGGCCATGAAGTGACCCTGGTGGGCCGCCCGGCCCATGTCGAAGCCATGCAGGCCAAGGGCCTGCTGCTGGACACCCAGACCTTCCGCGAACAGGTGCCCGTGCAGGCTTGCACGGGGCCCGAAGGCGTGCAAGGCGCGGACTGGGTACTCTTCTGCGTGAAGTCCACCGACACCGAAAGCGCAGGCCAGGGCATGCTGCCTTACCTGGGCGAACGCACGCTGGTGTTCAGCCTGCAGAACGGCGTGGACAACGCCCCCCGCCTGGCGCAGGTGCTGGACCGCCCCGTGGTGCCCGCCGTGGTCTACGTGGCCACTGAGATGGCCGGGCCCGGGCACGTCAAGCATCACGGGCGCGGCGAGCTGGTCTTCGGCCCCTTCAGCGGCAGCGACGCGGCGCTCGCCACGCTGGCCCAGGCAGGCGTACCCGCCGAGGTGTCCGACAACGTGGTGGGCGCACTGTGGGCCAAGCTCATCCTCAACTGCGCGTACAACGCCCTGTCGGCCATCAGCCGCCTGCCCTACGGGCAACTGGTGCAGGGGCCGGGCGTGCAGGACGTGATGCATGACGTGGTGAACGAATGCCTGGCCGTGGCCCAGGCCGATGGCGTGCAAATACCCGGTGACACATGGGCAGCGGTGGAACGCATTGCGCAGACCATGCCCTCGCAATACTCGTCCACCGCGCAGGACCTGATGCGCGGCAAGCCCAGCGAGATCGACCACCTCAACGGCTACGTGCTGCGCCGGGGCCAGGCGTTGGGCGTGTCAACACCTGCCAACCGTGTGCTGCACACCCTGGTTCGGCTGCTGGAAGCCCACCCCGCACCCCGCTGACCCCAAGCGTCCCAAACCCAGGGCGCCTTGCTATCATGGCGCTCAACCAGACCCCACCTCTAGGAGCAGGAACCCCATGTCCGACAAATTCCGCCTGGTCACCCGCAGCGATTTCGACGGCCTCGTCTGCGCCGTGCTGCTCAAGGAACTCGACCTCATCGACGACATCCTTTTCGTCCACCCCAAGGACATGCAGGACGGCAAGATCGCCATCACCTCGCGCGACATCACCACCAACCTGCCCTACGTGCCCAGCGCCCACCTGGCGTTCGACCACCACGCCTCGGAAACGGTGCGCAACACCGGCGAACACGCCAACCACCTCATCGACGCGACCGCGCCTTCTGCCGCGCGCGTGGTGTACCGCCATTACGGGGGCAAGGCCACCTTCCCCCGCGTGAGCGACGAAATGATGGATGCCGTGGACAAGGCCGACTCCGCGCAGTACAGCCGCGAAGACATCCTCAACCCCCAAGGCTGGGTGCTGCTGAACTACCTGATGGACTCGCGCACCGGCCTGGGCCGTTTCCGCGACTTCCGCATCAGCAACTACACGCTGATGATGGCGCTGATCGACTACTGCCGCGACCACACCATCGAGCAGATCCTGGCGCTGCCCGACGTGAAGGAACGCGTGGACCTGTACTTCGACCACGAGGCCCGCGCCAAGGAACAGATCGAGCGCTGCGCCACGGTGCACGGCAACCTGGTGGTGCTGGACCTGCGCAACGAAGAAACGATCTGGGCCACCAACCGCTTCACCATCTACGCGATGTACCCGCAATGCAACATCTCCATCCACGTGATGTGGGGCGTGCAGAAGCAGAACACCGTGTTCGCGACCGGCAAGTCCATCCTGGACCGCTCGTCGCGCACCAACGTGGGCGAACTGATGCTGGCCTACGGCGGTGGCGGCCACAACGCGGCAGGCACTTGCCAAGTGGACAACGACCGCGCAGCCGAAGTGCTGCAGCAGCTCGTGACCCGGATCAACGCCGATGGCTGAGGCGCACAATTCAATTCATTTGAACGCAGGCGGCGAATTATTTCGATCCACCTGAAGGCGCCGAGGCGAACAATCGGTGTCATCCACTTCCCCACCACCACAGGAGATTGAAATGACACCTACCCCACTGCAAAACCTGCTCACCCTGGTTGGCCGCCTGCTGCTCGCCCTGCTGTTCGTGCCTGCGGGCATCAGCAAGATCACGGGCTTTTCCGGGACAGCGGGCTACATCGCCTCGGTCGGCCTGCCACTGCCCGAGGTGGGTGCAGCCCTTGCCCTGGTCGTTGAAATCGGTGCCGGTGTGGCGCTGATCGTCGGCTTCCAGACACGCTGGGCCGCGCTGATTCTGGCTGCCTTCACCTTGGCTGCATCGGTGTTCTTCCACGGCTACTGGGCCATGCCTGCCGAGCAGCAGTTCATGCAACAACTGCTGTTCTTCAAGAACATTGGCGTGGTTGGCGGCCTGCTGACACTGGCTGCCTGGGGCGCCGGGACCTGGAGCCTGGACGGCCGCAGCAAAGGCTGAACAACACAAGGGGCTAGGCAGGGGCCCCTTTCTTTTGTTTTGGTTACTTATGCCCATGCCGAGTACGATCACGGCTTTGTGCATGTGACCCGAACTGGGTACTGGCGAACGGCCAGACTGATGCACCGGTGCCCGTTCTCCAGCCGATGAAAAACCACTTACCTGCCCACCCGTCCGTCGTACTGGCTCTGGCATTTCTGGCCACCATCCTGCTTGGAACGTTGTTATTGATGTTGCCCTGGGCCAGCGCCAGCGGCGAGAGCGCTCCATGGCTGACGGCCTTGTTCACCGCCACCTCGGCGGTTTGCGTGACGGGTCTGGTGGTGGTGGATACGGGCACCTATTGGAGCCCCCTGGGTCAGGGACTGGTCATGGTCCTGTTCCAGCTTGGCGGCTTTGGCATGATGACCTCAGCCACGTTGATGGGGCTGCTGATCGGTGGCCACATGAAGCTGCGCACGCGGTTGCTTCTGCAGTCGGAAACGCATGCCCTGTCACTGGGCGATGTGCGCTCGGTGGCGCGGATGGTGCTGGTGGTGACAGCGGTGGTCGAGGGCGTGACGGCGCTGTGGTTGGCTGCGCGCTTTGCGCAGACGATGGACCTGGACTGGATGGAGGCGCTTTGGCAGGGCGCATTCCATTCGGTGTCTGCCTACAACAACGCGGGGTTCTCCACTTGGTCCGATAGCGTGATGCGCCATGCGACTGACGGCTGGGTACTGGCACCGCTGATGCTGGCCATCGTGATCGGCGGACTGGGCTTCCCGGTGATCACCGAGCTGTGGGGAAACCGGAACAAGAGGCACGCGCGCTGGTCCATTCACACCACGCTCACGGTGTGGGGGTCGGGGGCGCTGATACTGCTTGGCACGCTGACGCTGTGGCTGGTCGAGCACAACAACCCCAAGACGCTAGGCCCACTGGGTTTTTCAGACCAATGGCTCGTGGCGCTGTTCACATCAGCGTCCGCTCGCACGGCAGGCTTCAATGCGTTGGACATCGGAGCGCTGGAGCTGGAGTCGCTGGTGCTGCATTACGTGCTGATGTTCATTGGCGGGGGCAGCGCTGGCACGGCGGGCGGTGTAAAGGTGACCACAGTGTTCTTGCTGCTGCTGATCGTCTGGAGCGAGATCCGTGGCCGGGCCGATGTCGAGTTGCGCGGGCGGCGCATTGGCACACAGGTGCAGCGCCAGGCTCTGTCGATTTTGGTCCTCAGCGGCGCGGCGGTGTCGGCGGGTCTTCTGGCCATCATTCCACTGGCGCAACATCTACCACTGGACAAACTGCTGTTTGAGGTCGTGTCGGCCTTTGCGACGGTCGGCCTGTCCACCGGCATCACCGCCGAGCTGCCACCCGGTGCGCAGGGCGTGATCATTGCATTGATGTACACCGGCCGGGTGGGAGTGGTCACACTTGCACTCGCGCTGGCGATCAACCAGATACCCAGGGCCTACCGTTACCCAGAGGAGAAACCGATTGTTGGCTAAATCAAACTCAACGCGAGGCGACAGCGTAGTCGTCATTGGGCTGGGACGCTTTGGCGCCAGCGTGGCGCGTTCGCTGGTGGCGTCTGGTCACGAAGTGTTGGCCATGGATGCCGACGAGGACACGGTGCAGGCGCTGGCGACCGAATTGCCCCATGTGGTCAAAGCCGACTCGACCGATCTGGCGGCGCTCAAACAGCTGTCTGTGACGGATTTCTCACACGCGGTGGTGAGTATCGGGGCGAACCTTGAGGCGACCCTCGGGGCGA
>CBKZAG010000232.1:0-4953 GCA_966692625.1 uncultured Comamonadaceae bacterium
CACGGCATGGGCTTGGCGTAAAAGTAGCCCTGGGCAAAGTCGCACCCGGCGGCCTGCAGCAACGCGCGTTGTTCGGCGGTTTCCACGCCTTCCGCCACCACCTGTATGCCCAGCTTGTGGGCCATCACGATCACCGCCTCGGCAATCGCCAGGTCGCTCGGGTCGGTGGTGATGTCGCGGATGAACGACCGGTCGATCTTCAGGTAGTCCACGTCGAACTTCTTGAGGTAGGACATGGCCGAATACCCGGTGCCGAAGTCGTCAATGCCCACTTGCACGCCTGCATCGCGAAAGGCCAGCAGCGCGTCGGCCACGGCCGGCCGGTCGTCCAGCAGCAGCCCTTCGGTGATCTCCACCACCAGCGCCTGCGGCGGCAGTTGGTGCTGGCTCAGGTAGTCGATCCAGTTGACGCGTTTGGACGCCGACAGGAACTGCCGCGGCGACTTGTTGACGGACACCTGAACGTCCTCGCCCGTCAGGGCACGCCATTCCTGCACGGCCCGCACCGCGCTCATGAAGACCCAGTTGCCGATGTCGCCGATCAGCCCGATTTCTTCGGCCACGGGGATGAACTCGGCTGGCGCGATCAGGCCGCGCTGCGGGTGGCGCCAGCGCACCAGCGCTTCGGCCTTGGTCACGCGGCCGTTGCGCAGGTCCACGATGGGTTGGTAGTGCACCTCGAAATGCGCGTCGATCTGCGCACGGCGCAGCTCGTGGGCAATCGACAGGCGCTGCTGCGCCCGCTCCTGCATGGCCCGCGTGAAGTGGCAGTAGCAGTTGCGACCCTGGGCCTTGGCTTCGTACATGGCCTGGTCGGCGTGGCTCACCAGAAAGTCGAAGTTCTCGCTGTCCTGCGGGTACGACGCAATGCCGATGCTGGCAGACACGTAGGCGAGCTGCCCCTCCAGCACGAAAGGCTGCGAGACGGTGTCCAGAATCGCCTGGGCAACGCGCCCGGACTGCAGTTCGTCGCTCAGGTCGGGCAGGGCGATGATGAATTCGTCGCCGCTTTGCCGGGCCAGCATGTCCGAAGCCCGCAGTTCCTTGCGGATGCGCTGCGCCGCTTCGCCCAGCAGCTGGTCGCCCAGGTGGTGGCCCAGCATGTCGTTGACTTCCTTGAACCCGTCCAGGTCCACGTACAGCAGCGCCAATGTGCTGCCGTTGCGGCGGGCACGGGCAATCTCGTCGGCCAGGCGTTCACGCAGCAGGCGCCGGTTGGGCAGGCCGGTGAGCGCGTCGTAGTTGGCCTCGCGCCAAATCGCCTCTTCCATGCGCTTGCGGTCGCTGATGTCGTGCATCACGCCCACCAGCCCGCCCAGCCCGCCGTCGGCCTTGTTGAAGGTGGCCTTGTGGATGACGACCTCGTGGCGCGTGCCGTCGGCGTACTGGGCCACCGTCTCGTAGGTTTGCGTTCCCGGTTTGTTGAACAGATCCTGGTCGTCTTCGGCGTACTGGGTGGCCAGCTCGCGGGGCACGATGTCGTGCACCGATCGACCGATCATCTGCTCGCGGGGCACACCGGTGTAGCGCTCGAAAGCCGTGTTGCAGCCCAGGTAAAGGCCGCGTTCGTCTTTGTAGTAAATGGGGCTGGGGATGGTGTCAATCAGCCGTTCGATGAACCGGAGCTGATCGGCGGCGGCGCGTTCGGCCCGGTAGCGGTCGCTCACGTCCAGCAGTATGCCGATGATCGCCGGCCGGCCCGAGAACGACGTGCTCACGCCAAACACCTCGGCGTCGAGCAGGCGGCCGTCCTTGGTGATGCCGTGGAAGTGGTAGAAGCTTTCCTGCGTCTTGCCGGTCACGCGGCTTTCAATCTCCTGCTGGGCCAGCGCCCGGTGTTCGGGGGCCGTCAGGTCCATCGGCCCCAGGCCCGCGCACAGCTCGTCCTGGGTGTAGCCGAACAAGTCTGCCAGGCGTTGGTTGACGTAGATGAAACGGTTGTCCTGGATCACATAAATGCCGATCAGGGCATTGCTGAACATGCCTTGCAGCAGCGTGTCTGCCTCGCGCAGAAGATCTGCAATGGCGATGGGTGCCTTCATGTGAATCGTATGGAGACCAAACTGTGGGCCGGGGTCACCGGTTTGCCGCAATCTTGCGCCGCCGCAGGGCCTGTGACAAGTGTTCGTGGAACATGGCCGCCGCAGGCCGCAGGGTGGCGCCTTGCTTGCTCAACAGGCCCAGGCTGCGGGATATGGTGGGTTTTCGCAGCATCAACCCCACCACGGACGGGTGGTTCGCTGGCAGCGCCATGCGGGGCACGGCGGCCACGCCCAGGCCCGCTTCAACCATGCCCAGCAAGGTGCCAATGTGGCTCACCTCGAACGCGAAGTTGGGGTTCAGGCCGGCCTTGCTCAATATGTCGTCCAGCAGTTGGCGGTTGCCGCTGCTGCGTGCAACGGAAATCAGCCGCTCCCCCGCAATCTCTTGCCAGCCCACTGCCTTGCGGTTTGCCAAAGGGTGGTCGCGCCGCATGGCTACCACAAAGGGGTCAACGTGAATGCTCTCGAACTTGATTTCAGGCATCAGCGTGTTCATGAAACCGATGCCAAAGTCCGACTCCCCGCTCAGCACGCTCTGCAAGGTCTGGTTCATCGATTCGTCGATGACGCGTATGCGTATGGCCGGGTACTTGGCCGAGAAGCTGCTGATGACCTGTGGCAGAAAGTAGATCGCCGCTGAAGGCACGCAAGCCACGGTGACGCGCCCGCTGCGCGACGTGGCAATGTCTGAAATGCCCAGCATTGCAGACTCCAGGTCGTCGATGGCCGCACGCGCACGTTCCAGGAACACGCGGCCCACGCTGGTCAGCTCCACTTCGCGGGTGGTGCGGTTGAGCAGCCGTGTGCCGATGATCGACTCCAGTTTCTCGATGCGTCTGCTCATGGCCGGGGGGGACAGGTGTATCTCCTCAGCGGCCGCGCGGAAGCTGCCCCGCTCGGCCACGGCAATGAAGGCCTGCAGTTGCTGAAGATCGAAATTGATGTGTCTCATGCACTAATCATATTAAAAGTTGCACTTCATTTGAATCCCGGTTTGCGTCAATATTCAGTCACCTATAGGCCAAACCGCTTTCAAACCCGCATTCACCGAGTTCCTGGAGACATATGAAAACCTCTCGCCAATTCCAACTGTTCGCCTGCGCGATGACGTTCGCCGTCTCGTGCCTGGCGCAGGCCGACAAGCCCATCACCATCGTGGTTCCCACGGCGGCCGGCGGCGGCAACGACGCCATGGCCCGAGTCATCGCCCAGAAGATGGCCCCTTTGCTGAACCGCACCGTCATCGTGGACAACAAGGCTGGAGCCAATGGCGCCATTGCTGCGGAACTGGTGGCCAAGGCGCAGCCCGATGGCAACACCCTGATGTTCGGCTACGTTGCCACGCACGCCATGAACCCCGCGCTGCAGCGCCTGCGGTACGACCCCATCAAAGACTTCGCGCCCATTGGCCTGGTCGGCTATTCACCCACGCTGATGGTGGTCAACCCCACGGTGCCCGCCAAAGACGTGAAGACACTGGTGCGCCTGCTCAAGGAAAAGCCTGACGGCTTCAGCGTCGCATCGGCAGGCAATGGCACCGCGCCGCATTTCGCGGCCGAGCTGTTCAAGCTCTCCACGCAAACGGCGCTGCTGCACGTGCCGTACAAGGGGTCCGCGCCCGCAGTCACCGACACCATCAGCGGCCAGACGCAGGTGATGTTCCCCAGCCTGTTCACGGCGGTCCCCTTCGTCAAGTCCGGCAAGCTCAATGCATTGGCGGTGGCAGGCCCCAAGCGCTCTGCCTTGTTGCCTGACGTTCCCACGCTGAAGGAGCAGGGCGTGGAAGGCGTGGACGTGCAGCAGTGGTATGCGCTTTTCGCGCCCGCCAACACGCCGAAAGACGTGGTGCAGAAGCTGAACCAGGCACTCAACAAGGTGTTGACCGACAAGGACACCATCAAGCGCCTGGAAGACCACGGCGCCGATGTGGAAACCTCCACCCCCGAGCAGTTGGCCGAACTGGTGAAGTCTGACCTTGCCAAATGGCAGGGCGTGGTCCAGAAGGCCAAACTCAAGGCAGACTGACATGACCACCCCGAACCGGCGCATTCCCTGTGTGTTGATGCGTGCTGGAACGTCCAGGGGGCCATTCTTTCTGAAGGAATGGCTGCCCGAGGACCCGGCCACGCGAGATCAGGCGCTCATCGGTGCCATCGGCGCTTCCGACCCGCTGCAGCTGGACGGTCTGGGCGGCAACAGCACGCTGAACAGCAAGGTGGCCATCGTTTCCCGCTCGGCCCTGCCGGGCTGCGATCTGGACTACCTGTTTGCCCAGGTCGGGGTCGGTCACCAGTCGGTGGATACCCGCCCCAACTGCGGCAACATGCTGGCGGGAGTCGCGCCTTTCGCCATCGAACAAGGGTTGATCCAGGCGCAGGACGGCGTCACCACGGTGCGCATCCACAACGTCAACACCGGCGCCAAGATCGACGCCACGGTGCAGACGCCGGGCGGGCAAGTGACCTACGAGGGGCAGGCCCGCATCGACGGTGTCGCCGGAACGGCGGCGCCCATCCTGCTCAACTTTCTGGATGCCTGGGGCGCCGTCACGGGCAGCCTGTTTCCCACCGGCAAGCGCATCGATCGCATCGACGGGGTGGACGTCACCTGCATCGACGCCGCCATGCCGCTCATGATCGTCCGCGCCACAGACCTGGGGCTGAGCGGGCGGGAGCGCCCGGCCGAGCTGGACGCCAACACCGAACTGCTGGCCAAGCTGGAGCGCATGCGCCTGGAGGCCGGTACCCGCATGGGTTTGGGCGACGTGAAGAACAGCGTCGTTCCCAAGCCTGTCATCGTCAGCCCAGGGGATGCTGCAGACAGCATCGTCTCGCGCTACTTCACACCCCACCGCTGCCACGCTTCCCACGCGGTCACGGGGGCCATCGGCGTGAGCACCGCGTTCGCGTTG
>CBKZAG010000233.1:0-4947 GCA_966692625.1 uncultured Comamonadaceae bacterium
CCTTGCTGGGGGACTTGCCCGTCACTTCCTTGTACAGGCGCAGCAGGCGCTCGTAGGACAGCTTGGTCTCGCTCTCCAGCACTTGCAGGCGGGCACCCAGGCCGATCAGCGCGACGGCGCGTTCGATGTCCTTGCTTTCGTTGACAATGCTCTTGACGACGGCCATGGTGTTCTCCTGGAAATCTGGGGGCTTGGGGGCGTTGGGGGCTGGGGCGACTGGATCAGGCGGCGAGGCGGCCAGCCATCAGGATGCCTGCGTGCAGGCGCTGGGTGGCGTCGTTGGCGGCGCGCTGGGGAGCGTGGCTGCTGGTCAGCAGGCTCCACACCATCTCGTCATCGGCGCGGAAGCTGCACAGCAGCGTGTTGGTGGAGCTGAGCTTGAGCACTTGTGCGGGCGACAGCGTGGCAATCATCTCTGCCGACGCCTCGCTGATGCCCAGGCGGTACACGGCCTCGGCCTTGTCCTGGCGGATCAGCTGCTGCGCCAGCATCAGGTACGTCAGGTTGGCTTCGCGGATTTCGGCCAGCAGTTGGTCGGCGATCTGTGCGGCGTTGTTCTGGGCGGCTGCGGTCATGTTCACACTCCTGTTTCGGGGCAACGTCTGCGGCCTAACACGGCTTGCAAAACGTTGATTCGTTGAAATGGATTGTGAAAGTCGGCCTGTTTTTCTTGAATCGGAAGTTGCCTGTTCGCACCGTCAGCGCCGCGCACCTGGCTTGTAGGAAAAATGCCTACAAGACAAGCCATAAAAAAAGCGGCCCGACTGGACCGCTTGCAGGAACGGGGCCACGCCCCTGTTGCCTACCGCCAGGGCATCAGCCCTGCTGCAGCGCCTGGATGCGCTCTTCGATAGGCGGGTGGGTGGAGAAAAGCTTGCCCAAACCGCCGGTGATGCCCATGGCAGCCATGCTCTTGGGCAGTTCGCCCGGCTGCAAACCACCCAGGCGTGCCAGCGCGTTGATCATGGGCTGCTTGCGCCCCATCAACTGGGCGGCGCCTGCGTCGGCACGGAATTCACGCTGGCGGCTGAACCACGCCACGATGATGGCGGCCAGGAAGCCCAGCACGATGTCCATCACGATGGTGGTGACCATGTAGCCAATGCCGGGGCCAGAGTTCTGGCTATCGCCACGGCGCAGGAAGGCATCCACCGCGTAGCCGATGACGCGGCTGAGGAAAACCACGAAGGTGTTCATCACGCCCTGGATCAGGGTCATGGTCACCATGTCACCGTTGGCCACGTGAGCCACCTCGTGGCCAATCACGGCCTCAACCTCGTCGCGCGTCATGTTCTGCAGCAGGCCGGTAGACACCGCCACCAGGGCAGAGTTTTTGAACGCGCCAGTGGCGAAGGCGTTGGGCGCACCGTCGTAGATGGCGACTTCGGGCATGCCAATGCCTGCCTTGTCGGCAAAGCGGCGCACGGTCTCCACGATCCACACCTCGTCGGCGTTGCGCGGCTGCTCGATGACATGCGCGCCCGTGCTGAACTTGGCCATCGGCTTGCTGATGAGCAGCGAGATGAAGGCGCCGCCAAAACCGATGACCAGCGAGAAGATGGCCAGCGCGGTCATGTTCAGGCCGTTGGCCGTGAGGAAACGGTCCACGCCCAGGATGCGGGTGGTGATCAGCAACACGGCCATCACGGCGATGTTGGTCAGAACCAGCAGAAGAATGCGTTTCATGTGAGTGTTTGCTCCAAAGGATGGGTCAGCTTGAGACACCGAACCGCCCCCGCAGGTTCCCTGCAGGACGTGGCGGCATGCGCATCATACTGAGGGCGAACGCCAAAAACTCAAGCCGTCTGCATGGCCCCAGTCGGCGCCCGGGCAACGCCCGGAACCTCTGCTGCCTTGGCCCTGGGTGGGCGAAAAACCGTGGCATCGTCGTAGAAAGCCGGCTCCTCGTTGTCGGGCCACCAACCCGGCGTGCCCAGCACCGGCATGGGGGTGTAGGGCTTGGTGGCCAGCATTTCGGGCGAAAGGGCCCCGGCCAGCCAGGCGTCCCACGGGTGGAGTGGGGTGTCGTCTGCCGATGGCAGGCCCATGGGCACGGGCAGGCACAGCACGTGGGCGGTGATGGACTTGTAGGGTGTGACCAGCTTTTCGGTGAGCGCGTGGCCGAACAGCACCAACCGCGACTGTGCCCACAAGGGCCGCAGGCCGACGAAGAGCGTTCGCCAGTCACGCGCCAAAAGGGCCTGCCACAACGGCTCTGGCGCCTGCAGCAGAGCCACGTTCTCGTCAAACAGAGTGAGCGCGTCGCGCAGCGGCCCGCGCGTGGATTGCACGCCCCCTGCCGCCTCGATGGCCTGCGCTTGCCAGCGGTTCAAGAGCCGCTTGGTCCGGGGAAAACGCATCCAGCACAGGGCGTTGAAGAAGTCGTGCAGACCTTCGCGCGTGGGCACGCCACCGGTGGCGTAGATGTGGCTCTCGTAGGCCACGCCCTCGGGCAGTTCGGCCTGGGAAATGAAGCGCACGGGCGCGAGCCCGGCAGCATTGAGCACGCCAGGCAGGCCTGCGCCAGCAAGGACGGCCTCGGACAAGGCCTGACCGGGCTCGACCCACTCGGCCAGCCAAGGCGCGGACCAATCTACCTGCGCCAAGGCCTGCGCACCAGAACTGCTCAAGACAAATCCTTTCTCCAGGTTCGGACAGGCGGCGGGCGCCTCAAAACAGACGGCTGACCGCCGTGAAGTCGGCGGTCTTCAGCGCCAGCTCCCGCATGCAGGACACCACCGGCCGTGCGTCATCGCGCCGCCACTGGAAAGCATAAGGCAGCGGCGCCAGAGCAGGGCTGCTGTGCAGGATGCGCAACTGCCCCCGGCGCGACAAGGAACGTGCCCAGCCCTCCGGCAGGAACCCCAGACCCAACCCTTCCACCAGCAAGCCGGCAACAGCCCCCCAGTGGTTGCAGACCAGGCGCTGCTCCGCCGCCACCCCTTGCGCAAGCAGCCAGTCGTCCAGGATGCGCGTGGTCCCTGCCCCCTCCGGCAAAGTGACCAAGGGAATACGACCCAACAGGGACGGGGTCAGGCGCCGGGCGTTCCCAACCACACTGCTGGCCGCCGTCCAGACAAACCTGGCCTGCGTCAGCCACTGCGACGTGATCGCGCTGCGCGACGACCGTCCGGCGACGACGGCGAAATCCAGGCGGCCTTTCTCGACCCCCTCCTCCAGACGTGCACCAATGTCCACGTGGGGCTCTAAGGCCAAGGCGGGGTAGGTTTCCCGCGCCAGCGCGACCAGCCGCGGCAACCAGGTCAGCGCCGTGAGCTCCCCGACCCCAAAGACGCAACGCCCGGTCACCCCGGAGGGATGCACCAGGCTGGCCCGCAGGTCGGCAGCGGCAGCCAGCAGTTGATGCGCTCTGGGCAGCAGGCTTTCGCCGGCTGCCGTCAGCACCGCCCGGTGCCCGGCGCGATCGAACAACACGCAGCCCAGCGACGTTTCCAGTTCCGCCAGCCGCTTGGACAACGACGACACCGTCAAATGCAGCCGCTGCGCCGCCGTGGCGAAGTTGGCGCACGTGGCGGCCCAGTAAAACGCTTCCAGCTGCTTGAGCGTCATTTTGTTGAATAAAAGCGAAAAATAAAATTCTAACAATTTCGCTTTTATTCAAAAAAGAAACGACCTAGATTCCGTGGCACCAACACCTTGAGACACCGCCGAGCCATGAAACCCGCCCCTCCTTCGAACACGCCCACCCCACCCCGGGTACTGCGCCGCATGCTGTGCCTGCAGGACTTTGAGCGAGAGGCCATGCGTCGGCTGCCACGCCCCATCTTCGGCTACATCGCTGGCGCGGCCGAGGACAACCAGTCGCTGCGCGACAACCGTCAAGCCTTCGACGACTGGGGGTTCACCACGCGGATCCTGACCGATGTCTCCCAGCGCAGCACTGGCGTCAAGCTGCTGGGCCGGGACCACGCCGCCCCCTTCGGTCTGGCCCCCATGGGCATCAGCGCGCTCTCCACCTACCGTGGAGACATCGTCCTGGCAAAAGCCGCCCAAGCCGCCCGGGTGCCCGCAATCCTGAGCGGCACGTCCTTGATCCCGCTGGAAGAGGTGATCCAGACCGCGCCCGGCACCTGGTTCCAGGCCTACCTTCCCGGCGACCCCGTGCGCATCAGCGCCCTGGTGGACCGCGCGGCGCGTGCCGGCTTCGAAACCCTGGTGCTCACCGTGGACATCCCGGTGTCGGCCAACCGGGAAAACAATATCCGCACCGGGTTTTCCACCCCGCTGCGCCCCAACCTGCGCTTGGCCTGGGACGGCCTGACGCGGCCGCGCTGGCTGGCGACCACCTTTGCACGGACCCTGCTGCGGCATGGCATGCCGCATTTCGAGAACTCCTTTGCCACCCGGGGCGCGCCCATCGTTTCGCGCAACGTGCTGCGCGACTTCTCGGCACGCGACCATTTGAACTGGGAGCACTTCGACCTGATACGGCGGCAATGGCAGGGCCACCTCATCGTCAAGGGCATTCTGAGCGTGGCCGACGCGCGGTTGGCCCGGCAGCACGGCGCCGACGGTGTGATCCTGTCCAACCACGGCGGCCGTCAACTGGACGGTGCGGTCTCGCCGTTGCGCATCCTGCCCGAGGTCGTGGACGCCCTGGGAGATTTCCCGGTGATGATCGACAGTGGATTCCGCCGGGGCAGCGACGTGCTGAAGGCCCTGGCACTGGGGGCGCACTTCGTCTTTGTCGGGCGGCCCTTCAATTACGCCGCAGCCGTGGCCGGCCAAGCTGGCGTGACCCACGCCATCCAGTTGCTGCGCGACGAGATCGACCGCAACTTGGCCATGCTGGGCGTGCGGCACTGTGCGGACCTGACACGCCAGCAGCTCATCCGCCGCCACTGACCCCCACCCATTCACCACCAACCACAGTAGACCCCCGTGCGCTTCACACCCCCCGTTTTCGCCCTGCTCTGCCTGCTGCCC
>CBKZAG010000234.1:0-4900 GCA_966692625.1 uncultured Comamonadaceae bacterium
CTCCCATGGCTGCCTTCCTGCGGCAATATCCGCTCAAGAGCACCAACATCATCGCCCACGTGCGCAAGGCCACTGTGGGGGAGGTGCGGCTGGAAAATGCCCACCCCTTCACCCGCGAACTGTGGGGGCGCCACTGGGTCTTTGCCCACAACGGAGACCTGAAGAATTACCACCCCCACCTGCACGGGCACTTTCACCCTGTGGGCGACACCGACAGCGAACGCGCCTTCTGCTGGTTGATGCAAGAGCTGGCCAAGTCCCACGCGGGCGTGCCCAGCGTCCCGGAACTGACGCTGACGCTTCAAGAGCTGGTGCCCCAGGTACGGAAGTTCGGCACATTCAACTTTCTGCTGTCCAACGGTGAGGCGCTGTGGGCGCACTGCAGCACCAACCTTCATTACCTGGTGCGCCAGCACCCCTTCGCCGCCGCCACCTTGATGGACGAGGACTGGACAGTGAACTTCGCCGACGTGAACCAGCCAGGAGACCGCGCAGCCGTGATCGTGACCACGCCGCTGACGCGCAACGAAACCTGGACCGCCTTCCAGCCTGGTGAACTCAAGGTGTTCGTGGATGGGCTGCCGCAGGATCCCCCAGCGCCATGCCATCGCGTTCGCTGACCCTGCTCATCTGCATATCGCTGGCGGTGGCCAGCTACCTGCTCATTCCAGGTGACGATCGCGTACGAACTGGGCTGGCACTCTTCGTTCTGACCGGTAGCCTCTGGATCAGTCAGGCGCTGCACCTCAGCCTCACAGCGCTGCTCGTACCTCTGCTTGCTGCGATGACCGGGGCATTGACGCTGCGTGATGCGCTAGGCGCGTTCGCACAACCGGTGATCTTCCTCTTCCTCGGCGGCTTCGCACTGGCAGCGGCCTTGTCACGCCAGGAGTTAGACCGGGCTTTGGCTCATGCCATGCTGCGAGCTACCCGTGGGCGGTTTTCGTTGGCCGTCGCGGGCTTGTTCGGCCTCACTGCATTCCTTTCGATGTGGCTCAGCAACACCGCCACCACGGCGATGATGCTGCCTCTCGCGCTTGGCCTTTTGCGTGTCGAGGCAGGCCAAGAGGCGCCAGAAGCAGCAGGTTCCGCCGTCGCACGCACTCGCGCTTTCGTGCTGCTGGGTCTGGCATACAGCGCCAGCATTGGCGGCATGGGCACCTTGGTCGGCAGCCCACCCAACGCAATTGCTGCAGCCCAGGCCGGCATCAGCTTCGTGCAATGGCTGAGCATCGGCATTCCTCTGGTCATGGCGCTTCTGCCATTGATGGTTGCCACCCTCTATTTCTTGCTCAGGCCGCAGCTCAGTTCGGCAGGCTCACCTGCAACTGCAACAGATACATCTGCCTTCACCTGGACACGCGAAAGGCGCCTGACTCTTCTGATCTTCTGCCTGACCGTAGCGGGCTGGGTGGGAGGGGAACCTCTGGGCAGGCTCCTGGGCTTGAATCAAGACATGGACACTCTGGTTGCCCTTGCGGCCATTGGACTGCTTGGAGTCACGGGCGTTCTCGAATGGCGTGACATCGAACGCCAGACGCAGTGGGGCGTCTTATTGCTTTTCGGCGGAGGGCTCGCGCTCAGCCAGGTCATGTCGGCCACAGGCGCCAGCGGCTTCCTGGCGCAGGAGCTCATGGCATGGGTCGACGGCGCGCCCACATGGCTCATCCTGCTGGCACTGGTGGCCTTCGTGGTCATGTTGACGGAACTTGTCAGCAACACCGCCAGTGCCGCACTCATCATCCCGGTCGTCATGGGGCTCGCGCCCGCCTGGGGCATGAGCGAAGCTGGCTTGGCTGCTGCAATCGCGGTATCGGCGTCATGCGCCTTCATGCTGCCCGTGGCCACGCCACCAAACGCCATCGTCTTTGGCTCGGGCATGGTGCCTCAACGCACGATGACGCGGTGTGGCCTTGCCCTGAATCTGGTGGCGACGCTCACCGTCTCGCTGGCCGTGTCACTTTGGCGCTGACGCGTGGCTGTGCGCGGATGGCACCGGGGGTATGATTGAAATGTCACCGGCGCCCAGGCTTCGGTGTCTTGTCTGTGAATACCCAAGAAGGAGACCCGCACGATGCTCAACCGACGTCACGTGATCGCTGGCGGCCTGACGGCTGCCGCCCTGCCCCGCCTTGCCATGGCACAAGGTGTTGAAAAGCCCAAGGTCACCATCGCCGTGGGCGGCAAGAACCTCTTCTACTACCTGCCGCTCACCGTCGCAGAACAACTCGGCTACTTCAAGGCAGAGGGTCTGGACGTCAACATCGTGGACTTTGCCGGTGGCGCGCGTGCGCTGCAGGCCGTTGTCGGTGGCAGTGCCGACGTGGTTTCCGGCGCGTTCGAGCACACCGTCAACATGCAGTTCAAAGGCCAGCCCATGCGCGCCTTCGTTCTGCAGGGCCTGGCCCCCCAGATCGTGCTGGGCGTCAACCCCAAGACCATGCCCAACTTCAAGTCGATCGCCGACCTCAAAGGCAAGAAGATCGGCGTGACGGCCCCTGGCAGCTCCACCAACGTGATGGTGAACTTCGTGCTCGCCAAGGCCGGCCTCAAGCCCAGCGACGTCAGCATCATCGGCGTGGGCGCCAGCAACGGCGCGGTGGCCGCCATGCGCTCGGGCCAGATCGACGCCATCAGCAACCTGGACCCGGTGATCACGTTGCTGCAGCGCTCTGGCGACCTGAAAATCATCTCCGACACGCGCGTCGTTTCCGAAGCGGAAAAGGTCTTTGGCGGCCCCATGCCCGCTGGCT
Source organism: uncultured Comamonadaceae bacterium (assembly GCA_966692625.1). Classification (GTDB taxonomy): domain Bacteria; phylum Pseudomonadota; class Gammaproteobacteria; order Burkholderiales; family Burkholderiaceae_C; genus CAMLOF01. Next base: position 2,754 of record CBKZAG010000234.1, read on the forward strand.
GCCTGTACTGCCCGCAAGCGTTCATCGACAAGAACCCCAACACCGTTCAGGCCCTCACCAACGCCATGGTGCGTGCCAACAAATGGATTCAACAGGCCGGCCCCGGCGACATCATCAAGGTCGTGCCTGAGAGCTATCTGCTGGGCGACCGCGCGGTTTACATCGACGGCTTCCTCGCCTCCAAACCTGCACTGTCTCCCGACGGCGTCATCCCCCCGAGAGGTGCGGACACGGCCTTCCGCGCGCTGGCCAGCGTTGACGAGAAACTGGGCGCCGCCAAGCTCGACCTGAACGCCGTCTACACCAACGACTTCGTCAAGAAGGCCAACGCCAAGTACCCGAAAGGCTGAGCCGCATGCCCGCAGCCATCGAGTTGCAGGACGTTGCCTGCACATTCATCAGCAAGGACAACCCCGGCCAGCGCTACACCGCGGTCGAGCATGTCTCGCTTACGGTGGGCGCCGGGGAGTTCGTCAGCGTGGTGGGGCCCACCGGCTGCGGCAAGAGCACGCTGCTCAACGTCGCGGCCGGGCTGTTGCTGCCAAGCAAGGGCTCGGTACGCATCTTCGGCGAACCACTGTCCGGCATCAACGCCCGCGCAGGCTACATGTTCCAGGCCGAAAGCCTCATGCCCTGGCGCACCGCGCTTGAAAACGTCATGGCGGGCCTGCAGTTCCGTGGAGTGCCCGAGCGCGAAGCCCGCGCACAGGCCGAGGACTGGCTGCGCCGTGTCGGCCTGGGCTCGTTCGGCGACCGCTACCCGCACCAGATGAGTGGCGGCATGCGCAAGCGCGCCAGCCTGGCACAGACCCTCGTGCTCGATCCAGACATCATCCTGATGGACGAACCCTTCTCCGCGCTGGATATTCAGACCCGCCAGCTCATGGAAAACGAGGTGCTGGACCTGTGGCAGTCCAAGAAAAAAGCCGTGCTCTTCATCACGCACGACCTAGACGAGGCCATTGCCATGAGCGACCGCGTGGTGGTGCTCAGTGCGGGCCCGGCCTCTCACCCCATCGGTGAATTCCACATCGACATCCCACGCCCGCGCGACGTGGCCGAAGTCAAGACGACCCCGCGCTTCCTCGAACTGCACTCGGCCATCTGGGGCGTTCTGCGGGAAGAAGTGCTCAAGGGCTACCAGCAACAACTGCAGAAAGCCGCCTGACCCCGCCTATGTGGAACCTGATCAAACCGCGTGCCGCCAACCTGCGCCTGTGGCAACTGAGTCTGCTGGTGCTGCTGTTCACCTTCTGGCACGTGATGACCCAGCCGGGCCTGATCCCGCCCTTCATGTTCGACAACGACCGCCAGGCAGCGTTCTTCTTTGGCGAACCTCTCAAGGTATTGGAACGCATCTGGGTGTGGTTCATCACCGACGCTGACATCTACGGCCACCTCTGGGTCACCCTGGCCGAGACGGTGCTGGCATTCGCCATCGGGGCCGTGGGCGGGCTGGGTTGCGGCCTGTGGCTTGCCCTGTCGCCCATGGCATCGGCCATCCTGGAACCCTACGTCAAGGCGCTCAACTCCATGCCTCGCATCATCCTGGCGCCCATCTTCGCGGTGTGGTTCGGCCTGGGCATGGGCTCCAAGGTGGCGCTGGGCGTCACGCTGGTGTTCTTCATCGTGTTTTTCAACGTCTACCAAGGCGTCAAGGAAGTCAGCCCCGTGGTGCTGGCCAACGCGCGCATGCTGGGCGCCAGCCAGAAGCAGTTGCTGCGCCACGTCTACCTGCCCAGCGCCACCAGCTGGGTGTTCAGTTCGCTGCACACATCCGTGGGTCTGGCCTTCGTGGGCGCGGTGGTGGGCGAATACCTGGGCTCCAGCCAGGGCGTGGGCTACCTCATCCTGCAGGCCGAGGGCACCTTCGACATCAACACCGTCATGGCCGGCATCCTGGTGCTCACCGCGTTCGCGCTGCTGCTCGACGCGGCCGTGGGCACGATCGAGCGCCGCCTCATGAAGTGGCAGCCGCGCGCGGGGGAGACCGAGAAGCTGTGACGGCCGAGGCCACCGGCGCGGGCGTGCCGCACCGCCGCTCGCAGCACCTGCGCTCGCTCGCGCTGGTGGGCGGCAGCTACGCGGTCGACAGCGCGCTGCTCGCGCTGTTCGCCGCGCTCGGCACGGTGGCGTGGCGCGTGCCG
>CBKZAG010000235.1:0-4871 GCA_966692625.1 uncultured Comamonadaceae bacterium
AGGTGGGGCAGGTGGCGGTGCAGAAGCCGCAGTGCACGCACTTGCGCAGGATGGCTTCGGCGGCGGCGCCGTCCGGTGTTCCCTGGAATTCGGGGGCGAGGTGGGTTTGCATGTGGTCTGGCCTCGCGTCAGATGCCGAAGCCCCAGCGGCCGGGGTTGAACACCCCCGCGGGGTCGAACGCCTGTTTCAGACGCTTTTGAATGGTGAGTTGTGCAGCTTCGGGCGCAGTGAAGCGGCCGGTTGCATGAGGGGCATTGGCCGGAGCACGCCACAGCGTGGCGTGGCCACCCGCCTGGCGGGCCGCTTGCAACAAGGTGTCGCGCGCATCCAGCGGCGCCCATACCCAGCGCAGGCCCCCGTGCCATTCCACCAGCGGGCTCCAAGGCAAGTCCATCACCGGGGCGGTGGGCGCAACCGACAGGCGCCAAAGCCCCAGGCCGTCTGCGGGCGCGCGGAAGAAGGGCAGCGTCTGGTCGCGGCACGCCGTCCAGTCGCGTGCCGCTTGCTGCCAGTCCATGCGTTCACCCAGTGCGTCGCCCAGCATGCGGTGGCAGGCGGCTTCCACCGCCGCCACGGCGCCCCGCAGGCGAACAAACAGCAACTCCCGGGCGGGTGATTCGGTTTCATCCCGCACCCAGCAACTGGCGTTCAGCGGCAGTGGTTGGGCGCGCCAGCGTGCGAGTTGTTGCAGTGCACGGTCCTGCGGCAGTTCGAAGCACAGCGTGGCCTCTGAAGGGGCCACGGGCAGCACTTTCAGTGAAACCTCGGTGATCACGCCCAGCGAACCCAGGCTGCCCGCCAGCAGGCGGCTCACGTCGTAGCCCGCCACGTTCTTCATCACCTGTCCGCCAAAGGTCAGGTGTTCACCACGCCCGTTGAGGAGTTGCGCGCCCAGGACGAAGTCGCGCGTGGCGCCCACATTGGCGCGCGCCGGCCCGCTCATGCCTGCCGCCACCATACCGCCCACCGTACCTTCAGGGCCAAAGCGTGGCGGCTCGAAGGCCAGGCATTGGCCTTTCTCTGCCAGTGCTGTTTCCAGTTCGGCCAAAGAGGTGCCAGCCCTGGCGGTCACCACCAATTCTGTAGGTTCATAGGCAACGATGCCCGCGTACTCGCGGGTGTCGAGTGCATCCAGGTCGGCAGGCAGGGGCTCGCCGTAAAAGGCCTTTGTATTGCCGCCGCGAATCTGCAGGCCACGGCCCTCACGGCTGGCGGCGCGGATGCATTCGGCCCAGCAGGCCAAAGGCCCGGGCAGGGGTATGCCCAGCGCCTGCGCAGGCGTACCAAATGTGTGGGGAGGAGTGTCCGACATGGCCGCAATAGTAGCCGTCACACCTCTGAGACGGCGTGAATTTTTTTAACGCGCCAGTTCAGTCCCAGTAAAAGTTCACGGGCAGGCCTGGGGTGTCCACGCGCATGGAAAACACTGCCCCGCTGTCCGGGTAATGGGCCAGTTCCGCGCTGCTGCGTTTTTGTCGTGCAGTCGTCAGATAAAGAGTACGCAGATCGCTGCCGCCAAAGCACACCATGGTCGGGCACTGCGCGGGGGTAGGGTACTCAGCCACCAAGTCCCCTTTGGGGCTCAGGCAGAGTACGCGCGCACCCTCGTACATGGCAACCCAGTACCGGCCTGCGCTGTCAACCGCTGCGCCATCCGGGCGTCCGCCGTAATCCTTACCGAGTGCCTGCTCAAAGGTCCAGTCTGCTGGTTTAGGCGTAAAACGCGCCAGCGGGTTCACGGGCCCCAATTGAGGCGGCCATTGCCCGGGTTGCGGCAGGTCGTAGCGGAAGATGTTGTGCCGCGAGGTGTCCGCCCAGTACAGGGTCCGTCCGTCGGGCGACCAGGCCAATCCGTTCGAGACCATCACCCCGCTGTCCACCATGTGGAGCTTGGGGTGCGCTCCCGACATCTGATGCAGGCAATAAAGTGCACCATCGGGCCGGTCGCGCGCATCCACGGCCGTGCCCACCCAGAAGCGCCCCCACACGTCGCACTTGCCGTCGTTGAAGCGGATGCGGGCGCTGTCGTAAGGCGCATTCGCCACTTTCTGCGGAATGTCGTGCCAGGTGAAAGACTGGTAGATGCCGTCCCGCATCGCAATCAGCAAGGCACCGCTGCGGCACGGGGCGATGCTGCCTGGTTCCTGAGGCAAGTCCCAGTAATCCAGATGGTTGCTGGGCACATGCAGGCGCCACAGGCGCTTGAGCGCAATGTCCACCCAGTACAGCCGCTGCTCCTTCGGGTGCCAGAACGGCGATTCGCCCAAGGCGCACGGCGAATCGACCACGCGTTGCCAGGGGGTGGCGGTCGGGCTGGCGGCGGTGTTCATCTGGGCGTCCTCCTGTGGCGGGCTGCTTTGGCTACACTGCGAGCATGTTGTGGGTCAAATCATTCCATATCGTATTCGTCGCCAGCTGGTTTGCGGGGCTTTTCTATCTGCCTCGCATTTTCGTCAACCTGGCCATGGTCGATGCGGGGAGTGTCGCAGAGCGGCAGCGCCTGTTGACGATGGCACGCAAGCTGATGCGCTTCATGACCTTGCTGGCTGTGCCAGCGCTGGCCTTGGGGCTGTGGTTGTGGCTCGGCTACGGCATCGGCCGGGGCAGCGGCAATGGCTGGATGCACGCCAAATTGTTCATCGTGGTGCTGCTGCTGGGGTACCACCATGCCTGCGGCCGGTTGCTCCGCTCGTTTGAGCGCGGTGAAAACCGTCGCAGTCACACCTGGTACCGCTGGTTCAACGAGGCCCCGGTCATCCTGATGATCGTGGCCGTGGTACTGGTGGTTGTCAAGCCTTTCTGAGCGGATCTGCTCCGGGCGTTCATGAATCAGGCGCGCAACCCATCGCTGGCGTGGCCGGTGGCCGGGGTGTTTGCTGCGCTCATCATCTACGCCAGCCTATATCCTTTCAATGGTTGGCGCAGCCAGGGTATCGAGCCCTGGGCCTTCGTCGAGGCTCCCTGGCCCAGGTACTGGACGTTTTTTGACGTGGCTGCCAACTTCCTGGGCTACGTGCCCATGGGGTTCTTGCTGGCGCTTGCCAAGGCGCGGACCGGCAGGGGGAGGGGGGCGTGGTGGGCCGGGGTGTTGGGAGCCAGCTTCCTTTCGCTCGGGCTGGAAACCGTCCAGAGCTACCTCCCGTTGCGGGTGCCGTCGAACGTGGACTGGCTGCTCAACACCGTTGGCGGCATTTCCGGTGCGACGCTGGCCGTGTTGCTGCTGCGCTGGCAGGTGTTGGGCCCCTGGAACCAATTCCGTTCGCAGTGGCTGGTGCCGCGCACGCAGGGCGGGCTGGTGCTGCTGCTGCTCTGGCCGTTGGCTGCGCTCTACCCGACCTCTGTGCCCTTCGGGCTTGGTCAGGTCTGGTTTCGGGCCGAAGCGGCTTTGTCCGACCTGTCCCAAGGGTCACCATTGGCGGAGTGGCTGCCAGCGGCGTCGCCCTCGCCACCCTTGAGTGCACTGGCCGAAGCGGCGTTGGTTGCGCTGTGTGTCTGGGCGCCGGTCTTGCTGGGTTACGCCATCTTGCGAAAGGCAGGCCACCGTCTGGTGTTCGCGCTGGTGTTCGCAGTCGTCACCATGGGGGTGGGGGGGCTTTCCGCCGTGTTGACCTACGGCCCGCTCAACGCTTGGTCGTGGCTGACCCCGCCTGCGACGCTGGGTCTGGCCGCCTCTTTTGCCATGGCCTTGTTCAGCCTGGCCCTGGGGCACAGGGCTTGCGCGGTGCTCATGCTGCTGGCCTGGAGTTTTGCGCTCGGGTTGCTCAACCGCGCACCCGAGACCGCCTACTTCGCCCAATCGCTTGAAACCTGGGAGCAGGGGCGGTTCATCCGTTTTCACGGACTGTCGCAATGGCTGGGGTGGCTTTGGCCCTATGCCGCCTTGATCACTGGCTTGCGTCTGGCTCTGCGACGGCCCGGGGGGGCCACTACAATGGCTGCACATGAGTGACCAATCCGAATCCCAGTCCGCGTCCTATTTCCAGCGGCACATCTTTTTCTGTCTGAACCAGCGCGCCAATGGCGAAGCGAGCTGTGCCGATCACCGCGCCCAGGAGGCTTTTGACCATTGCAAAGCCCAGGTCAAGAGCCATGGACTGGCAGGGCCCGGCAAGGTGCGGGTGAACAAGGCTGGTTGCCTGGACCGCTGCGCGGGCGGGCCGGTGGCCGTGGTTTACCCCGAGGCCGTCTGGTACACCTTCGTGGACCATAACGACATCGACGAGATCGTTACTTCTCACTTGCGTGACGGGGTGCCTGTAGAGCGTCTGCGCCTGGCGCCCGACGTCGGGCATTGACGAGGCTGACGCCGTGAATGCCCAGACCGAATCCCTTCTGGTTCCCGGGCCGGCCGGGATGATCGAACTGGCCGTTGACCGGCCCGTGCAACTCCGTGCCCGAGGCGGCGTTGCGGTGGTCTCGCATCCCCACCCCCTGTTTGGCGGCACCATGCACAACAAGGTGGTGCAGACCTTGGCGCGCGCCTTTGTGCAGGCGGGCTGGGTGACCGTTCGTTACAACTTCCGGGGCGTCGGCCAGACCCAAGGCGTGCACGACAACGGCGTCGGCGAGGCTCAGGATCTGCTCGCCGTTGTCGCGTCCCAGGCGCCTGCCGGGCCCTTGGCGCTGGCCGGTTTCTCCTTCGGGGCCTTTGTCACTTGCCAAGGTGTCGCCCAGGGGCTCGCCCAGCGCTCGCCCGAAAAACTGTTGCTTGTCGGCACCGCGGCCAGCCGTTTCCAGGTTTCTCCCGTGCCGGAGGAACTTCACGAGCGCACGCTGGTCATCCATGGCGAGCAGGATGACACCGTTCCCCTGGCAGCCGTGCTCGACTGGGCCCGGCCCAAGGTGCTGCCCGTGACCGTGGTCCCGGGGG
>CBKZAG010000236.1:0-4862 GCA_966692625.1 uncultured Comamonadaceae bacterium
CCGAAGACAGCACCACGTGGCAGCATCACCGCTGAGCCATGCATGTCCCCGTGTGCCTCAAAGATGCAAGGTAGTACTGCGGCATCGCTCGCATCGTCAACATCGGAAAAGTCTGCGTAGCTAGTTGGATGGGAGTGCACCAAGATGATTGCCAGGCGCTCATCCTGTCCCTTGTCAATAGCCTCCTCGATGTAGTGCCCTGGCCAGTTGAGTGAATGCGGGGTTCGCTCGCCGCAGGCTGCGTGAGGTACCGTTATCAGTTCTTTGACCAGTAGGCGGACACGGGGGCCCGGTACGCGCGTGCAGACAAGGAGGCTTGCGGCCTCCTTGTCGTCACCCGGGAAGAGGTGGTCACGCAGTTGGGTGTGCGTCTCCAGCGTCATGCTCAGGGTGACGGCGGGCATCATTGGCCGAGCTCCTTTGCCAGGCAGCCGTCAACTAGAGCCAGATGAGTCACTACGTTGTCGGTAGCGGGATCCCACGGGTTGCTCGGATTGCGGTGTCTTGACCAGCCTTGGTACTCAAGGCCATCGATGTTGGCGCGAACCTGGATGCTGGGAATGACGCCGCCGTCCTCCCGGGAAACCCATGGCGCAAAGTAGAACATGTCGATCTGCGAAGCGGGGTAGCCTACAGGCACATCGAGTGCGAGAGTCGTCTGCGACGGCTGGTAGCCCTTGGGGAGCGGAAAGTTGTGAATCAGCAACCAGCGTCGCTGGTCGTTGATGACCGTCTCCCAACGCAAGCCGAGCTGATCCAGATAATCTTGATCTACGTCCAGCAAGTGAAATGCGCGACGGGCGGTTGGAGCTTGCCCGTCGCCGTTGTCCACATTACGAGGCATGAGCCGGATCTTCTCGAGCCCTGGGCGGCCAAGGTCCACTTGACTGTCTACCGAGACCTCTTCTTTCTGTCCTTGGACCATCAAGAAGATGTGCCACGGTTTGTTGGGGTCAAATCCGGCTTTCACCAGTGCCTCACGGATGGAGACGATCGGTCGGTCGAACGAGAGCAGCACGCCTTGCACCTTGAGTTCCCAGGTCTGTGGGTGGTGCTGCGGTACTGCGACAGAGTTGTGGCTTTCCTGCTCGTTGTTTGAGTCAGGTGCGGGCGACCGCGCATCGCGGCCAATATGATCGTGATTAAGCATTGCGTAATTCCTTCTGTTCGCAATAGATTTCATCAATTGATGCAGCAAAGCCGCACCAACCTCGATGGGTATTGCTACGAAGGTTGACGCCTGCGTGCCCCTGCTGGGATACTCACGGTTCTCACGCCGGATGAGCAGTTCCTGCAAGTCCACTCAGGGGATCAAGCCTTCATAGGTTTGATCCCTTGTTTCATTTCTGGCTCGCCATAGTGGCTCCTTTCTTGGTTGTTGTTGACGGCTGGTAGTTTACAAAATATAATTTTGACTGTCAACTTGTAAACCAGCAACCGGGGGCTGCCATGATTGGAAACAGACTCAAGCGGGCGCGGGAAGCGCGCGGACTATCCCTGCGCGACCTTGAGGCGCAAATCCAGGGCAAGGTGTCTGCTCAGGCGATTGGTAAATATGAGCGCGACGAGATGATGCCCAGCTCCGACGTCCTCATCGCGTTGAGCAGGGCGTTAGGCGTATCGCTCGACTACCTTCTAAGTCAGAGAGAGATTGAGCTGTCCGGGATTGACTTCCGTAAGGCGCAGCATGCGCTGTCAAAAGACGAGCGTGCGGTCGAGGCCGCTGTTCTGGATCAAATGGAACGCTACCTGGAGCTTGAAGAGCTTGTTCCGGGATCCGAGCAGCAGTGGGCCCTGCCCGCTAAGAAGGCGTTTTCAATTGCGACGATCGAAGAGGCTGAACAGGCTGCTGAGGCGCTGCGCGAAGTTTGGGAACTTGGGATTGACCCAATCCCGATGATGGCGGAATTGCTCGAGGAGAAAGGCGTCAAAGTAATTGTGCTTGATCTCCCGGAAGCCGTGTCCGGTTCAAAGGCAATGGTTCAGAGACCGGGTTTGCCTGAGCTGCCTGTAATTGTCGTAAACCAAAACCACAACGGTGAGCGACAGCGCTTTACGTTGGCCCATGAACTAGCTCACCTAGTGATCACGCCAAAAGGGTTGACCGAAGCCGAGGAGGAAAAGGCTGCAGATCGCTTTGCCGGAGCGTTTTTGATGGCGCAAGCGATGATGGAGCGCCTTTTAGGGCGTCATCGAAAATCGATCTCACTCGGCGAGCTTGCCGAATTAAAAAAGATTTTCCAAGTCAGTATCGCTTCTCTGGTCGTAAGGTGCTCCCAGCTAGGAATCATCACGAAGGCGACGTATGGGAAGCTTTGGGGGCAAATCAAAGCTCTCGGCTGGAACACGCTCAAGTCTAATGAGCCATTCAAGTTAGATCCAGAACATCCCCAAAGAATGGAACGGCTTTGTTTGAGAGCGGTGGCTGAAGGTGCGATCTCAGAGCCCAAAGCCGCGGCGCTACTCAGAGTAAGCGTTCGTGAGCTCGATAAGCGTTTGATGGCACAGTTCGCTTGAGATCGAAATGATCATCTTGGTCTCCGACACGTCCGTCCTCATCGACCTGGAGCGGGGGGGCTTGTTGGAGACTGTCTTTGCAGCGGGCTTGCCTCTTGTCGTCCCCGATCTACTTTATGAACAAGAGTTGGCAGGTGAAAACGGGCCCTACCTGAAATCGCTAGGTCTTGGCGTAGTCAGCCTGAACTCCGAAGAGGTTCAGATTGCACAAGAGGTGAAAAATGCGCGACCGGGATTGTCTGTCGCCGATTGTTTCGCGCTTAGTTGCGCTGCCCGGCCCAATCACTGTTTAGTCACGGGCGACGGCCTTCTTCGAAAAGAGGCGACGAAACGATTGGGTGAGGTGTATGGCCTGTTGTGGCTGCTTGATCAAATTCAAGCCACCGGCCAAACATCACGCCCTGTGTTGGCCGAGGGATTGACCAAGATATCGCAGCATCCCCGGACCCGTCTACCGAAAGACGAGGTGCAACGGCGGATCAAGGCCTGGAATACGTGACAACATAACAGGCCCCCACCTCCACAAACTAGCCGATGCGACGCGCTGCAAGTGGCGCGCGGGGTAACCTCCGCTTTGGGCTGGAAGCCGCTCCTCGACTGGCTAGCGGCGAGAGACTGCAATCAGCCTAAAGCTGGCGTTGGAGCTACGGCCATGAGAGCCCGTTTCTGGCCGATAACGCCCCCTTAACGAAACATCGCCTGATGCTCACGGCAGTACTGCAGTCCACCAAACCGCCGTTCATTTCCCCAGCAGAACTTGCCCTCCGCAAACGTAATCTTGCCCCCGCATTCCGCGCAAATCAGCTTCTTGGCCAAGTGAGCCTTGTCGGCTTGTGGCGCAGCGGGTGCGTGGGCTTCATGCGGCTTCGCTGCAAACAGGTGTTCGGGCAAGCGCTTCAGCGGGGCCGGGCGGTGCTGCCGCACCAGTCTCTCGCCCCATTCCCGCAACGTGTCTGCGCTGCGCATGTTCGCCAGCAGCGAAAAAATCTCCAAGGCATTGATGGTCTTGTCAGCAAACTTGTTGTGCCATTCCGGGAACTGGTCTGCCTTGATGACGTTGCTCGTGCTGAAGACCTTCTCTGCCGGGCGCTTGATGATGGCCTTGGGGTGCACCAGAACCAGGTGGTGCATGTCCAGTTGCCGCCGGGTTCTGGCACCAATGTCCAGGCGGTCGAACAGCTTGTGCAGCACCCGCTCGTGGCGGCGGCTTTGTTCAATCGGTGACGGAATGCCATAACGCACGCGCCCGTAATCTGCGGTGAACTCGCCGTGGTCGTTGATGAGCAGGCTGCCGTTGTAGTTCTTGGTTTCAAACAGGTACACCCCGCCTGCCCGGTAAAACACCAAGTGGTCAATCTGGGCCACGTCGCCTTCCACTTCCAAACGCAGGTCGTGGATCACGACGTGGTTCTCCGAATCCTTGAAGTGGCTGTCCAGGTAAAACGCGGCGTCGCGCTCGCCTTGAATGCCCATGCGCAGCCTGAACAGCTCGTCCGTGAGCCACTGCTTCTGTGGTGCGTTCAGTGTCGGATCGGCCAGCCACTTTTCAAACTGGGCGATCTGCGGCGTTTTGTCGTCGGCGGTTTTCAGGATCACGTTGCCCCTCCCTGGCATACGCAGTGTTGAACGATCTGTGTCGTGTATTGCCAGCATTATGGCCTTGCAAAGCCCTTTCACTCCGGTGCCGTAGGCACCCTTGCCACCGGTTGGCGGCGCCATACCCGCGGCGTATACTGGCCGCGGCGGCTGATCCGCCGAGTAAGGAGGTCAATCATGGCCTACGGCATCGTGCATTTTTTCCCGGGCGGGACGAAGGAGCAGTACGAGGCTTCGCTCGCGGCAGTGCACCCCAGCAGAAACGGCTTGCCCCCAGGGCAGATCTACCACGCTGCGGGTCCTTCTGCCGGTGGCTGGACCATCACAGCCATTCACGAATCCAAAGAGAGCTGGGAGGCCTTTCGTGACAAGGTTCTCTTGCCACGGCTGGAAGCGGGTGTTCCGGGGGGCTTTGCAGGCCCACCGCAAGAACAGGCCTTTGAGGTTTACAACCTGCAAAAAGGCTGATTGCAACGCCGCCTCGCTGCGGCACGCCTGACGATCCGCGGCACACTGGAGGCCACACGGCCTGGTCCATCCAGGCTGGTGGTGTGTGCGTGCTCTTGGTACCCGTTATTTGCCGAGCGCGGTAGCCAGCCTTCGCAAGGCCGTCAACACACCCTCCACCGTCTTCCCGGCACGTTCATCCTTCAGGCCGCCCTGCTCGTCAAACGCCTCGTTCGCGCGCGCCAGGGCAAACTGCTGCGGCACCACAATCATCTGGAAAGCCATTTGCAGGTACTGCCGCA
>CBKZAG010000237.1:0-4830 GCA_966692625.1 uncultured Comamonadaceae bacterium
AGGGGCTGGCGCGCCTTGCGAGGTGCCGAGAAGCGCAGATGCCGTGGCTGCGCGCGCAGCGCGCTTCGTAACTGACTTGCGGCAGATGTCCGACCGGAGCGTTTCGCAGAAACGTGCAGGGAGTTTCTGCCGCGTAGCCATGGCATCGAGCATCGCAGGGGAGCCGGTGCGTAGCACCGGCCGCCTCGTTGAAGCGCCAGCCCCTGGGCGCACACGCCTTGGCCCCCCCACACACATGGAGCGATACACGCCCTCCCCCAGCAGCTCGCCAAGCCAGCCAGGCAACAAATCAGACTTACTGCGAATCCAGCATGTCAAACCCCTGCACTTCCACACTCATGAAGGCACGGGTGAACTCCGCCAAAGCAGCGTAGAAGCGCGCACGCGGGTGTGAAGCAAGGGCATCGCACATCGCCATCACCCAGGGCTGCAGGTGCTTGGCAAAAAAGGCCTGCTGCTGCGCCAAGTTGGACACGGTCACGTCGTCCCCGGCGATGAGAAAACGCATCACCTCGCACAGGTAGGCGATGTGGTCCTCGGTCTCGGGCATCTGTTCGTCACGCCCCAGGCCCAGCTCGGCCAGATCGGAACGCAGGGCAGCCAGCGGTTTTTCGTTGAGAAAGCCACTGAGGTAGTGCGACGCGAACACATACACCTCGGGCTTGCCCACGCCGCCAAACAGGGTGTGGAACTCGTCGGTCACGGCCTCATCGCCCAATTCACGCGCCTGCGCCACCAGGGCGCGCCAGGGGTCTTCCAGGAAGCCGCCCGCGGCAGGCGCTTCGGTGGCCGCCACGCGCAGTTGGGCCAGCAGCTCCGGGCTGGGCGGGGCGTAGTACAAGGCGGCCAGCAGGCCATAGACCTCGGCACGGGCGGTTTCTTCGTCCAGGCTGGAACGCACGGGAATGTCTGGGTTCATGGTGTTTCGCCGTTCACAGGTCGGTGATCTTGGTTTCGCTGCTGGTGTGGATGTCGATCACCCGGCAGTCGCCACACATCTTCAGGCGCTCGGCGGCCGCACCCTGGAACATGGCATGGCCCGAGAGGCGCGCCAGCATCGCCTCCACCCCCTTGAGCGTGCCAAAGGGCTTGCCACAACGGATGCAAGCGTAAGGCGGCTGCTCGTTGACCACACGCGGTTGGCGGCGCTCTGCCGTCAGCAACAGGCGCGACTGCAGTTGCAGCGCATCTTCCGGGCAGGTCTTGACGCACAGGCCGCACTGCAGGCAGTTCTTTTCAACGAAGCGCAGCTGCGGCTGGTTGGGGTTGTCTTGCAGGGCGTTGGCGGGGCAGGCGCTCACGCAGCTCAGGCACAGGGTGCAGGCGTCGCGGTTGACCACCACCGTACCCAGTGGCGAGCCTGCTGCGGGCAGACCGATGGCTTCGGGCAAGGCGCTGGCCGGGGCCTGCTGCATCAGGTGTTCAATGGCCAGTTCCAGCGTGGCGCGCTTGTCGGCCTGCACACCAAAGCTGGCGGGCGTTTTCACGGATTGCGCGGGCGCCACGCGGGCGGCAGCGTCCAGCAGTGGAATGTCGCGCGCGTCCCGCGCCTGCAGAATGCGCAGGTGCTCGCCCGTGTACCCCAAGCCGTTGAGCAGCGCCTGGCCCACGGCCATCTGCTCTTGCAGGGCGCGCAGGTAGTCGGGGGCTTCTTCGTCGGTGGTGAGCAGCCACACCTGGCTGGCCCCTTGGGCGATGGCGCTCAGCCACACGTCCAGCCCCAGGCTGGCGGTGTGCCACACGGCCACCGGCAACACACGTGCGGGAATGCCACGCAAGGTCTTGTCGAGCTGCGCGGCACGGCCCCAGTCGTCGATCAGGCGTTGCCCCGCCCACTGGCTGTGGATGAGCAACACGGCGTCGCGCCCACCGGCCTTGGCGTAGGTCTGCAACAAGGTGCGTAGCTTGCTGCCTTGGTAGGGGGCAGCAGGGTAGGCGTAGCTCAGCGCACCGCTGGGACACACGGTGGTGCAGGCGCCGCAACCCACACACAGGTTGGGGTTGACGTGAATCTGCTGCCGTTCCACCTGACTGCTGATGGCGGACGCGGAACACACATCCACACAGGCACGGCAGCCCACCTGTTCGTTGCGGCCATGGGCGCACAGGCGTTGCTTGTACTGGAAGAAGCGAGGCTTTTCAAACTCACCCACCAACTCGCGCAGTTGCAGGAGCGCGGCGAGTTGCGCGTCGGCGCCCGCCTGCGGCGGCAGGTGCAGGTAGCCCTGCGGCAACGCGTGCTGCGTGAACGCGCGCTGCTCGCGCAGGTCCAGCACCAGGTCAAAAGCTTCATCCTGCGCTGCGGCCTCGCGCTGAAAGTCGATGGCGCCCGGTGCCTCGCACACGCGCACACAGTCGCGGTGGGACCGGCAGGCGTCCATGTCGATCTGGTAGTCCAGGCCGATCGCGCCCTCTGGACAGGCCGCCACACAGGCGTTGCAGCGGGTGCACAGGTCCAGCGCGATGGGGTTGTTCTGCGCCCAGCGCACCTGGAAGGCCCCGAGCCAGCCCGTGACCTGTTGCAACTGCCCCGCCAGCACGGGGTAACGGCGTTCCTGGCGGCCCGCGCCGCCCGTGGCGAACAGGCTCACGTCCAGCACGTCGTCCAGGCGCGCGGCCAGGGCTTCGGCACGCTCCAACGGGCCGATGATGAGCAACCTGCCACTGCTGCGGTAGGTCACCGTGGGCACCGGGTCCGGGTCGGGCAGGCGGGCCGCTGCCAGCAGGGCCGCCATCTTGGGCGTGGCCTGCGCGGCGTCGCGGCTCCAGCCGCCCGTTTCGCGGATGTTGACGAAGCGGATGGGGCGCACGTCCAGCGGCACAGCCCCTTCGGTCTGTTCGGACAGTTCGTTGAACAGGCGCGATTCCTGGGTGCAGGCGACCACCAGGTCGTCGGCGCTGCGGGTGGCGCGCTGGAAGGCCGGTGCCTCGCGACGACACAGGGTGGTGTGCACAGTGAGTGGCTCGCCCAGCGCACGGCCCAGGGCCTCGCCGTCCAGCGGCATGGTGCGGTTGCAGTTGCAGATCAGGGTGGTCATGGTGTCTTGGGGGTCGGGCTGTCGTCGGCTGTCTGCGGTGCGGGCTCGGCCTTGCCAGGGGCTTCGGCTTCGCTTGTGGCGGGTGGCTCGCTGGCGGCCTGGGGTTCTGTGGTCTGTGCCCCTTGGGGCGGCTCTTTCGGTTCCTGCGGCTCGTCAAAGAGCTTCATGAACTGCGCGCTGACCAGCTGACGAGCCAACGCTGGCGGCAGCGGGTCGGGCTGCGAGTAGTCGTCGATGTAGATGTCCAGCCCGTCCATGACGTTGAACTTCGGGTCGGCGAAGAGCTTGCGCATGGCGGCGTTGCGCACCTCGGGCGGCACCTCGCGGGACACAAAGGGGCTGAA
The DNA here is from genome assembly GCA_966692625.1 of uncultured Comamonadaceae bacterium. GTDB lineage: Bacteria > Pseudomonadota > Gammaproteobacteria > Burkholderiales > Burkholderiaceae_C > CAMLOF01. The sequence continues at coordinate 3,383 of CBKZAG010000237.1, forward strand.
GTCGGCTTCCGGTGTGAGAGCCTTCACATCGTCCAGGGATAGCGCCGGTGGCGGCTCGGCCACCGCCTCATCGGCACGCCGGGCGGTCTGTTCGTCCGAGGGCGCAGGCGCCTCTGGCGGCAATGGCTGCACGACGGGGCGGCTGATGGCTGGAGCGATGGCCACATCACCCGCCAACGGCGCGGACACGGCCGGCATGACCGGGCGTGGCGGCTCGGCAGGCACGGCCTGGCCCGTGCGCACCTGTGCCTTGCGGCGCGACCAGCGGTCAAAGAAGCCCGCGTCGTCGTCGCGTTCCGGCACCTTGTCACTCACCGCGCTCTCCTTCAGGGCGGCCACGCGCCTTGCCGGTGCTGATGCTGGCGGGGTTGCCGAAACGGTCGGTCAGCGGCTGGAAGCTGTCGGGGCGCTTGCGGCGCTTGGGTTCGGGCACGTAATGGGCTTGCACGAAGGCGGCCAGCCACTCCACCACCGGCCCGGGTGCGGGTACCTGGTCCACGCGCTCCTGGGCGTCCAGCCAGCGGCCCGCGTCGTGGTAGCTCAGCGTCACCACCTGGGGTTCGGGCAGGGCCTCTTCACCGCCCTCTTCCGCCAGGCGCCACATCACCCAGAAGCAAGGGCTGGGCGACTCCAGATTCAGGTAGTAGCCCTCGGCATCGTCGCGGTAGAGTGTGACGGGCAGCCGGGGGAACAGCCAGTGGCTGGTGCCCGCGCTGGCCTCACCTTCGGCGGGCTCCAGGGCCACGGCCTCGCCCGCGTGCACATTGGGCGGCAAGGGAGGCAGGTCCTGCTGGGGCACCACGTCGGCCAACACCCAGCGCCAGCGCTGCCAACGGCTCATGGGGCCGGTGACCGGCTCGCGGCGCATGACCACACCCACCTCGATGGCGGGGCGCGCAGGGTTGCTTGTCTCGTTCATATGTTGGGCCATCACAGGCCGCAATGTAAGGCATGCGTTGCGACAATTTGTCGCAAATGGGTACTTGCGCGACGGGTCTGGGGAATACCCTCAAACAAGAAAGGGGCATGCCCCTCGCAGAGCATGCCCCTTTGTCAAAAACCGGCCAACCTGGCATACCCGCCAGGTTGCAGCTCAGTAGGTTTCCAGGTGCAGGCGACCTTCCTTCTTGAGTGCCGCGCCCAGGGTGTCCCAGTCCAGCCCGGCCTGCTGGGCTACGTCGCGAAGCGCCAGCACCACACCCTCTTCCATGCTCTTGAGTCCGCAGACGTAGATGCAGGTGTTCGGGTCCTTCAGCAGTTCGACCAGATCGGCAGCGCGCTCGCGCATCAGGTCCTGCACGTAGCGCTTGGGCTGGCCCGGGGTCCGCGAGAACGCGAGGTTGATGTCGATGAAATCCTTGGGCAGGCTTTGCAGCGGCCCGAAGTAGGGCAACTCTTCCTTGGTGCGCGCGCCGAAGAACAGCATCAGCTTGCCGCCCTCGAACTTG
>CBKZAG010000238.1:0-4830 GCA_966692625.1 uncultured Comamonadaceae bacterium
GATTTGTTCTTGGCGGCGTCACCGGCTCGTCCCGGTCGATCTGCCCATCCACCAGTTCCACCAACCGGTCGCAGCGCGCGGCCAGGTGCGGGTCGTGCGTGACGATGACGAAGGTGGTGCCGCGTTCGGCGTGCATGCGCCGCATGAGCGCGAACACCTCGGCTGACGAGGCCTGGTCCAGGTTGCCGGTGGGTTCGTCGGCCAGCACCAGGGGCGGGTCCAGCGCCATGGCCCGGGCAATGGCCACACGCTGCTGCATGCCGCCCGACAGCTCTGCCGGGCGTTTGTGTTCGGCGTGTGCCAGGCCCACCTGGGCCAGCAGGTCGCGGCCGCGCTCGCGTTGGGTGGCGCTTACACGGCCGTCGCTCATCAGGGCGGGCAGGGTCACGTTTTCCAGAGCGGTGAAGGCGGGCAGCAGGTGGTGGAACTGGAACACGAAGCCCAGGGTGCGTCGCCGCCGCAGGGTCAGCCCCGCGTCGCTCTGGCCGCGCATCTCCTCGCCCATCAGGCGGTAGCTGCCGCTGGTCATGGGCTCCAGCAGGCCCAGTATGTTGAGCAGCGTGCTCTTGCCCGAGCCCGAAGGGCCCATCAGCGCCACGAATTCGCCGCGTGCCACGCGCAGGTCTATGCCATGCAGCACCTCCTGCTCGCTGGGCAGGCCGGCGTTGTAGGTCTTGCGCAGGCCTTGCAGGGCGATCAGCGCTTCGGCGTCCGGGCGGGTGTTCATGGCGCGCAAAGTCACAACCGTATGGCTTGCGCCGGGTCCATGGCGGCGGCTCGCCGGGCCGGGGCAATGGCCGCCAGCACACCGCACACGGTGGCGATGAGGGCCACGTTCAGCCCCGTGCGCCAGGGCAGGGTGATGTTGAACAGCGGCAGCCCGTCGGAGCCCTTGACGAAGTGGGTGAACGCCCAGATGAGCGCCACGGCCAGCGCCAGCCCCAGGGCCGAGCCGAGCGCGCCCACCACCGCGCCTTGCAGCAGAAAGACGCGCAGTATCTGCTCACGCGTGGTGCCCATGGCCCGCAAGATGCCGATCTCGCGGCTCTTTTGCACCACCGACACCACCAGCACGCTGGCAATGCCCAGCACCACCACCACCAGCACCACGCCCCGGATGATGGCGGTGCTGACGGACTGCGCGTTCAGCGCCGAGACGAGCTGGGCGTTGTTCTCTTGCCAGCTTTCCACCTTGTAGGGATGGCGCTGGCGCAGCGCGTTGGCCAGGGCCTGTGCGGTCCACACGTCGTGTACCTTCAGGTCCAGCTGGGTGGCGCCGCCGGGCAGGCCCAGCAGGCTTTGCGCGGCGCGCAGCGGCACGATCACCGTGCGGCGGTTGAGGTCGCGCACGCCCAGGTCCACCAGAGCCGTCACGCGCACCACGTCGCTCACGCTGCCGGTCTGCAGGGTGAAGCGGTCGCCCGCGCGCACGCCCAGGTCGGCCGCCAGTTCGCGTCCCACAATCGCTTCGCCCGGGCCCAGGCGCGCCTGCCCGGCCACCACGCGGCTGCGCAGGTCCACGATGCGGTCGTAGCGGTCCAGATCCACGCCCATCACGGCAATGGACTGCGTGGCCTCGCCGCGCAAGGCCAGCCCGGCGCCCGACACCATGGGCGACACCGCCGCGATCTGCGGCTCAGCCTCCAGCACCGGCACCAGGGCCTGCCAGTTGATGACGGAGCGCAGGCGCTGGGCGCGCGGCTGTGTGTCGCTCAGCACCTGCGTGCCGCTGGCGGGGAGGGCTGCGGGCAGCACCACGTCGTCGGGCGAGCGCAGGTTGATGTGCGCCTGGGTGCCCAGGGTCTTGGCCAGGGTGCTGGCTTGCAGGCCGTTGATCAGCGCGGAGATGTAGGCCACCACGGCCACGCCCGCCGCCACGCCCACGATGATGAGCAGCGTCTGCATGCGGCCTTCGCGCAGGAAGCGCAAGGCCACGCGCCATTCGAAGCCCAGCCAGGTCCAGGGGGCCATGGCGTCAACGCCCCATGGCGTTGGTGAGGGCGGAGGCCGCGCCACCCGCTTGTGCGCCGCTTGCCGTGCCAGCGGCGGCGCTGGCGGGCACCAAGTGGGCGCGAACGCGCTGGCCTGCCTGCACCTTGTTGCCCAGCAAGACGGTGTCGCCGTCGGCCAGGCCTTCCAGCACCTCGGCCGCTTCCAGCGTTCGCAGGCCCAGGCGCACGTCGCGCGGCTGGGCACGCCCGTCCAGCGCCAGCAGCACGCTGCCACGGTCGGCGGCAGGGGCGCCGCGCAGGGCGGCCAGGGGCAGGGTCAGGGCTTTGTCGCGGCGGGCGGTCTCCACCTCCACCGACAGGCTCATGTCCTCACGCAGGAAGGCGGGTGCTGCCCCGGCCAGGTCCAGCGTCACCTCGATGGCGCCGCGCTGCGCGTCCACCGCCGCGCCCAGTGCCGACACTTTGGCCGCAAAGGGCTGGCCGGGGAAGGCGTCGGCCACCACGGCGGCGGGCTGGCCGGTCTGCAACTGTTCCAGGAAGCGCTCGTCCACCTGGGCCTTGAGCTGCGTGGGCCCGGCCAGCGCCAGGGTCAGCAGCGCCTTGCCCGGCTGCACGATCTGCCCAGGCTCCACCTGGCGCAGCAGCACGCGGGCGGGTGCGGGGGCGCGAATGTCCGTCTGCCCCAGCCGCGCTTGTGCGGCCACGGTGGCGGCGCGCGCGGCGGCCAGTTGGGCACCCGCCACGTCTTGCGCGCGGCGGGTCTCATCCAGTCGCGATGCGCTGATGAACCCCCGGTTCACCAGTTCCTGGGCGCGGTCGAATTCGGCGCGGGCCGCCTTGACGGTGGCTTCGGCCTGTCGTTCGTTGGCTTGGGCCTGGGCCAGTGCGGGGCGCAGTTCGTCCTGCTCCAGCCGCACCAGCACGTCGCCTTGGCGCACGTCGGCCCCTTCCTGCACCAGCACCTGGGCCACGCGCCCGGTGACGGTACTGCCTACGTCTACGCGCGAGAGCGTGGCCACGCGGGCAGAGAACTGCACCGTGCGCACCAGCGGCGCGGCCTGCACGCGCAGCGCGTCCACCTGCTGCGGGCGCCAGGCCAGCCACGCGGCGGCGCCCGCCACGGCGCACAGGCCCAGCAGTGCAATGGTCCAGCGGCGTTTCACAGGAGTGGGTGGGGTTGTTGATGCATGCCTGCCATGTTAGCCGCAAGCGGTATCCCCCCACGGGTTTACCAGCAGCGGGCCATCAACTCCCGTCTGGCGGCGTGTTCAGGCCGCCGCGCGTTGCAGGCGGTCGCGCACGCCGTCCCAGGCGGCGTCTTCGGGCGGGGTCTCCACCCAGATGAGTTTGGTGTCGTGCCGGTCCAGCGCGCGCAGCACAGCAAACAACTCCTGCGCGCAGGCACCGGCCTGAGCGGGCATGGGCTCGATGCGCACGTGCGGGCTGGGGCTGGTCACCGGCGTGCGTGCGTACACGGCAATGTGGCGGGCATCGGCGCCCAGCACGTCCAGTGCGGCCTGTATCTCTTTGGCATTCATCAGCCGCACGCGGGCGCTGGGGGCATAGTGCGACGCCAGCGTGCCCGAGGCGCGCGGGGCGGCTTCGTCGCGTTCACCCATGGGAACGCCGGCGGCCTCTTCCAGCGCACTCACCGGAATCATGCCGGGGCGCAGCAGCACCGGTCTGCCGCGCGAGCAGTCCACGATGGTCGATTCAATGCCCACCGGGCAGGGGCCGCCATCCAGGATGATGAGCGCGTCGTCGTCCAGCAGGGCCTGGAATTCGTCTTGCACGTGCGTGGCCGTGGTGGGGCTGACGCGCCCGAAGCGGTTGGCGCTGGGCGCGGCCAGGCCGTGGATGCCCGCCGTCTGGCAGGCCTGCAGCAGCGCTTGGGCCACCGGGTGCCCCGGGCAGCGCAGGCCGATGGAGTCCTGCCCGCCCGCAGCGGCCAGGCCCACGCCGGGCTGGCGCGGCAGGATGACGGTGAGCGGACCCGGCCAGAACGCGGCCATCAGCCGCTCGGCAAAGGCGGGCACGTCTTGCGCGTAGTGCTGCACGGCCGCCTGCCACTGGGCAGTGCTGCCCCCAGCCACGTGCACGATCAGCGGGTGGTCCTTGGGGCGGCCCTTGGCCGCGAAGATGCGGTCCACCGCCTCGGGTTGGTCGGCGTCGGCCGCCAGGCCATAGACGGTTTCGGTGGGCATGCCCACCAGGGCGCCGCGCCGCAGCGCGTCCACGGCGCACGCCAGGGCCTCCTCGGCGCTCTCGGTTGCAGAGCCGCCAAGCAGTGCCCGGGCGTCCAGCGTCAATGCCATGGCGCGATGCCCAGAATGCGCGCGGCCTGGGCGGCGGTGTCTTGCACCTGCGCCAGCGTTGCGCCGGTGATGTTGAGGTGGCCCATCTTGCGCCCCGGGCGCGCGTCCAGCTTGCCGTACAGATGCAGGTGGGTGCCGGGCAGCGCCAGGATGGCTGCCCAGTCGGGCGTGCGGGGCTGGCCGTCATGGAACCACAGGTCGCCCAAAATGTTGAGCATGACGGTGGGGCTGTGCAGGCGCGGCGCCACCAGCGGCAGGCCCGCCATGGCGCGCACCTGCAGCTCGAACTGCGACACGTCGCAGGCGTTGAGGGTGTAGTGGCCGCTGTTGTGCGGGCGTGGTGCCATTTCGTTGACCACCAGCGCGCCGTGGGCGCTGCCGTCGTCGATGACGAAATACTCCACGCACAGCACGCCTACGTAGCCCAGTTGGTGGGCAATGGCCTCGGTGGCCTGGCGGGCCTTTTGCGCCAGTTCGGCGGGCACGTTGCCTTCAAACACCTCGGTCACGGCCAGAATGCCGTCGCGGTGCAGGTTGCGCTGTACCGGGAAGCCCACCACCTG
>CBKZAG010000239.1:0-4823 GCA_966692625.1 uncultured Comamonadaceae bacterium
CTGAGTCGCCGCCGGGCCGCCCCAAGGCGACGAACGCCCCCTCGGGGGGCAGCGAAGCGTGGGGCCCGCTCAGCGGCGGGCCTGTTCGTACAGGGTCTGCACCTTCGGCAGGTTGGCTTGCAGTTCGCGGATGCGGTTGGGGCCGCTGGGGTGGGTCGAGAGGAAGGCGGGGCCGTTGCCGCCGCCTTGCGACGTCATCTTTTCCCACAGGCTCACGCTGGCCTGCGGCCGGAAGGCGGCTCGTGCGGCCAGCTCCAGGCCCACCAGGTCGGCCTCGGTCTCGTCCTCGCGGCTGAACTTCAGGCTCAGCAACTGGGTGCCCAGGTTGGCTGCGACGTTGCCCAGGTCGCCCAGCCCCAGCAACTGCGCACCCAGCGACAGACCGATGCTCGTAGCCTGCGTCTTGGCCAGCCGTTCGCGGGCGTGTTCACGCAGGGCGTGGGCCATCTCGTGGCCCATGATCATGGCGGACTCGTCATCGCTCAGCTGCAGCTTGTCGAGGATGCCTGTGTAAAAGGCGATCTTGCCGCCCGGCATGCAAAAGGCGTTGATTTCAGAGCTGCCGATCAGGTTGACCTCCCACTGCCACCCGCGTGAACGCTCGTTCCACGGCGCGGTGTGCGGTATGAGCCGCTGGGCGATGGCGCGCAGCCGCCGCAACTGGGGGTGGTTGTCGGGGGCCAGGGCGCGCTGGGCGCGGGCCTCGGCCAGCATTTCGTGGTACTGCTGGGTGGCCGCGCGTTCCAGCTGCTGCGCGGGCACCAGGTTGCGCATGGCGGAAGCGCTGCCCACGTCCACCTGGGCAGGTGCCGCTGCGGGCAGCAAACCGCCTGCGCCAGCCGCAGCGGCCAGCAGGAACCCCCGCCGCGACTGCCAGCGGTGGTTGCCGCTGCCGTCAGACGGCGTCTCTGTGGCGTTCAACGCCAATTTCGCATCACATAGCCAGCACATGCCTCAATGATAGGCAAAATCGGGCCATGACATCATCTATGCAAGCTGTGGTTGCCAAGGCGCCTGCCGTGGCCGACGTTCCCCCGGCGCGCGGCTGGCGCGCCGGTCTGGCCGCCCTGTGGGACTGGCGGGTGCTCAGCATGCTCTGTCTGGGCTTCTCGGCGGGCCTGCCCATTCTGCTGATTTTTTCGTCCCTTTCGCTTTGGTTGAGCGAAGCTGGGGTGGAGCGCAAGGCGGTTACCTTCTTCAGTTGGGCGGCGTTGGGCTACTCGTTCAAGTTCATCTGGGCGCCGTTGGTGGACAGGCTGCCCTTGCCCTTGTTGACCGGCTGGCTTGGCCGTAGGCGCTCGTGGCTGCTGCTGGCGCAAAGCGGCGTGGTGCTGGCCATCACTGGCATGGCCATGACGGACCCCGCCAGCGGCGGGAACACGCTCACGTCCATGGCGCTCTTTGCTGTGTTGCTGGGCTTCACATCCGCTACGCAAGACATCGTCATTGACGCCTACCGTATCGAGATCGCACGGCCCGAGCAGCAGGGGCTGCTCTCGTCGGCCTATATCGCGGGCTACCGGGTGGGGATGATCGTTGCCGGGGCGGGGGCATTGTTTCTGGCGGCGTGGTGGGGCTCTGCCAAAGGCAGCTACCGGTACGAGGCCTGGCAGTGGACCTACCTGAGCATGGCGGGGGTGATGGCGGTGGGCATCCTCACCACGCTCATCACGCCTGAGCCGCAGCGGTCTGCCGCGGTGCAGCCCAGCGCCAGCGTGGCGCACCCCTCGGGTGAACACCTGCGTCTGCTGCTGGTGTTCCTGGCCAGCGTGGGTGCCTTCGTTTTGGTCTTCTACCACGCTGGGTTGGTGCTGGCGCCCTGGCAGGAGGGGGCCGCACCGGTGGTCAGTCTGCTGCTGGAAGCGGTGCGTCTGGCGGCAGGCTTGTCCATGGCTTTTGGAATGGGCTGGTTGCTCGTTCGCCTGGGCGTGGCCAGCAGGGCACAGGCACGCGTCACGTGGGTCGAGCCGGTGCTGGACTTCTTCCGCCGCTATGGCACCAGCACGGCGTGGCTGGTGCTGGCACTCATCGGGCTGTACCGCATTTCCGACATCGTGCTGGGTGTCATCTCCAACGTGTTCTACCAGGACATGGGCTTTTCCAAGCCCGAGATCGCCTACGCGGTCAAGACCTTTGGCGTGGTGGTGAGCATCGTCGGCGGCTTCGCGGGCGGCATCCTGGCCACGCGCATCGGGGTGATGCGTTCGCTGATGTGGGGGGCGGTGTTGGCGGCGCTGACCAACCTGGGCTTCGTGGCCTTGGCCCATGCCGGGCACGACGTGCCGCTGATGTACACCGTGGTGGCGGCCGACAACCTGGCCGCTGGATTTTCCAGTGCGGCCTTCGTGGCCTTTCTGTCGAGTCTCACCAACGTGTCGTTCACGGCGGTGCAGTACGCCATCTTCAGCTCGCTCATGACCTTGCTGCCCAAGACGCTGGGCGGCTACTCGGGCGGCATGGTGGACGCCATGGGCTACCCGGGGTTTTTCTGGTTCACCGCCTTCGTGGGGCTGCCAGTGCTGTTGCTGGTCTGGCTGGCGCGGCGGCGCCTGGAGATTGCGGAGCCCGCCAGGGTTCCCAAGTGAACTTCACCGAACTTTACAGGCGGCACAAACCGGCTTGACCTGGCCGGGGCATCATTTCCTTACCGAGGACCCATGCAATGACGATACCCCGCATCCTGATGATCGAAGACGACGTGCGTCTGGCGGCCATGGTGGGGGAGTACCTGCAGAAGTCGGGGTATGAGTTTGCCCACGCAGGCGAGGGGGCACTGGGGCTGGAGGCGGTGCAGCAGCACCTGCCCGACCTGGTGATACTGGACCTGATGCTGCCCGACATGGACGGCCTGGAGGTTTGCCGTCGCCTGCGCGCGCTGCCCGGCGAAGCGGCAAGGCTGCCCCTGCTGATGCTCACGGCCAAGGGCGACCCGATGGACCGCATCATCGGCCTGGAGATGGGTGCCGACGACTACCTGCCCAAACCCTTCGAGCCGCGCGAGTTGCTGGCGCGCATCCGCGCGGTGCTGCGCCGCCGGGGCGAGGTGCCGGCGCAGATGGCAGCCACGCAGCCTGTGCTGCGCTTTGGCTCGCTGGAAATTGACCGCGATGCCCGCACCGTGGCGGTGGCTGGCCAGCCGGTCGATCTCACCTCTTACCAGTTCGACCTGCTGGTGGCGCTGGCGGAGCGTGCAGGCCGCGTGCTGACGCGTGACCAGATCATGGAGGCCGTGCGCGGCCGCGAGCTGGAGGCCTTTGACCGTTCGATTGACGTGCATATCGGCCGCATCCGCAACGCGGTCGAGGCGGACAGCAAGAACCCGCGCCGCATCCTCACGGTGCGGGGCGTGGGTTACGTCTTCGCCAAGCAGCAGGACTGAGGGGCGATTGACATGTGGCGCCCCCGTTTGCACCAGCACCTGTATCTGCGCATTTGGTTGGCGGTGGTGGCCGCCATCACGGTGCTCACCCTGCTGCTGGGCTGGCTATGGCACCGCCAGTGGGAGCAGGAACGCTCGCAGCGCCCCGGGCGCGAGGTCATCGTGCGCAACGCGCAGGGCGAACTGCTGGGCCAGGCGCCGGCCGTGCGCGTGCCGGGGCGGGCGCCAGAGTTTCAGGTGACGCTGCGGGATGGGCAGACGATCCACATCCAGTTGCCGCGCCCGCCACGGCCGCCGGGCATGCGTGGCGAGCCCCAACCCTGGGCCTTCCAGACCCTGGGGGGCTTCATCGGGTTGCTGGCCGTGGTGGCGCTGGCGGTGGCGCTGGGGGCCTACCCCATCGTGCGGCGCCTGACCCAGCGGCTGGAGACCCTGCAGCAGGGGGTGGAGCGCTGGGGCGCCGGAGACCTGTCGGTGCGTTTGCCGGTGCAAGGGCGCGACGAAGTGGCGTTTCTCGCGGAACGGTTCAACGCTGCGGCGCAACGGGTGCAGTCGCTGGTGGTGGCGCATAAGTCGTTGCTGGCCAACGCGTCCCACGAGTTGCGCTCGCCACTGGCGCGCATCCGCATGGGGCTGGAGTTGATGGAGCACACCGAGGCCAACGCCGCGCAGCGCAAGGAGATCGAGCGCAACGTGGCCGAACTGGACGAGTTGATTGGCGAGATTCTGCTGGCCAGCCGGCTGGATCTGGCAGACCCTTCGGCGTCGCTGGGTGCACCGGAAGACGTTGACCTGGTGGGGCTGGCGGCCGAGGAGTGCGCGCGAACCGGGGCAACGCTGAACTTGCCCGACGGTGAGGAAGTGCCCATGGTGCAAGGGCAAGCCAAGCTGTTGCGCCGCCTGATGCGCAACTTGCTGGAGAACGCCCGCCGCTACGGTGGCGCCGGAGCTGAGCCGGGCCGCGTTCATCTGGGTTTGCGCAACGTCGCGGGCGGGGTGGAACTGGCGGTGAGCGACAAGGGCCCAGGGGTGCCGGCTGCCCTGCGCGAGCGCATTTTTGAACCCTTCTACCGTTTGCCCGGTGCCAGCGAGCGGGAGGGTGGGGTCGGCCTGGGGTTGTCGCTGGTGCGTGCCATCGCCCGGCGGCATGGCGGCGACGTCCGTTGCGAGGACAACCCCGGTGGCGGCGCCCGTTTTGTGGTGTTTTTATCAAAATAACAGACTGACCTCCCCTAAACAGGGGATGTTCAACCGCCAAATCAACATGCACAATTCACGCATCGGCTGTCACGCACGAAGATCACTACAAGCAACAGCAGCGTGTGAATCCCTACAGGAAAGCTGCCAGCGCCAACAAAAACAAGGCTGGCGGTACAGGTAAAAAGAGGTTCCCAACGACGTCCTGATGGACTTCATGCCACCCTCCCGGGTGGCATTTTTTTTG
>CBKZAG010000240.1:0-4768 GCA_966692625.1 uncultured Comamonadaceae bacterium
GTGCGCGGCAAGGGCCTGATGATCGGCATCGAGCTGGACCGCCCCTGCGGCGTGCTGGTGAACCGCTGCGCGGACGCGGGCCTGCTGCTGAGCGTGACGGCCGACACGGTGGTGCGCATGGTGCCCCCGCTCATCCTGAGCGGTGCCGAAGCCGACGAGATCGTCGCCAAACTGGTACCGCTGATCAAGGCATTCCTTGCAGAAACACAGGCGTAAGCACATGAACACGTCCATCACCCCGCCCGTGCCCGTCAAGCACTACCTGCAGTTCAAGGACTTCAGCGCGGATGATTACGCCTACCTGCTGGCGCGCGCCTGGCTGATCAAGCAGAAGTTCAAGACCTACCAGAAGCACCACACCCTGACCGACCGTACGCTGGCCATGATCTTCGAGAAGGCCAGCACGCGCACCCGCGTGAGCTTCGAGGCGGGCATGTACCAGCTGGGCGGCAGTGTGGTGCACCTGACCACGGGCGACAGCCAGCTGGGCCGCGCCGAACCCATCGAGGACAGCGCGCGCGTCATCAGCCGCATGACCGACATCGTCATGATCCGCACCTTCGGGCAGGACAAAATCGAGCGCTTCGCCGCGCATTCGCGCGTGCCGGTCATCAACGGCCTGACCAACGAATTCCACCCCTGCCAGATCCTGGCCGACCTGTTCACCTGGCTGGAATACCGCGGCAAGCGGGCCGACGGCTCGCTGGATGTGGGCGCGCTCAAGGGCATCACCGTGGCGTGGGTGGGTGACGGCAACAACATGGCCAACACCTGGTTGCAGGCGGCCGAGATTCTGGGCTTCAAGGTGCACGTGAGCACGCCCAGCGGCTACGAGATCAACCCCGAAGTGGCGGGCGTCACCTGCCCCGACTGCTGGAAGGTGTTCAAGGACCCGATGGAGGCCTGCGAAGGCGCCGACCTGGTAACCACCGACGTGTGGACCAGCATGGGCTACGAGGCCGAGAACGAAGCCCGCATGAAGGCCTTTGCCGCCTGGTGCGTGACGCCCGAGATGATGGCCAAGGCCAAGCCGGACGCCCTGTTCATGCACTGCCTGCCCGCCCACCGTGGCGAGGAAGTCACGGCTGACGTCATCGACGGCCCGCAAAGCGTGGTGTGGGACGAGGCCGAGAACCGCATGCACGTGCAGAAGGCGCTGATGGAGTACCTGCTGCTGGGGCGGCTCTGATCGCTCGTGCCCGCTGTTGATACCATGAGTGCCTGCCAGAGCTGCGGTGCCTGCTGCGCCAATTTCCGCGTGGATTTTTCCATCTACGAACTCGACACCGAGGGCGGGCAGGTGCCTTCGGGCCTGACGGTCGAAGTCAACGGCAACACCTGCCGCATGCGCGGCACCGACCATGTGCCCATACGCTGTGCGGCGCTCACCGGAAAGCTGGGCGAAAAGGTGGGCTGCGGCATCTACGAGTGGCGGCCTTCGCCCTGCCGGGAATTCGAGGAAGGCAGCGACGCCTGCGCCCGTGCCCGCCAGCGCCACGGCATGGCGCCCGTCTGATGCAACCCCTGCTGGACGCGATTGCCCGGATGGAACTGCCGCGTGATGCGCAACGCGTGTTCCATGGCCGAGGTGGCATGTACCCCGGGTGTGAAGCCTGGACCCTGGACTGGTACGCCCCAGTGTGGGTGCTGACCCACTTTGGCGAAGTGGCTGAAGAGCAGGTCCTTGCCGTGGGTGAAGCACTGGCCCGCCGCTGGGAGCAGCTGGCGCCCGGCCAGCCCCTGAACTGGGTGTTCCAGTGCCGAACCGACGGGCGGCCCGACACCCGCTTGATGGGCGGCACCGTTCCGGACCCGCACATCGTCACCGAAGATGGCGCCCAGTACCTGGTGCACGTTCTCAAGGGGCAGAACCACGGTCTGTTCCTGGACATGGCAGAAGGCAGGCGCTGGGTGCGCGCGCACGCCGCCGGGCAAAAGGTGCTTAACCTGTTTGCCTACACCTGCGCGTTCTCGGTGACGGCGCTGCAAGGCGGTGCCAAGGAAGTGATCAACCTGGACATGGCGTCTGGCGCGATTGCGATCGGGCAGCGCAACCACCACCTCAATGGCCTGAGCGGCGGCGCGCGCTTTCTGGCGCACGACCTGTTCAGTTCCTGGGGCAAGGTCACCCGCATGGGGCCGTATGGCCTGGTGATCGTGGACCCGCCCGCCTACCAGAAGGGCAGCTTTGTGGCGGGCAAGGACTACGCCCGCCTGTTGCGGCGCCTGCCCGACCTGCTGATACCCGGCGGCCACGCCCTGCTCTGCCTGAACGCGCCAGAACTGCCGCTGGCCTTCCTGCAGGATCAACTGGCACAGCAAGCCCCCAGCCTGGTGGTGCAGGAACGTCTGCCCAACCCGGCGGTGTTTGCCGATGTGTCCACCGACCGGGCCCTGAAAGTGCTGGTGGCGCGCCTGAGCTGACCCGCCCTGGACGCCGTGCGTCGGACGCCCAAGACCTGAAACATGCTTTAGGTCTAAAATAATTTCGCGGTGTTGGAAATAACCGACACCACGACTTTTCACCGGGTGCTAACTTCGCCACCATGCAAAAAATCTGGGACATCAGCCCGCCCGTCAACACCGCCACGCCGGTGTTCCCGGGCGACACCGCCTACCGCCAGGAGTGGGTGGCCACGCTCGGGCCGGGGTGCCCGGTCAACGTCAGCGCCATCACCACCACGCCGCACATTGGCGCGCACGCCGACGCCCCTTTGCACTACGACCCGCAAGGCGCCGCCATAGGCGCAGTGGATCTGGCCGCCTTCATCGGCCCCTGCCGCGTGGTGCACGCCATGGGGTGCGGTCCGCTGGTGCGTTGGGAGCACATCGAACACGCCATTCCCCACCCGGCGCGACTGCCGCCGCGTCTGCTGGTGCGTACCTACGAACGCATGCCCGTGGACCGCTGGGACGCCGCCCTGCCCGCCTTTGCGCCCGAAACGGTGCAACGCCTGGCCGACCTGGGTGTGCTGCTGATTGGCATCGACAGCGCCAGCATCGACCCCGCCGACAGCAAGACGCTGGACAGCCACCAGGTGATCCGCCAGCGCGGCCTGCGCGTGCTGGAAAACCTGTGGCTGGACGAAGTCCCCGAGGGCGACTACGAACTCATTGCCCTGCCCCTGAAGCTGATGCAGGCCGACGCCAGCCCGGTGCGTGCCGTGCTGCGCAGCCTGATCTAAAACCCTGCCCCCCAAGAAAGAGACGAGAGACATGACCACTCTGCAAGACTGCCAGCGCCTGGATGCCCAGGACCCATTGCGCGCCCTGCGCGACCTGTTCGACCTGCCCGAAGGCGTGATCTACCTGGACGGCAATTCCCTGGGCGTATGCCCCAAGGCCACCCCGGCCCGCGTGGCGCAGGTGGTGCAGCAGGAATGGGGGCAAGGGCTGATTCGCAGCTGGAACACGGCTGGCTGGTTCCAGTGGCCGCAACAGGTGGGCAACAAGATCGGCCGCCTCATTGGCGCCCGCACTGGCGAAACCGTGGCCACGGACAGCACCTCGGTCAACCTGTTCAAGGTGCTGAGCCTGGCGATGACGCTGCAGGCCCAGGCCGACCCGGTGCGCCGGGTGATCGTGAGCGAACGCAGTAACTTCCCCACCGACCTGTACATTGCCGAGGCGCTGTGCCGCGAGCGCGGCTGGACGCTGCTCCTGATCGAAGCCGCCGAGCTGCCCGCCACGCTGGGCCCTGACGTGGGTGTGGTGATGCTGACCCACGTGAACTACCGCACCGGCGCCATGCACGACATGCCCGCCGTGACCGCCGCCGTGCAAGGCGCGGGCGCGCTGATGGTGTGGGATCTGGCGCACAGCGCCGGTGCTGTGCCCGTGGACCTGAACGGCGCCGACACCGACTTTGCCGTGGGTTGCGGCTACAAGTACCTGAACGGCGGCCCTGGTGCTCCGGCCTTTGCCTGGATGAACGCACGCCACGCCGCGCGACTGGGCAAGGACCTGTGGCAACCCCTGGCTGGCTGGTGGGGGCATGCCGCGCCTTTTGCCTTCACACCGGACTACCAGCCCGCCCCCGGCATCACACGCTTCATGTGCGGCACGCAGCCCATGATCAGCCTGGCCGCCCTGGGCTGCGGCGTGGACACGGTACTGGCCGCCGAACCCTTGGGCGGCATGGCCGCGCTGCGCGCCAAGTCGCTGGCGCTGACCGACCTGTTCATCCAGTTGGTGGAAGAACGCTGCGCCGGGCACGGCCTGAGCCTGGTCACGCCGCGCGCGCACGGTCAACGCGGCTCGCAGGTGTGCCTCTCTCGCTCGGAAGGCGCCTACGCCATCGTGCAGGCGCTCATCGCACGCAACGTGATTGGCGACTACCGCGCAGGCGACGCTCAGCAGCCCGACATCCTGCGCTTCGGCTTCACGCCCCTTTACCTGGGCTTTGAGGATGTGTGGAACAGCGTGGAACACCTGCGCCAGGTGTTGGAAAGCGGCGAATGGCAACGGCCTGAATTCAACCAGCAGCACGCCGTGACCTGAAGCTGAAGCCCACGAGGAAACAGACCATGTGCCCCTACACCCCATCTTCCGACAGTGGCTGCCCGATGCACGCCAGCGGCCACACCGAAGCCATCGTGCGCGAGGAAAAAGCCCAGCTGGACTTCAGCCGAGACATGAGCTACGGCGACTACCTGCAGCTTGACGCCATCCTCAACGCGCAAAAGCCGCTCTCGCCCGACCACAACGAAATGCTCTTCATCGTGCAGCACCAGACGAGCGAGCTGTGGATGAAGTTGATGCTGCACGA
>CBKZAG010000241.1:0-4737 GCA_966692625.1 uncultured Comamonadaceae bacterium
GTTGGCGGATGCGCGGCAACATGGCTTCCACGGCGGCGGTGTCCAGGTGGCCCGCCCCCGTCACGCCCTTGAGCGACACGTAATAGACGTAGCCGCTGGCAATACGCCCGACCTGGGCCATGCGTTCGTCCGTGCTGGTGGGCGCCAGCAGGAAGATCAGGTCCAGCCCGTGGGCTTTAAGCGTCGCTGCGAATTCCTCGCACTCCTCGGGCGGGTAGTCCACGATCAATACGCCGTCCACACCAGCGGCGGCGGCGTCACGCGCGAAGGCATTTTGTCCGTGCTTCAGTTCGTAGCGCTCCACCGGGTTGGCGTAGCCCATCAGCACCACAGGGGTGACAGCGTCCGTCTGGCGGAAGGTGCGCACCATGTCCAGCACCTGGGTCATGCCAATGCCGAAGGTCAGAGCCTTCTCGCCCGCTTTCTGGATCACTGGGCCGTCGGCCATGGGGTCGGAAAACGGCACGCCCAGCTCGATGATGTCGGCACCGGCCTGCACCATGGCGTGCATGAGTTCCGGTGTCACGTCGGCGTACGGGAAGCCAGCGGTGACGTAGGGGATCAGGGCCTTGCGGCCTTGCTGGCTCAGGTTCTTGAGGGTGTTTTCAATGCGGCTCATGGCTCGGTTCCGGCTCAGGCTTTGATCAGGTTCACCGGCTGCTCGCCGCCCTTGACGGACTGGCCTCGGCAACTGGGGCGGCAGTAGAAGTCGGCCTGCGACAGGTCGGCCACGGTGCCGATGTCCTTGTCGCCCCGGCCCGAGAGGTTCACCAGGATGGACTGGTCTGGGCGCATGGTCTTGGCCAGCTTCATGGCGTAGGCCAGCGCGTGGCTGGACTCCAGCGCGGGAATGATGCCTTCGGTGCGGCACAGGTGGTGGAAGGCTTCAAGCGCCTCCTTGTCGGTGATGCCCACGTACTCAGCACGGCCGATGTCCTTGAGCCAGGCGTGTTCTGGGCCCACGCCGGGGTAGTCCAGGCCCGCGCTGACGCTGTGCGTCTCGGTGATCTGGCCGTTGTCGTCCTGCAGGATGTAGGTGCGGTTGCCGTGCAGCACACCGGGGCTGCCTTTTTGCAGCGATGCCGAGTGCTTGTCCGTGTCCATGCCTTCGCCAGCCGCCTCCACGCCGATAAGGCGGGTTTTCTCGTGTGCGATGTAGGGGAAGAAGATACCCATGGCATTGCTGCCGCCGCCCACGCAGGCCACCACCGCGTCGGGTTGCAGTTCGCTGCCGTTGCCAGGCAGCTTCAGGTCGGCCAGCATTTCGGGCATCTGCTTCAGGCATTCCTCGCCAATCACGCTCTGGAAGTCGCGCACCATCATGGGGTAGGGGTGCGGGCCCGCCACGGTGCCGATGATGTAGAAGGTGTTCTCCACGTTCGTTACCCAGTCGCGCATGGCCTCGTTCAGCGCGTCCTTCAACGTTTTGCTGCCGCTTTCCACCGGCACCACGGTGGCGCCCAGCAGCTTCATGCGGTAGACGTTGGGGCTTTGGCGCTTCACGTCCTCGGCGCCCATGTAGACGATGCATTCCAGCCCGTAGCGGGCACAGATGGTGGCAGTGGCCACGCCGTGCTGGCCTGCGCCGGTCTCGGCAATGATGCGCGGCTTGCCCATGCGCTTGGCCAGCATGGCCTGGCCGATCACGTTGTTGATCTTGTGGGCGCAGGTGTGGTTGAGGTCTTCGCGCTTCAGGAAGATTTGCGCTCCGCCCAGTTCGCGGCTGGTGCGCGCCGCGTGGTAGATGGGCGAGGGGCGGCCCACGAAGTGCGCCAGTTCGTAGCGGAATTCGCGCAGGAACTCGGGGTCGTGCTGGTACTTGGCATAAGCCTCGCGCAGTTCGTTGATGGCATGAGTGAGCGTTTCGCTGATGAAACTGCCGCCATAGGGGCCGAAGTGGCCGCGTGCGTCGGGTTGGTGGTATTCGTACATGGCTTTTGATTCGTTGGGTGTCGGGGTGCCAGGCCTGAAGGGAACAGGCCGAGCGCAGGGAGGGCGTGCCAGATGGTCTGTTCCAGACAAACCTCGCCAGGGAGCCGAACGTTGCCGTAGCAGGTGTTCGGCCGCAGGGGGGTCAGGACGCGTCGGCCAGGCGAACGGCCTCGATGAAGCGGTCTATCAACTCGGGGCTCTTGATGCCCTTGGCGCTTTCCACGCCAGAGCTGACGTCAACCGCCCAGGGACGCACGAGACGGACGCCAGCGGTCACATTTGCAGGTGTGAGTCCACCAGACAAAACGAGGCGAGCGCTGGCGTTTAGTTGCGGGTGTGACCAATTGAAGGCTGTCCAGTCGAAGGAAACTCCGCCGCCGCCATAGCCCTGTACGTGGGCGTCGAGCAGGATGGCCTGCGCAGCGGCTTGCTGTTCGGCGTATTTTAGGAGATCGAAGCCCGCAGCGCCATCACCCGTGGGCACGCGGGCGGCGCGGATATAGGGGCGGCCATGGGACAGGCATTCGGCGGGCGTTTCATCACCATGGAACTGCAGCAGTGCGTTGGGCACCGCTGCCAAGCCCGCCTGTACCTCTTCAGTCGTGGCGTTGACGAACAACAAAACGGGTGTGACAAAGGGCGGTAGCAGGCGGGCCAGGTCACCCGCCCGTTTGGGGGAGAGAGCACGGGGGCTGGCGGGGTAAAGGACCAGGCCGATGGCATCAGCCCCGGCGTGCACGGCGTGGCGCACGTCTTCTTCGCGCGTCAGGCCACAGATCTTGATGCGGGTGCGGTGCATGTCAGGAATGTTCAGGGGAGCCAGTCAAACCCGGGCACAGTGTCCGGCAAGCCCCACTTCGCATCATAGACCGGGCCTAGAAAGTAGAGGCCGTCGGGTGCAAAGGTGGGGGCGGCCACCTCGCGGCTGCGTGCCTGAAGCACCTCTGCCATCCATTCCGGCGGGCGCAGGCCCTGGCCCACGGCTACCAAACAACCCATGATGTTGCGGATCATGTGGTGCAGGAAGGCGTTGGCCTCGAAGTCGAAGCGCCAGTAGGCGCCCCGGCGGCTGATGGTGATGCGGCGCAAATCCTTCACTGGGGACAAGGCCTGGCACTGGGCAGCCCGGAAAGACGTGAAGTCGTGCTCGCCGACCAAGTGTGCAGCGGCGGCCTCCATGGCGGCCTGGTCGAGCGGGCGGAACACCCAGCCCGCGCGGCCCGACTCGAAGCTGGGGCGCACGGGGGATTCGAGCAACACATAAGCGTAGCGGCGCGCCACGGCGCTGGCGCGGGCATGGAAGGCGTCAGGCACGGGATGAGCCCATTGCACGGCAATGTCGCGCGGCAGGAAACGGTTGGTGCCGCGCACCCAGGAGTTCATGGGGCGCTGCAGTTCAGTGTCGAAGTGCACCACCTGCATCAGGCCATGGACACCGGCGTCGGTGCGGCCCGCGCAAAGCGTGTTGACCGAAGGCAGGGCGCTGAACTCGGCCAAAGCCGACTCCAGGCGGTCCTGCACCGTCAGCCCGCTGGGCTGGCTCTGCCAACCCTGGTACGCGCCGCCTTGGTAGCTGGTGCCGAGAGCGATCCTCAATGTGTGTCTGCCAGACGGGGCCAGGTTCAGGACAGCTGCGCCAGGAAGGCACGCGCCCGCTCCTGCAGTGCGCCGGTGGCTTCCGCTTCAACTTCTTCCGCCAGCGAGCGGGCCCCTTCGGTATCGCCAATGGCCTCGAATTCGCGGGCCAGCGACAGCTTGGTCTCCAGTGGGTCCGTGCCGTCCAAGCCTTCGTCCACCTCCATTTGGGAAAGCGCATCCAGATCGGGTTCGGTGGATGCGGGCTCAGCGGAAGCGGCGGGCTCGGCCGCCAGGTCCAAGGTCAGTTCGTCGAGTTCGGAAGGCAGTTCGGCAGGACTCGGCGCAGGTTGTTCGGCGGGCAGGGCTGGGGCCTCTTGCACGTCCACCTGGGTCAAGTCCAGGTCGAAGTCCAAGCTGTGATCTTCCTGTTGCGCCTCGGGCACAGGCTGTGCCTGCGCTTCGTCATGGGAGAGATTCAGGTCGAGTTCGAAACCGTCATCGGCAGCAGGTGCCGCTTGGGCCACGGGCTGTGCTTCTTCTGCTGGTGTTTCACCACCCAGGTCCAAGTCGAAGTCCAAGCTGCTGTCTTCGGCGGCGGGCTCCACCGTGGGCAGCGGGTCTGGTTCGGCGGTTGCGGATGCCGCTGGGGATTCGGGGGGCAGAGTCAGATCCAGGTCCGGCATCTCGGCCATCGCTGGCGGGGTGGGCATCCCTGTAGACGGCGGTTGATACAGGGGATTTTGCGGATCAAGGGCATAACCCATCTGGCGCGCCTGCGCCCAGTCCTCGCCAAGGCCCTCGGTAAGGTCGAAAACGCGCGTGGCGGTTGCCTCGAACGCCTTGGTGTCGTTGCGCTGAGCGTGGATTTCGAGCAGCTTGAGATGCACCGGCAGGCGATCGGGGTGCAGGCGAAGCGCATCCGTCAGGATCTCCTCGGCCTGCTTGTCCCGCCCGTAGGCCAGATAGACATCCGCTTCCGCCACAGGATCGACGTCACCGCCCGCGTCCAGCTGGCTGGGGGAATACATCATGGAAGAAGGCGCGCCCTCCTCGCTGGTGTCGACGGATTGACCCCCTGCGGGCTCGAAGCGCGAATCCTCGTCTTCGGACAGGGGCGCCTTGTCGTTGTTGGGCATGCGCAGGCGCAACACCCCCAAGGTCCCCCGCCACCCAGCCAAACCACCCACCACGGGAAGCGCCCAAGGACTTGACATCCACACCGGCACG
>CBKZAG010000242.1:0-4704 GCA_966692625.1 uncultured Comamonadaceae bacterium
GGCGGCAAGAAGACCCTGCTGCTGGGCCCCAACTGCCCCGGCCTGATCACGCCCGACGAGATCAAGATCGGCATCATGCCCGGCCACATCCACAAGAAGGGCCGCGTGGGCGTGGTGTCGCGCTCCGGCACGCTGACGTACGAAGCCGTGGCACAGCTGTCCGAGCTGGGCATCGGCCAGTCGTCTGCCGTCGGTATCGGTGGTGACCCGATCAACGGCCTCAAGCACATCGACGTGATGAAGGCGTTCAACGACGATCCGGACACCGACGCTGTGATCATGATCGGCGAGATCGGCGGCCCCGACGAGGCCGAAGCGGCCCAGTGGTGCAAGGCCAACATGAAGAAGCCCATCGTCGGCTTCATCGCTGGCGTGACTGCCCCTCCGGGCAAGCGCATGGGCCACGCAGGCGCGCTGATCAGCGGCGGCGCCGACACGGCCGACGCGAAACTGGCCATCATGGAAGAGTGCGGTTTCAAGGTAACCCGCAACCCGTCCGAGATGGGCAAGCTGCTCAAGAGCCTGCTGTGATCCAGGGCCGGGCCTGCCCGGTCTCTTTCACCTGCTCGACAGGGCCCGCACACGCGGGCCCTTTTTCTTTGCATCCGCGGCCGGGCGGCGGCACCCGTGGCGCTACACTCATGCCTCACACCTACCCGCCAACACGCGCCCGCCCGATGAAATGCGACTTCTTCAGCCTCAGTGATGCGGGCCGCGTGCGCCCGAACAACGAGGATGCGGTGGCCGTGGTTGCCCAGTACGGCCTGGCAGTGCTTGCAGACGGCATGGGCGGCTACAACGCTGGCGAAGTGGCCAGCGCCATGGCAACGCGTCTCATCACGCAGTCGCTTGCCCCCCGCCTGCAATCGGGCGTATCCAGCACACGGGACATCCGCCTGTGGATCGAACAGAGCGTGGAGGCCGCCAACCTGGCCATCTACGAAGCGTCGCTGGCCGACCCGGCCTGCCGTGGCATGGGCACCACGCTGGTGGTGGCGGTGTTCAATGGTGCGCGCCTGACCGTGGCACATGCTGGGGACTCCCGGCTCTACCGCCTGCGTCAAGGGCAGCTCACCCCGCTCACACGCGACCACTCCCTGCTGCAGGAGCAGATCGATGCCGGTCTGGTGGTGCCCGAGCTGGCACGCACGGCGCAGTACAAGAATCTGGTCACACGGGCCCTGGGCGTGGAGCCTGTGGTGGACCTGGACCTGGCGGAACACGTGGTGCAACCGGGCGACACTTACCTGCTGTGCTCCGATGGCCTCAACGACATGCTGACCGACGCCCAGATGTCGGCCATCCTGCGACGCGAACGCGCCCTGGCCACAGCGGGACACGCCCTGGTGGACGCGGCCAACGCGGCCGGGGGACGAGATAATATTTCGCTGGTGCTGGTGCAATGTTCACCGGCCCCGGCACGCGAGGCGTCACCGTCCCGCCCGGTGCCGCTGTAGAACCAGAGTCCTAGACCCGGGGGAGACCTTCATGACCAGAATCACCATCTCCATGGAAGGGGTGGACCTCAAGGAGTTCGAACTCACGAAAGAGCGGACCACGCTGGGGCGGCGTCCGTACAACGACATCGTGATCGATCATCTGGCGGTCAGCGGTGAGCATGCGGTCTTTGTCCAGAAAGCGGGGCAGGTGTCGATCGAGGACCTGCACAGCACAAACGGTACCTACGTCAACGGACGGGCGGTGCGCACGGCCGTGGTGGGGGCTGACGACCAGATCGAAATCGGACGCTACCGCATCAGCGTGTTGCCTGCGGGGCACGTTCCGCCCCCCCCCGTGGAACCGGAACCGCCAGCCGCTACCCCCGCTGCCGCGCCTGCACAGAACCGCGCCGCGCGCATCAGGGTGATCAGCGGCCCCGCATCTGGCAGGGAAATGCCGTTGATCAAGGTCGTGACCACGCTGGGCAAGCCTGGCGTGGCGGTGGCGGCCATCACGCAACGCGGCACAGGCTACACCCTGACCCTGGTGGATGGTGACACGCCGCCCACGGTAAACGGGCAACCGGTGACCGGGCAGGAGCCCGTCGCCTTGAAGCACAACGACGTGATCAGTCTGGCTGGAACCGAGATGCTGTTCCAGCTCACGGCTGGCCAGGTATGAAGGGAAAAGCCATGTCCCTGCGCACCTTGCTGCTACCGCTGCTGGCTCTGCTGCTGCCATGCCTGGCGCTGGCGCAGAAAAGCGACGAGTGGCAGGCCAAGTCGGACATTGCCTTGCGCAAGGCCGCGGGCGATCAGCAGCCCGTCGTATCACAGGTCAAGGCACAAACGCCACTGACCAAGACCGGCCCCCGCTCCGGCCCGTGGACCCAGGTTCGCACCCCGAATGGGCAGGTGGGATGGGTGCACATGTTCGATCTGCAAAAGCCCTCCGGTCCGTCTGCCAGCGCCCAGCCAGCAGGCGCGGGGCTGATGCGCACACTGACCCAGGCAGGCAAGAGTGCCAGCGGCTCCACCACCGCCACCACGCTGGCGGGCGTGCGCGGCCTGGACGCGGAAGACATCGTGAACGCCTCCCCCAACCCGGCCGCGGTCGCACAAGCGGAAAAGCTGCAAGCTTCGGCGGATCAGGCACGGCAGTTTGCCAGTGCCGCCAAGCTGAATGCACGTGAGGTGGACGAGTTGCCGGTGCTGCCCCTTCCCAGCGTCACCTCAACGCAGAAATGATGTGAGAGAGGCCACGCATGAACATCAGACTGACCACATCGCGCCGCGCTGGCATGGCCATCACGCTGGGGCTGGGCCTGTTGCTGAGCGCCTGCGTGAGCAACCCCTCGCAGCCGGGCGACAACTCCTTTGCCCAGGCGCTTGGCGCACTGTCGAGCGCTGCTGCCCAAAGCGGCATTCCCGTGGGTGCGCTGGGCAGCCAGGCCTCCACGCACCTTCAGACGCTGCAACTGGTCGTCCAGTCTCTGGACAACATGGACGAGACGCGCGAAATCGAACTGGGCCGGCAGTTGTCTTCTGTTCTGCTGGGCAGCGCCAGAGCCTTGAATGACGAACCCACGCAGCGCTACGTGAACCGCCTGGGCCGCTGGATCAGCCTGCACTCCAGCCGACCCAACCTTCCCTGGACCTTCGTGGTGCTGGACAACCCGGGCTTCAACGCCTTTGCTGCGCCCGGGGGCTACGTCTTCGTGACCAGAGGCCTGCTGGAACGCACCCCAACCGAGGCGGAGTTGGCCGGGGTGCTTGCCCATGAGATCGTTCACGTGACCCAGAAGCACCACCTCAAGGCCATGGTTATACAGGCGCGCACCCAGCTGGGTACTCAGGCTGCAGGGCACCTGCTGAGCAGGAACGGCGGCGACACGGTGAGCGGCATGCTGCTCAACCTGGGCCGCGACCTTTACGCCAAGGGTTTGGACCGTGCCGACGAGTTCGAGGCCGACCGCATGGGCGTGGCCCTGGCCACACGCGCGGGCATGGACCCTTACGGGCTGCTGGCGCTGCTGCAGCAGATGTCGGGCGAGCAGCCCGACCACCCCGCTTACACGCTGGCCTTCTCCACACACCCGCCGACTCTGCAAAGGGTGGAATACCTGCGGCAGGCCATGGGCAACCGGTTGGACAAGTTTGCCGCGTCGTCCTCGCCCACGCTGGCGCAGCGCATCCGTTCGCAGCGCAGCCGCTGAAGGCGCAAGAAGGAACACATGCGCCCCTGGCGGCACCTGCGCCGTACCCTGCTCACTGCCCTGCCGGTACTGTTTGCGCTACTGGCCGCTGGCGGTTGGTGGCATCCCGCCATCGTGCAGAAGCTGGACGCCTTTGTGTACGACGCTCGCCTTCGCGCCAGCATGCCCGGCACGCTGGACGACCGCATCGCGATCATCGACATTGACGAACCCAGTCTGGCGGAAGTGGGCCGCTGGCCCTGGTCGCGTGACCGCGTGGCCGCGCTGGTGGACGAGCTTTTCGTCAACCAGCGGGTGGCGGTGCTGGGCATGGACGTGGTCTTTGCCGAGCCAGACGAAAGCTCAGGGCTGAAGCGCCTGCAAGCCCTGGCGGACGGCCCGCTCAAGAACGAGAGAGGCTTTCAGCGTGAGTTGGCGCGGCTGGCACCCGAGCTGGACAACGACCAGCGCCTGGCCCAAGCCTTGCACGACCGCCCGGTGGTGCTGGGCTACTACTTCACCAGCGACCGCAACGGCCACCGCTCCGGCGTCCTGCCAGAGCCCGTCATCACCCGTGACAGCCTGGGCGGCCAAGGCTTCCACGCCACGCAGTGGAACGGCTACGGCAGCAACATTCCCGCATTGGCCGCAGGCGCCGCGCAGGCGGGCTTCCTCAACGCCATCGTTGACGCAGACGGTGTGGTGCGCTCATTGCCCCTGCTCGCGGAATTCGAGGGCGGTTACCACGAGTCACTGGCACTGGGTGTGTTCCGCGCCCTGGCGGGCATGCCCGACGTGGTGCCCGGCTTCCCCCCAGGCGACCTGCAACAGAACCACCCGCACCTGGCGAGCGTGGTACTGGCGCAGGGTGACCGCACATTCGCCATTCCCGTGGACCAGCGCGTCGCCACGCTGATTCCTTTCCGAGGCCCGGGCGGGCCACAGGGCGGGTCGTTCGCCTACCACTCGGCGGCAGACGTGCTGCAGGGCAAACTCTCCCCCGGCACTCTGGAAGACAAGATCGTGCTGCTGGGCACCACCGCACCGGGCCTGATGGACCTGCGGGCCAC
>CBKZAG010000243.1:0-4686 GCA_966692625.1 uncultured Comamonadaceae bacterium
GTCTGGGGCCGGTGCGGCGGAAACTCGGTCCGTTCGCTAGCGCTCTCTCCCCTCGAACACCCGCCGCAAGTCAGTTACGAAGCGCGCTAACGCGCGCCCGGCCCCAGACAGGCAGCCACAGCCGCCACAGAAATCGCCCCCACAGGGCCAGGCCTGCCGCAGCCACCAAGAGCGTTGAAGCGCCAGCCCCTGGGCGCGCACGCCTTGGCCGCCAGAACCTCTCGGTGAAGAAGTGCCCCCTCAGGCCAGCGCCCCCACCGGAGCCGCAGCCCGCCGCGCAGGCAAGGCATCTTCACCGCAGAAGCGGAAGTCCATCGCCGGACGCTCACCGTGAATCAGCTCCGCCATGGCCAGACCCGAACCCGCGCCATGCGTCCAGCCCAGCGTGCCATGGCCCGCGTTGATCCACAGCTTGCCCACGGGCGTGCGGCCAATCATCGGAATGTTGGTCGGCGTGGCCGGACGCAGGCCGCACCAGAACTGAGGGTCGCCCCCCTCTTCCGGCAGGCGCGTGTCCATCACCCCCGGGAAGACCTGCTCGATGCGCTTGACCAGCAGTTCGCAACGCGCACGCGCCACCGGCGTGTCCAGGGCCAGGTCAAAGCCACCCAGCTCGATGGTGCCCGCCACCCGCAGCTTGTCACCCAGGCGCGACAAAGCAATCTTGCGCTGGTCGTCGATCATGCTCACCGTCGGCGCCAGTTCGGGCCGCAGCAGCGGCAGCGTGGCGCTGTAGCCCTTGCCGGGGTAGATGGGCACGTTCACGCCCACGGACTTGAGCAGCGGTGTGGTGTAGGAACCGCAGGCCACCACATAGGCGTCGGCCTGCACCGTCTTGACCTGGCCGCTGACGCGGTCGCGCACCTGCACCGCACGGGTCTCGCCGCCAGCCACCTCAATGCGTTCGATGTCGTGGTTGAACCACAGGCGCGCCCCGGCCTCGCCGCACAGTGCCGCCAGCTTCTGCGTGAAGACACGCGCGTCGCCGTGCTCGTCGGTGCTGGTGTAAGTGCCACCCACGATGCTTTGACCGTAGCCCGCCAGCGCAGGCTCGATGCGCAGCAGCTCCTCGCGGCTCACCACGCGGCGCTGCACGCCGTGGCGGCGCATCACCTCGGCGGCCTCGGCGGCGCCGTCGAAGGATTTCTGGTCGGAATAGAAGTGAGCAATGCCCCGCTGCATGCGCTGGTATTCAATACCCGTCTGCGCCACCATGGCCTTCAGAGCTTCATGGCTGTAAGCGCCCAACGCCACCAGTTGCGCCACGTTGCGCTCGAAGGCGGCGTCGTTGCACTGGGCCAGGAACTTCAGACCCCAGCTCCACTGGGCCCAGTCCAGCTGCGGGCGGAACAGCAGCGGCGCCTGCTTGTCAAACATCCACTTCAGCGCCTTCAGCGGCGCCTCGCGGTTGGCCCAGGGCTCGCAGTAGCTCACCGAGATCTGCGCCGCGTTGCCAAAACTGGTCTCCAGCGCCGCGTCGGGCTGGCGGTCGATCAGGGTGACCTCGTACCCGCGCTGCAGCAGGTGCCACGCCGTGCTCGTACCGATGATGCCCGCGCCCAGAACCGCGACTCTCATGCTGTGCCCCTTTGGATGAACAGAAAACTGCCACAGAGTATGCAAAAGGCCGCGTTGAAAATGAAGTGAAATTAAACCAAAACGGATATCATCAGACAAACTGATGGAGAAAACATGAGCACATTCGACCCCGACGCACTGGAGTGCCTGGCCGCGATCATTGAAGAAGGCGGCTTCGAACGTGCCGCTCAGCGCCTGTCGATCACCCAGTCCGCCGTGTCACAGCGCCTGCGCTCGCTGGAGGCGCAAGTGGGCACGGTGCTGATCGTGCGCAGCCGTCCGCTCAAGGCCACGTCTGCCGGGCAGCTGATGCTCAAGCACGCCAAGATGATGCGCCTGCTGCGGGCCGACCTGGAGCGCGACCTGCGTGAGCTGGCGCCCAACTCCACGCACGGCCAGCGCGACGAGGACCGCATCTCCATCGCCATCAACGCAGACAGCATCGCCACTTGGGCGCTGCAGGCGCTCACGCCGCTGGCGCACAGCGGGCTGCCGGTGGAAATCATCCACGACGACCAGGACTTCACCCACGAATGGCTGCGCGAAGGGCAGGTGCTGGGCTGCGTCACGTCGCTGGGCCAAGCCTTGCGCGGCTGCAAGATGGAGCCATTGGGTGCCATGCGCTACGTGGCGGTGGCCCAACCGGAATACGCCGACCACTCCCTGGGCGGCTCGTTAACGCGGCACAACTTCCACAAGGTGCCGTTCATCGCGTTCAACCGCAAGGACGACCTGCAACGCGATTTCGTGTCCACCGCGTTTGGCCTGCCGCAGGTCATGCTCAAGCAGCTCTATGTGCCCTCATCGGAAGGGCAGGTTCGAGCAGCGCTGGCTGGCTGGGGCGTGGCGGTGGTGCCCGAACTGCTGGTGCAGGACCTGATCAAGCGCGGAGACCTTGTCAACGTGGCGCCACGCCACACACAGCAGGTGAAGCTGTATTGGCACTGCTGGAACCTGGCTTCCGAAGTGCTGGACACGCTGAGCCAAGCCTTGCGCAATGCCGCGTCGCGCGCACTCGTGCAAGGCTGACCCTTCGGGTCACACCACCACGCAGCCCTGGGGCAGGAACGCCGCCTGCTCGTTCTTGTCGGCGTAGCCCAGCGGGTTGGCCACCACCCGGCAACGCCCCACACGGTAGTCGTGCGGGCAATGCAGGTGACCGTGCAGCCACAGATCGGCATGCGCCAGCCAGGGGTCGATGGCGTTGCAGAAACCTGCCGTACCGGGTGTGAGTCCGTAGCGCGGGTCGGCACTGCGCAGGCTGGGCGCGAAGTGGGTCACCACCACGGTCGGGCCTTCGTATGGCTGTGCCAGCGCCGCTTGCAGCCACTCCTGGCAGAGCAGGGCCTCCTCTCGCATGGCCTCGGCGTCAAACAGGCGCCCGTGCCGCAGCGTGGCCATCTTCTCCAGATAGAAGTTGGCCGCCCGGTAAGCCTTGTGGCGCTGGCGCAGGCGCTGCGCCAACGGGTCTGCCGCCTGTTCGGGCCGGGAAGTTTTGGGGGGTTTGACTGGCACGGCATCGGCCAGGGCATCGTAATCGCTCCACAAGGTGGTTCCGATGAAGCGCACGCCGTCAAGCACCAGCGTCTCGCGCTCCAGCCAGGTCAGGCCCAGACGTTCGCAGGTGGCACGCAGCCCCGCGTGAGCTTGGTCGAAATCCAGGGCATCGTATTCGTGGTTGCCCGGCACGTACAAAACGGGCACAGGCCAGCCGCCGTACTGCGGCAAGGGCGAAAAACGCTGCAAGCCCCAATCGGGTTCTGCCATGCAGGTGCCGTCGCGGCGCACCTGGTATGAGCCAATGTCCCCAGCCAACACCAGCAGGTCCGCGTCAGGTGCAGGTTCTGCCACGAAACCTGGGTTGGACTCCAGGTGCAGGTCGCTCAACAGTTGGATCTTCATGCCTGGTTCCCGCCTGCCAGCAAAGACTCCGGCACCGCCCGGCCGTCCTGCACCGTGCGCCAAACGGCATCGCGCAGCCACTGCTGCGCGCTCAGACCTTGTTGCTGGCGGTGCCAAAGCATATCCACGTGCACGGTGGGCACGTGCAGTGGAATGGGTCGACAAACCAGTTCGGATTCACGCCCGGTGCTTCCCAGGAAGTGGCGTGGCAGAACCGTCAACAGATCGGACGTGGCCACCACTTGGCCCGCCGTGAAGAACTGGTTGACGGTGAGCACCACGCGGCGGCGGCGCGACATGGCCGCCAGGGCCTCGTCCACAAATCCAAAGGGTCGGCCTGAAAAGCTGACCAGCAAATGGCGCGCCGAGCAGTATTCGTCCAGCGTCAGCGGTTTTGCGGCCAAAGGGTGGCCCTTGCGCATCACGACCACGTACTCCCCGTCGTACAGACGCCGCGACATGAAGCGCGGTGCGCTTTCCTGCAGGTGCGTGGCGCTGAGTTCGGCCAGCACGCCAGGAAAGTGCCCTATCGCCAAGTCCACGTCCCCATGGTCCAGCAAAGCGCGCGGATCGCGCGTCGTCAGAGGCAACACCCGCAGCGTGACGCCAGGCGCCTCGCGGTCCAGAATGTCCACCAGGCCCGGAATGATCTTGGCGGCGGTGGCGTCTGCCATGGCCAGCACAAAGTGGTTCTGCGCCTGCCCGGGCTCAAACCCGCCCGGCGCCAGTGATTCGCGCAACTGCCGCAGGGCGTCGCGCACCGTGGGCCACAGCGTCAGCGCCAATGGAGTGGGCTCCACCCCGTAGCCCGAGCGGCGCACCAGGTCGTCGCCCACCAGTTCGCGCAGGCGCCGCAGCGCGTTGCTCACCGCGGGCTGCGTGGTTGCAAGGTTGTGGGCGGCACGCGTCAGGTTGCGCTCGGCCATCACCTCGTCAAACACACGCAGCAGGTTCAGGTCCAGTGTGCGGAAATTCAGCTCATTCATATCGAACGTGAATATAAGCCATCACAAAAATAAATTTGCAGATGTCTCGGGTTTACCCTAATATTCACCCATCGATGTTGCATTGCAACACATACGGAGGTTACCCATGAGCTCGATCGCATCCCTTCCCGTTGGCAGCTTGGTCCGCACCGCAGGTGCCGCTCCCAAGGCCCGCCGTACCGAATCTTCCCGTCCGCTGGCAGCTCTGCTGCTGGCCGCT
>CBKZAG010000244.1:0-4678 GCA_966692625.1 uncultured Comamonadaceae bacterium
ACACGTCGTCCAGCCGAGCGCGCCACTGGGCGTTGCCCATGCGCATCTGCCGGAAGCCGCCTAGCAGCAGGTTGTCTTCCACCGGCATGGTGCCGAAGAGTTCACGCTTTTCGGGTACCAGGGCAATGCCCGCCATCACACGCTCTTCCAGCGTGAGGGTGCCAATGTCCTGGCCGCCGAATTCGATGGCGCCCTTGCCGGGCAGGATGCCCATGAGCGTGTTGAGCAGGGTGGATTTGCCCGCGCCGTTGGGGCCGATCACGGTGATGACGCTGCCTTTGGCGGCGCTCAGGTCGATGCCGTGCAGCACCTCGGCCTTGCCGTAACCGGCACGCAGGTTGCGGACCTGGAGCAGGGGAGTGGTCATGTCTTTAGCCTTGTCAATGTTCGGTGCCCAGGTAGGCGGCGCGCACTTTCGGGTCTTGCTGAACGTGTTCGGGGGTGCCCTGTGTGAGCAGGGTGCCGAACTCCATCACCACCAGGTGGTCGCAGATCTGCATGACGAGGTCCATGTCGTGTTCCACGAGCAGGATGCTCATGCCTTCGCCCTTGAGCTGGCGCAGCACGTCGGCCAGGGCCTGCTTTTCTTTGTGGCGCAGGCCGGCGGCGGGTTCGTCCAGCAGCAGCAAGGCCGGGTCGGCGCACAGCGCGCGGGCAATTTCCATCAGGCGCTGCGGGCCCATGGCCAGGTTGCCTGCCTGCTCGTGCAGGTAGTCGCCCATGCCAATGCGCTCCAGTTGGCGTTGCGCTTCCTTGAACAGGCGGCGTTCCTCGTCGCTGTTGGTGCGCAGCATGGCAGACGCCACGCCTTTGCTGCCACGGGTGTGGGCACCCAGGGCCACGTTTTCCAGCACGGTCATGTCAGGGATCATCTTGACGTGCTGGAAGGTGCGCGCCATGCCCTTGCGTGAGATTTCGCGCGAGGCCAGGCCGCTGATGCGTTCGCCCCGGTAGGTCACCTCGCCGCTGGTGAGCGGCAACACGCCGGTGACCAGGTTGAAGGTGGTGGACTTGCCCGCACCGTTGGGGCCGATCAGGCCGACGATCTGTCCGGCGTGGATCTGGAAGCTGATGTCGTTGACGGCAACCAGGCCACCGAACTGCTTGCGGATCTTGTTCACGTCAAGTACCAGTTCGCCGTGTGCGGGCTTGCTGCGCTCAGGCAGGGCGGCGGCGTTGGCCCAGTCCACGGCGCGGGGGCGGCGCGGCAATTTCTTTTCAACCATGGACCACAGGCCGTCGGGCAGGTACTTGAGCACCAGCACCAGCACGATGCCGAAGACGATGACCTCGTAACTGCCGCTGGTGCCGATCAGCTTGGGCAGCAGCACCTGCAGCTGGTCGTCCATGAGCTTGATGAGGCCCGCGCCCATGAAGGCGCCCCACACGTGGCCCACGCCGCCCACCACGGCCATGAAGAGGTATTCGATGCCCATCTTCAGGCCGAAGGCCGAGGGGTTGACCGTGCGCTGGAAGTGCGCCAGCAGCCAGCCCGCCACCGACGCAAACAGCGCTGCCAGCACGAAGATGGTGACCTTGTAGCGGAAGGTGCTGATGCCCATGGCCTCGGCCATTTGCGAGCCGCCTTTGAGCGAACGGATGGCGCGACCCGCGCGGGAGTCGAGCAGGTGCAGCAGGGCCGCCGCAAAGGCGATCAGCAATGCCCAGGTGAGCACGAAGAAGGCGCGGCCCTGGCCGATGTCGAAGCCGCCGATGCTCAGGCTCTGGATGCCCAGCAGGCCGTCGTACTTGCCCAGGGCGTCGAGGTTGCCCATGAGGTAGTACAGCGACAGACCCCAGGCGATGGTGGCCAGCGGCAGGTAGTGGCCCGACATGCGCAGCGTGATGAAGCCCACGACCAGCGCACTGAGCGCAGTGAAGCCCAGGCCGATGAAAAGCGTGACCCAGGGTGAGAGGCCGAGGTTGAGCGTCATCCAGGCGGAGGTGTAGGCACCAATGCCAACGAAGGCCGCCTGTCCGAAGGAGGTGAGCCCGCCCACGCCGGTGAGCAGCACCAGGCCCAGCGCCGTCATGGCGTACATGCCGATGTAGTTGAGCTGGGTGATCCAGAAGTCGGGCAGGGGCAGCACCGCGATGAGCGGTACGGCGGCAGCCAGGGCCAGCAGGCCCATGTTTTTGGAGAAGGGTTTCATGTCAGTTTTCCATCATCCTGCGGACAATCGGAGCCGTGAGAGCGGTGTGATGCCAGGGCTCCCGTGGAACCGGCTTTGCCGGGCCACCGGGAGCGTCCCCCTTTCAGGGGGAAGACGCGAAGCGGCGCAGGGGGTAGGTTTCATCATTCCTCGTCGGAGTGGCCGCTGCTCAGCGAGCGCACCAGCAGCACGGGCAGAATCAGGGTGAACACGATCACTTCCTTGAAGGCACTTGCCCAGAAGGAGCCGAAGGATTCGATCGCGCCGACGAACAGGGCAGCCACCAGGGCGCCGGGGTAGCTGGACAGGCCTGCGGCCACCGCTGCCACGAAGCCCTTGAGGCCGATGAGGAAGCCCGAGTCGTAGAACACGGTGGTGGTGGGGCCGATGAGCAAGCCCGACAGCGCGCCGATGAAGGCCGCCATGGTGAAGGTAAGTTGGCCCGAGGCGTGGGTGGAGATGCCCATGAGCCGTGCACCCGTGCGGTTGACGGCGGTGGCGCGCAAGGCCTTGCCACGCAGGGACTTTTCAAAGTACAGCCACAACAGCACGATCAGCGCCACGGTGGCCAGGCCGATGATGATGGTCTGCCCCGACAGCATGACGGGCCCGACGTTGAGGCGCAGATCCCAGAAGGCAGGGTTGCGGAAGCCTTCGGCGCCGAAGAAGAGCAGGCCCAGGCCGGTCATGGCGAAATGCACGCCCACGGACACGATGAGCAGCACCAGCGGCGTGGCGCTTTCCAGCGACTGGTAGGCCACGCGGTACACCAGCGGGCCGTAGACGGTGACGATGACGACGCTGAGCGCCGCCTGCACCAGCAGCGGGAACTGCTGCGGTGCGGCCCAGATGGCCACCAGACTGACCGCAACCGGCATGGCCAGCGTCTTGAGCGCTGCCTTGACGGCGATGGTGGCGCTGCGGTGGTGCTGCCAGCGTGTGGTCAGCTCCATGACGGCGGCCACACTGGCCAGCAGCAGCAGCAGCCACACGGTGCCCGGCACTTTGCCTGCCTGGAACAGGGCAAGGGTGAGTGCGCCATAGGCAACGAACTCACCTTGCGGAATGAAGATGATGCGCGTGACGGTGAAGACAAGCACCGTCGCGAGGCCCAGCAGGGCGTACACGGCACCGTTGGTCAGGCCGTCCAGCAAGAGGATGCTGGCGATCGTGGAGTCCATGGGGTGGCCTTGGGTCTATACAGGACAAAAAGAAAACCGCGCCGTTCACACCTGCCCACCGGGGCACAGGTGAGCCCGGCGCGGCCGGGCTCGATGCGGAGAGTTACTGCTCGACCTTGAACTTACCGTCCACGACCTTGAGCATCACACCCGTTTCCATGGTGTAGCCCCAGTGGTCGGTGGGCTTCCAGTTCATCACGCCGTGCGAGAACACGGTGCGGCCCATGGTCTCCATGCCGTCGCGCAGCGCGGCGCGGAACTCGGGCGTGCCAGACTTGGCCTTCTTCAGTGCCATGGGTACCACTTTTTCCAGCACCACTTGCGCGTCGTAGGCGTGGCCTGCGAACTGGTTGCGCGAGTTGGGGCCGTAGGCCTTTTCGTACTTCTGCACGAAGTCGATGGCCACAGGCTTGGAGGGGTGCTTGTCGGGCAGTTGCTCGGCGATCACGGCCGGGCCGGACACCACGAAGGCGCCTTCCACGGCCTTGCCGCCCACGCGCATCAGGTCCTGGGTGGCGGCGGCGTGCGTCTGGTAGATCTTGCCCTTGTAGCCACGGTCCACCATGGCCATGTGCGGCATGGCGGCGCCGCTGCCCGATGCAACGATCAGCACTGCGTCAGGGTTGGCCGAGCTGAGCTTGAGGGCCTGCGGGGTGACGCTGGTGTCGGTGCGTGCAAAGCGCTCGGTGGCCACCAGCTTGATGCCAGCGTTGTCCAGCAGGGGCTGGATTTCCTTGAGCCACTGCTCGCCGTAGGCGTCGGTGTAGCCCAGGAAGCCCAGCGTCTTCACGCCTTGCTTGACCATGTGCTCCACCACGGAAAAGCCCATCACGGTGTTGGACTGGGGCAGGCGGAACAGCCACTTGTCCTTGCCCGGGGGCACGCCCACGGGGGAGCCAGCGAGCTGCACGGTGCCTGCTTCAGCGGCCACGTCCGTCATGGCGGCGGCCACGGCGGTGATGCAGGAGCCGATGATGAGGTCCACCTTGTCTTCGGTGACGAAGCGTCGTGCGTTGGCTGCGCCCTTGCCGGGGTCGGTGGCATCGTCAAGGATGATGAGCTGGACCTTTTCGCCGCCGATGGTCTGCGGGAACAGCTTGAGCTGGTTCTGCATGGGAATGCCCAGGCCGGAGCCGGGGCCGGTAAGCGCGAGGCTCACGCCGATCTTGATGTCGGCTTGTGCCGCCGTGGCGGCCAGTGCCGTGACGGCCACGGCGATCAGGGTTTTCATGGTTTTCATCGCTTGTCTCCTGGGGGGGTTAAGGAACGGGGGAAAACGGTCAGCCGCCGCAAAGTGCCTTGATGTCCTCGGGCACGGGGATGGCCTTGATGCGGTCGGGGTTC
>CBKZAG010000245.1:0-4652 GCA_966692625.1 uncultured Comamonadaceae bacterium
GGTGTTCCTTGAAGTGGCGGGCCACCGCTTCGTTGATGACCTGCGCGGACGGCAGGTCATGCCCCAGGGGCTTTTCCAGCACCACGCGCGAGTCGTCGCGGATGAGTCCGGCGTCATCCAGGTGCTGGCAGATGTGTGTGAACAAGCTGGGCGCCGTTGCCAGGTAGAACACCTTGGTGGAACCAGGCGTGCTGGTGGCAGCCAGTTGCTGGTAGTCGCTCGCCGCGGTCGCGTCCATGCGCACGTAGTCCAGGCGGCCCAGGAAGTCGTCCCACACGGCCGGGCGCATCGCGTCCTTGGCAATGTACGACGGCGAATGTTCGTTGATGAACTGGACGTAGTCAGCCCGCGACCACTCCTGGCGGCCCACGCCGATGATGCGGCAGTCTGCCGGCAAACGTCCGTGGGCATGGGCCATGTAGAGCGCCGGCAGCAACTTGCGCCAGGACAAATCGCCGGCGCCACCAAAGATCACGATGTCCAGGGGAGGGTTGGGGTTCTCGTTCATGGATAGAGGAGGTGGTGAAGCCCGTGAATTGTAATTTGGTTACGCCGGGTTTTCAACAAGAAAAGTAACCGCGTTACCCCTGAAGGCGCAATCGCGCCAGCGTTTCATCAAGCGTTGGAGGTTGGCAGCCCTTGCGTTCGCAATTGATGGCGGCTGCCGTCATGGCGCGGCGCAGCGTGTCAGCCACCCGTGCGGCGGCATCATCAGGCTGGTTGGCCCAGTCAGCCAGACAAGCACCCCAAAAGGTGTCGCCAGCACCAACGGTGTCCACCAGCTTCACCAAAGGCGCCGGGGCTTGTTCCCGCCGCCCGTCCACCGACAGAAAGGCCCCCGCCCCTCCAAAGGTGATGGCCACACGGCTCGCACCCAGGCGGGTGAATCGCTCCACCGCACGCGGGGCATCCGCCATCGTCAGCCCAGGCAAACCCAGCACTTCCAGGTCCTCTTCGCTGGCCTTCACCCAGTCGGCCAGCGCCACGGCCTGCCACACCGCCTCGCGGTATTCGTCCAGGTCGCGCGCCATGCGCGGGCGCAGGTTCACGTCTACGCTGATGGTCCAACCCATGTCACGCGCCCCCTTCAGCACCGCCACGGCCTTGCGGTGGTCGGGCGGCATGAGCATCAGCGAGCCGCTGTGCAACACACCGGGCGGCCACTCGCGCAAGCGCTCCAGCACCGCTTCAGGGGTGTAGTCGCGGTCGGCAATGCCTTCGCGATAGAAGCCGTAACTCGGCTGGCCGTCACGAAGCGTCACCACGGCCAGTGACGTGGGGTTGGCGCTATCGGGCATCAGCGCCTGGGCGCCGTCGGCCTGCATGGTGGCCTTGAGCTGCTGGCCAAACAGGTCTTGCGAGAACGGGCACAGGTAACCAACGCGTGCGCCCTGCCGCGCAGCAGCACGCGTGAGGTTGTAGGGACTGCCCCCCTGCAGGGGCAGCAAGCTGCCGTCAGGCTGCATCACGCAGTCCATCAGGGCTTCACCAAGGATGAGGATAGGGAGTTTCATGGCAGCTAGTGTCGCCCCAAGCCCTTTTGCCGGGGATTAGGGAAAGCACTAAGTAAATCTCATTGATTTAATTTGTCGGCTTGCTCACAATCACCCCCACGGACCGACGCATGGGGCGTTGGCCGCAACTCCGTCGAAATTCCTCCAGAGGAGACACCATGTCAGTCGCATCCAAGTTCCGCCTGGGCCTGTTGGCCGCCGCTGCCACCGCCTTCACCGGCATCTGCGCCGCACAGCCCGTTGTTGGCCTGATCACCAAGACCGAGTCCAACCCCTTCTTCGTCAAGATGAAGGAAGGCGCCGAAGCCGAGGCCAAGAAGCTGGGCGCCAAGTTGCTCAGCGCTTCTGGCAAGACCGACGGCGACACCGCCGGCCAGATCACTGCCATGGAGAACATGGTCGCTGCAGGCGCCAAGACCATCCTGATCACCTCGTCCGGTGACGCCATCGTGCCGACCATCAAGAAAATCCGCGCCCAGGGCGTGCAGGTCATCGCGCTGGACAGCCCGGTGCCAGAGGCCGACGCCCTCTTCGCCACCGACAACTACATGGCTGGCGTGCTGATCGGCCAGTACGCCAAGGCGGCGCTGGGCGGCAAGAAGCCGGTGATCGCCACGCTGGACCTGTTCCCCGGCCACCCTGTGGGCGCGCAGCGCCACAACGGTTTCCTCAAGGGTTATGGTCTGCAGACGCTGGATGCCAAGAGCAACGAACTGGCCAAACCGGCTGAAGTGGCCTGCATGGGCGACACCTACGGCGAGGCAGGCAAAGGCCAGACCGCCATGGAAAACTGCCTGCAGAAGAACCCCAACATCAACGTCGTCTACACCATCAACGAACCCGCGGCGGCTGGCGCCTACAAGGCACTCAAGGCTGCGGGCAAAGAGAAAGACGTCGTGATCGTGTCGGTCGATGGCGGCTGCCAGGGTGTCAAGGACGTGGGCGCGGGCGTGATCGCCGCCACCTCCCAGCAGTACCCGCTGCAGATGGCTGCCATGGGTGTGGCCGCTGGTGTGCAGTACGCCAAGGACGGCAAGCGCAAGTCTGGCTACGTCGACACGGGCGTGACCCTCATCGCCAACAAGGCCATGGCTGGCGTGGACAGCAAGGACGTCAAGACCGGCCTGGACCTGTGCTGGGGCAACAAATAACCGCCTCTTGAAAGCGGCCGGCCCGCCGGGCCGGCCCTCGACGTCAACCGGCAACGCACCTGCCGGTTGACCGTCGCCAGACGGGCTCAGCTCCCGTCTCCCTCCATCAGGTGCGGCGCCCACCCCGGGCCCGCCGCATCGCCGTCACCTGGTAAGTCACCATGAACGCCCTCAAAGCCAAGCTTCCTCCGTTGGGAACTCTGGGGCCATTTATTGCCCTGCTGCTGGCCTGCGCCTTCTTCTCGTTCCAGCACGAACGTTTCCTGACGCTGCAGAACTTCTCGCTCATCCTCCAGCAAGTGATGGTGGTGGGCACCATCGCCATCGGCCAGACGCTGATCATTCTCACCGCGGGCATCGACCTGTCGTGCGGCATGGTGATGGCCCTCGGCTCCATCGTCATGACCAAGATGGCCGCCGACTACGGGTTGAGTGCGCCGGTCGGCATCCTCCTCGGTATCGTGGCGACCACGGCATTCGGTCTGGTCAACGGCCTGCTGGTGACACGCGTCAAGCTGCCGCCCTTCATCGTGACGCTGGGCACCATGAACATCGCCTTCGCCATCACCCAGCTCTATTCCGGTGCGCAGACCGTGACCCAGATTCCCGACGGCATGAACCTGCTCGGCGAAACCTTTGGCCTGGGCGACGCGCGTGTGGCCTACGGCACCGTGCTGATGCTGGGGCTCTACCTGGTGACCTGGCTGTGGCTGCGCGACACCGCACCAGGGCGCCATGTCTATGCCGTGGGCAACAGCCCTGAAGCCACCCGCCTGACCGGCATCTCGACCGAGCGCGTGCTGCTGGGCGTGTACATGCTGGCCGGTGCGTTTTACGGCATCGCGTCCATGCTGGCGGTGGCCCGCACTGGCGCCGGCGACCCGAATGCCGGCACCACCGAAAACCTCGACGCCATCACCGCCGTGGTGCTGGGCGGCACCAGCCTCTTCGGCGGACGCGGCATCCTTCTCGGCACCCTGGTGGGCGCCATGATTGTCGGCGTCTTCCGCAACGGACTCACGCTCATGGGCGTGTCTTCCGTGTACCAGATCCTGGTGACCGGCATCCTCGTCATCCTGGCCGTAGCCACCGACCAAATGTCTCGCAAGGGAGGCCGCTGAAATGAACACCCAAGCTCCAATCGTGATGCAGGCCAAGGGCCTGGTCAAACGCTACGGACACGTCACCGCGCTGGACGGCGCCGACTTTGAGCTGCGCGCCGGGGAGATCCTGGCAGTCATCGGCGACAACGGCGCTGGCAAGTCCTCGCTGATCAAGTGCCTGTCGGGGGCCACCATCCCCGACGAGGGCGAGATCATCCTCGACGGCAACCCCATCCATTTCCGCAGCCCGATCGACGCCCGCCGTGCCGGCATCGAGACGGTCTACCAGGACCTGGCCGTGGCCCCCGCCATGACCATTGCCGAGAACCTTTTCCTCGGGCGTGAACTGCTGCGTCCGGGCTTCATGGGCAAGGTGCTGCGCGTGCTGGACAAGAAAAAGATGCTGCAGGAAAGCATTGCCCGCATGCAGGACCTCAAGGTCGGCATCCGCTCGATGGTGCAGCCGGTGGAAACGCTCTCGGGCGGCCAGCGGCAGTGCGTCGCGGTGTCGCGTGCAGCGGCGTTCGCCGAGCACGTCGTCATCATGGACGAACCCACCGCCGCCCTGGGCGTGAAGGAAGGCAACATGGTGCTGGAACTGATCCGCCGCGTGCGCGACAAGGGCCTGCCGGTGGTGCTCATCTCGCACAACATGCCGCACGTCTTCGAGATCGCCGACCGCATCCACGTGGCCCGTCTCGGCAAACGCGCCGCCGTGCTCAACCCCAAGAAGATCACCATGTCCGACACGGTGGCCGTGATGACTGGCGCCATGCCGCCAGAGCAGATCCCCGCCGAAGCCCTGGCCCACTGACAGCCCAACTCAACCGGACGTATCGACCATGCTCAAGGGTATCGACCCCCTTCTGACCCCGGACCTGCTC
>CBKZAG010000246.1:0-4640 GCA_966692625.1 uncultured Comamonadaceae bacterium
TGGCCCAGATGGGCATGAAAGACATCTGGGCAAAGGCCAACAGCCCGCAGCACGGGCGCATTGCCGAGCGGGTGGGTGCGCACCATGTGATCTATCCAGAGGCCGACATGGGCGAACGGGTGGCTCACCTCGTGACGGGCAAGATGATGGACTTCATCGAGTTCGACGACGGCTTTGCCATCGCCAAGACCCGCGCACCCATGGAGACCCACAGCAAGACATTGGCGCAGTCTGGTGTCCGCAAAAAGCACGGCATAACGGTGGTAGGCATCAAGCGGCGCCATCAGGACTTCATCTACGCCAAGCCAGACAGTGAGATCAAGCCCGGCGACCACCTGATTGTGGCTGGTCCGACGCCATTGATCGAAAAGTTCGCTGCACTGTACTGACCCAGTGCCGCTCACCCTGCACGGCGGGAAGTTCCCTCCCGCGTGTCTTGCAGTGCAGCGATCAACGGGCAAGACACGTTGTCACCGCTGCCGTGGCATTGCTGAAGCAGTCGCGACAGGGCTGACTCGATGCGCTGCAGGCCGGCAAGTCGAGCACGCACATCGGCCAGCCGCCGCCCAGCCAATTCGGCCGCCTCGTGGCAATGGGTGCCATCCTCCAGCCTCAGCAGTTCCCCGGCCTCGTCCAGTGTGAAGCCCAGTCTTTGAGCGGTTTTCACGAACCGGAGTCTGGCCACATCCACCTGCCGGTAGCGGCGAATGCGGCCATAGGGCCGCTGGGGTTCGGGCAGCAGGCCCTTGCGCTGATAGAAGCGGATCGTCTCCACATTGACTCCTGCCGCTTCCGCAAAAGCCCCAATGCTCAGGTTGTCCAGATCGTTCGACATGCGGCTTGACTCCGTACTTGACTACGGCCTTAACGTTACCGCATGGAACATACCCCTGAAGAAAAGAATGTGATGGCCGGAACGGGAAGCGCCCGAGGTGCCCTGGCCGCTGGTGGTCTGGCGGCTATCCTGGCTTCGACTTGCTGTCTGGGTCCGCTGGTGTTGGTGATGCTGGGCTTCTCCGGTGCGTGGATCGGCAACCTCAGCGCACTGGAGCCTTACCGTCCCTTGTTCATCGGTGGGGCGCTCGCAGCACTGTGCTTCGCCTGGCGTCAGATCTTTCGCCCCAAGGCGGCTTGCGAGCCTGATCAGGTTTGTGCTGCACCCGGGACCCGGCAGATCTACAAGACCATCTTCTGGGTGGTGACCGCTCTAGTGGCAATGGCCATGGTGTTTCCCTATGCCTTGCCGCTTTTTTACTGAAAGGAGACCGTCATGAAACGCTTGAGCGCCCTGATCGCGCTGGTTACCGCATTCGTTGCACCCGTCTGGGCGGCCACGAGCACCGTGACGCTGGCTGTGCCCGGCATGACCTGCGCAGCGTGCCCGATCACAGTCAAGATGGCCATAGCCAAGGTCAAAGGTGTGCAAAAAGTCAAGGTCAACTACGAGGAACGGACGGCGGTTGTCACGTTTGACGATGCGAAGACCAGCATCCCCCAACTCACCAAGGCCACTGAAGATGCGGGCTACCCATCCAGCGTCAAGCGCTGAGATCGCCCGGATAGACGGACGAGCGGCCATGAAGGGCCAGTTGCACATCGCGATCATCGGCAGTGGTGGAGCGGCGATGGCCGCTGCGTTGAAGGCGGCCGAACGGGGAGCGCAAGTGACCTTGATCGAGCGCGGCACCATCGGTGGCACCTGTGTCAATGTGGGCTGTGTACCTTCCAAGATCATGATCCGCGCAGCCCATATCGCCCACCTGCGGCGAGAAAGCCCGTTCGATGAGGGCCTGCCTCCAACGTCTCCATCCGTGCTGCGCGAGCGGTTGCTGGATCAGCAACGGCGCCGCGTCAACGAGCTTCGCGACGCCAAGTACGAACGCATCCTGGCGGGCACTGCTGCGATTCGTGTGCTGCACGGCGATGCCCGATTCAAGGCGCCGCTCACGCTGTCGGTGGTGACCTGTGACGGTGTGCACGAGATTGGCTTTGACCGCTGCCTGATTGCCACCGGCGCCAGCCCAGTGATTCCACCAGTCCCCGGACTGGCAGGCACACCCTACTGGACTTCCACCGAGGCATTGATGAGTGACACGATCCCTCGGCGGCTAGCCGTCATCGGCTCGTCGGTGGTAGCGGTCGAACTGGCGCAGGCCTTTGCCCGTTTGGGCAGCCAGGTAACGGTCCTGGCCCGCCACACGTTGTTGTTCGGCGAGGACCCAGCCATTGGGGAAGCCCTCTCTACCGCCTTCCGTGCCGAAGGCATTGAAGTGTTGAACCACACGCAAGCCAGCCGGGTGGCTTACGAACACGGTGAGTTCCTGGTCACGGCAGGGCATCGCGAACTGCGCACCGACCGGCTCCTTGTCGCTGCAGGCCGAGCGCCGGACACACAGGGCCTGGGCCTCACGGCAGCCGGGGTTGCGGTCAACGCGCATGGGGCCATCGTCATCGACCCCGGCATGAGGACCAGCGCGCAGCACATCTTTGCGGCCGGAGACTGCACCGGCCAACCCCAACTCGTCTACGTGGCCGCGGCGGCCGGTATCCGTGCCGCGATCAACATGACTGGCGGCAATGTAACGCTGGACCTGACAGCGATGCCGAAAGTGGTGTTCACCGATCCGCAGGTGGCGACGGTGGGCCGCAGCGAGGCCGACGCCACCCTTGACGGGCTTGAAGCAGACAGCCGGGTCTTGACCTTGGACAACCTGCCGCGGGCGCAGGTCAACTTCGACACGCGCGGATTCATCAAACTGGTGGCGCTGGCCGAGACGGGGCGAATCATCGGTGTGCAGGCGGTCGCGCCGGAAGCAGGCGAGCTGATCCAGACGGCCGCGCTGGCCATCCGGCACCGAATGACGGTACAGGATCTGGCCGACCAGTTGTTTCCATACCTGACGATGGTCGAGGGGCTCAAACTTGCAGCGCAGACTTTCAACCAGGATGTCTCTCAGCTCTCCTGTTGCGCGGGCTGAACGGCGGGGCCTGGCATTCAGTCACGGATGCCGATGGTGCAATCTTTTCCTGTGAATGGAAGGTCGCGGCGTCAGCCTGCCCCGTGGCGGATAGACGCAATCCTGGGTCACTTGTTGACCGGAGAGTTCGGGTCCAGCAACAGTGCCATCACGTGCTTGAGTTCCTGCTCGTTCAGGATGCCCTTGTGGCCGACGCGCGGCATCTGGGAACAGGCGTTGTAGGCGCGGGCGTTCCACATCTTGCCCCAGGTGTATTCCACGATGGCCTTGGACTCAGGGCTGGCGGGGTTGTTCACGCCGCGCAGCTTGCCGTAGTTGTAGAGGCTCGGGCCAATGGTGCCGAAGGAGATTTCTTCCTTGGCGATCTGGTGGCAGTTGTAACAGTTGCCCCCGTTGACGGTTTTCACGTCGTCGCTCCAGGTCAGGCCGCGGCCGCTCTGGGCGATCTTCTCGCCCTCCTTCCAGTCACCCAGGAATTTGCCGTCCGATGGCCACTTGACGGTCTTCATCTCGGCGTCCTCGATGGCCTTGGCCACCTTCTCTTCAATGGGCTTGCCAGCCACGGAGGCGGCAGCGCACTCCTTGTTGGCCATGTCCTGTTCCAGGCGGTCCAGCTTGGCGATGCCACGGTCCTGGAACGACGCCTTGACGACTTCGGCGGTCATCTTGTCGTAGTCGGCCGACGAGGGCGAGGACGTGCACGCCCCCAACAGCACGGCGGCGGCCGGAATGGCCAATGCAATGACGGTTTTCTTCAGCATGTGTGTCTCCTGATCAGCGCTTGATGGAGGGGACGATGGACTCGGCCCCCTTGGCGTTGACGCCCATGTACACGCCCAGCGCGATGGTGACGTCGCTGGCGAACTTGGGCTCGGGGAAACGCTGCTGGCGGTAACAGTCGTTCAGGCGGTGCTGCATGCTCCACATCTGGCCGTTGGACACCCGGTAGGCAGGCCAGGCCGCGAAGCCCACGCCGTCACCTGGGTTCTTGGTCAGGTT
The DNA here is from genome assembly GCA_966692625.1 of uncultured Comamonadaceae bacterium. Lineage (GTDB taxonomy): Bacteria > Pseudomonadota > Gammaproteobacteria > Burkholderiales > Burkholderiaceae_C > CAMLOF01. The sequence continues at coordinate 3,978 of CBKZAG010000246.1, forward strand.
GGGCAGGTCTTGCAGGCGGATGCGCTTGCCGTCTTCACCGTGGCAGGTGGCGCAGGCAAAGTCGTGCGGGCCGCCGCGCATGAAGAACAAGCGCTTGCCCACTTCGTACATGTCGCGCTCGGCCTGGTGGCTTTGCGACAGGTTGAAGCGCATGCCCATGGACTGCGCGCCAATCCAGGTGGACAGCGCCACGATGTTGGCGGTTTCACCCTTGCCGAAATTCCGGGTGTTGACTTCCTTCTTGACGTCGATGCCCTGCAGGGTTTCCATGCAGGTCACCAGGCGGCTTTCCAGGTCTTGCACGCGACCGGTGTCGGCAAAGTAACGCGGCAGTTCCACGAACGCGCCCTTGACGACGCCGGGGCCCTTGCCCAGGTCGCACTTTTCCAGCGACATGTTCTTGGGGCCGCGTTTTTGCTTCCACAGCTCCTCACCCTTCATCTCGAAGAGCTCGGCGGGGTTGCCGTCTTGCAGCATCTCGCGGTACTTGGCAATGCCTTCGGCGGTGGCGTCCTGCGCGTGGGCGCCCTGTGCGGCGGCGATGGCAGCCAAGGCGGCCAGAACTCGGAGGTTCTTCTTCATCGGTCTGTGCTCCTCGTTGTCAACGCTCAGGCAACGGCCGCCTCGTCGGTGCGGCTCTCACCCTTGTTGTCGGTCCACTTC
>CBKZAG010000247.1:0-4631 GCA_966692625.1 uncultured Comamonadaceae bacterium
CAGCACCGCCACCAGGCGGGTCCAGTCCTCTTGCGCGTTGTGGATTTCCTTGAGGTTGCGCAGCACCCGCGCCAGGATGTCGCGCGGCGGTGCGGACTGAAGGTACAGCCCCACAGGCACGTCGAAATCGTCCACCAGGCCATTGCGGCGCTTGAAGGGCTCCAGCCGCTCGGATAGATCCTCGCGGCTGAGGGACTGCCCGGTGAAGGGGTCGATCACCACCTGACCCTGAGGCAGGTTGACCTTGACCATGAAGTGCCCGGGAAAGTTCACCCCCCGCGCCTGCAAACCCAGGCCCATGGCCAACTCCAGCCACAGCACGGCGAGCGTGATGGGAATGCCGCGCCGGGTGCGCAGCACCACGTTGAGGTAGCTGTTGTCGGGGTCGTAATAGTGGTTGACGTTGCCGCCAAAGCCCAGATCCTGAAAGAAGAACTGGTTGAGCATGCGCAGGCGCTGCAGCGGCCCGGCGTCGGCTGGCAGGCGGCGGCGCAGACGGGCCAGCAGCTGGTCCACGTCGCCAAGCACGGTCTGCACGTCCAGCTCAGGGTATTCGTCCATGGCCACCGCAGCCGTGGCCTCTAGCAGAGGAAAACCATCGTCTTCGCGCACCAGGGCGGCGAAGTATTCCAGCGGCGATGGCGCCTGAAACGAAAAATCCATGCCTTACTTTCGCACAAACTGGCGCAGTTGCACACCCGCCAACAGCAGCACGCCGAAATACACCAGTACAGCCCCCAGCACGATGGCCGCCAGCGTGAGGATGCGGCGCCACACGTCAACCGCGTTGACCCAGTCCACGCGACCGCCCGCCCACAACAGGAACACCGCCAGCAGTGCAGCGGCCGCAACCACCTGCAGACCAAAGCGCGCCCAACCCGGCTGCGGCTTGTAGGCTCCCCGGCGCACCAGGCCCACCAGCAGCCAACCCGCATTGAGCAAAGCCCCCAGCCCGATGGCGAGTGCCAGGCCCGCGTGCGCCAGATAGGGCACCAGCAGGAAGTTCATGGCCTGGGTGAACAGCAGCACCACGATGGCGATGCGCACTGGCGTGCGGATGTCTTGCCGTGCATAGAAGCCGGGCGCCAGCACCTTGATGGCGATGAGCCCCAGCAAGCCCACGCCATAGCCCATGAGGGCCAGCGAAGTCTGGCGCACGTCGGCCGCCGTGAAAGCGCCGTAGTTGTAGAGCACCGCCACCAGCGGCTGCGCGAAGGTGAGCAGTGCCACGGCACAAGGCACGGCCAACAGCACCACCCAGCGCAAGCCCCAGTCCAACAGGCCACTGTAGCGGTCCGGATCGCCAGCCGCCTGTGCAGCGGACAGCTGCGGCAGCAGCACCACCCCCAGCGCCACCCCCAGCATGGCGGTGGGGAATTCCATCAGCCGGTCGGCGTAGGTAAGCCAGCTGACGCTGCCGGTGACGAGGTGGGAGGCGATCTGGGTGTTGATGAGCAGAGAGATTTGCGCCACGCTGACGCCCAGCAAGGCAGGCAGCATGAGCGAGGTGATGCGCTGGGTGCCCGGGTGCGCCCAGGCGGCGCGCAGCGCCTTCCACGACAAACCGATGCGTGGCAGCAGGCCCAGCCGGTAAAGCGCGGGCAATTGCACGCCCAGTTGCAGCATGCCGCCCAACATCACACCACCGGCCAGCGCGTAGATGGGCTCGATGCCGAGCGAGCCGAACCAGGGGGCTCCCCAGGCAGCCGCCCCGATCATGGCCACATTGAGCAGCACGGGCGTGGCCGCAGGCACGGCAAAACGCTTCCATGTGTTGAGCACACCGGCCGCCAGGGCCACCATCGACATGAAGCCGATGTAAGGAAACATCCAGCGCGTGAGCACCACCGCCGTGTCAAAACTCTGCGGGTTCTGTTTGAGGCCTGCGGCCATCGACCACACCAACAGGGGCGCGACCAGGACACCCAATACGCAAGTAAAGGTGAGCGCCCAGGCCAGCACGGTGGCCACCTGATCGATCAGCACCTTGGTGTCGGTGTCGCCATGCTTTTCACGGTTGGCGGCCAGCACCGGCACGAAGGCCTGGCTGAAGGCCCCTTCGGCAAACAGGCGGCGCAACAGGTTGGGAATGCGGAAGGCGACGTTGAAAGCGTCGGTCAGCGCGCTGGCGCCGAACGTGGCAGCGATGAGCAGTTCACGCACCAGCCCCGTGATGCGGGATGCGAGCGTGAGCAGCGAAACGAGGGAGGCGGATTTGAAGAGCGACACGGCGACAGAGTGTAGCTGGCACGCACTTGGAAGGGCTTCCTGAACAATCCCCTCATGCGTTTGCGGGCCAGCCCCGCGTCCTACAATGGCTTGGTCATGAGCATACTTAACGCTGACCTGCACTGCCACTCCACCATCTCCGACGGCACTTTGACGCCGGAAGCCTTGGCTGCACGCGCCAAGGCCAATGGGGTGGAATTGTGGTCGCTGACCGACCACGACGAAATCAGCGGGCAGCACCGCGCCATGGCTGCCGCCAAGGCCCTGGACCTGCCCTACCTGACGGGCACGGAGATTTCGGTCACCTTCGCCAACGTGACCGTGCACATCGTGGGCCTGGGTTTCGACCCCGACCACCCGGTGATGCTGCAAGGCTTGGCCGCCACGCGCGGCGGGCGCGGAGAACGTGCCCGTGAGATGAGCGACCAGCTGGCCAAGGTAGGCATAGCCGGCGCCTACGAAGGCGCGCTCAAGTACGTCGGCAACCCGGAACTCATCTCACGCACCCACTTTGCCCGCTACCTGGTAGAAGCTGGTGCGTGCAAGGACACGAACGAGGTCTTTCGCAAATATCTGACGGAGGGCAAACCCGGCTTTGTGCCGCACCGCTGGGCCAGCCTGGGCCATGCGGTTGGCTGGATACGCGAGGCCGGCGGCGTGGCCGTGATTGCCCACCCCGCCCGCTACGACCACAGCCCGACGCAGGAATACGCGCTCTTTTCGGAATTCAAGGCGCACGGCGGCCAGGCGGTGGAGGTGGTCACAGGCAGCCACAGCCCCAGCGAGTACGTGAAATACGCCGACATGGCGATCGAATTCGGCTTGGCTGCATCGCGCGGCAGCGACTTCCACAGCCCGGAGGAAAGCCACTGCGACCTCGGCTCCCTGCCCTTCCTGGAAGGGCGGCTGACGCCGGTCTGGGAACTGCTGACTGACCGCATCCGCTGAGCGGTCTCGTGCCCCACCACTACGCTCGCCCGCTGCAGGGCATCATGTTCCTGGTGCTGGCCGTGGCATGCTTTGCCCTGCTCGACACCACCGTCAAGATACTGAGTGCCACCGTGTCGGTGCTCATCGTGGTGTGGTTCCGCTACATGTTCCAGGCCGTGGTGATGGCGGCTGTGGTGCTGCCCACCCGGGGCTGGCGCTCGCTGCGCACGGCCCACCCTTGGCAACATGCCCTGCGTGGATTGCTGCTGCTGGCCACCAGCACGCTGGGCTTTGCCAGCCTCATCTACATGCCGCTGGGTGAGTTCACGGCCATCATCATGCTCACGCCGCTCATGGTCACGCTGCTGGCTGCGGCATTTTTGCGGGAAAGGGTGAACCTGCTGCGCTGGCTGCTGGTGCTGGGCGGCTTCAGCGGCGCGTTGCTGGTGGTGCAACCCGCAGGTTCAGCCATCGGGTGGGCCATTGCCCTGCCGTTGCTGCTGGTGGTGGTTTACGCCCTGTTCCAGATCTTGACCAGCCGCATGGCCCGCACCGAAGACGCCATGACCATGCACTTCTACACAGGCTGGTCGGGGGCGCTGCTCATCAGCCTGGTGCTGCCCTGGGTCTGGCACGCCATTGCGGACTTGCGATCCTGGGTGCTGCTGTGCTTGGCAGGCCTGTTCGGCACGGTGGGGCACTTTCTGCTGATACAGGCGTTTGCCCGTGCGCCAGCGGCCACCCTGGCACCTTACCTGTACGCCCAGATCGGCTTTGCCATGCTGGCGGGCTGGCTGGTGTTTGACCACGTACCCGGCCCACTGGAGTTGTGGGGAATAGGGCTGATCGTGGTGTGTGGCGCCAGCACCGCGTGGCTGGCCGCACGCGGGCCGCGCACCGAAGCGAGCAGCCGTTGACGGCACACCGCCAGGCGGTGGTGGGAGAATCAGGGCATGTCGCAATACTTTGAAGTCCACCCCGACAACCCGCAGCCCCGCCTGTTGAAGCAAGCCGCCCAGCTTTTGCAGAAGGGCGGCGTGCTGGCCGTGCCTACCGACTCAAGTTATGCCCTGGTGTGCCGCCTGGACGACAAGGCTGCCGCAGACCAGTTGCGCCGCATCCGCCAGGTGGACGACAAACACCACCTGACGCTGTTGTGCCGCGATCTGAGCGAACTGGCCAGCTACGCCCGCGTGGACAACCGCCAGTACCGCCTGCTCAAGCTGGGCACGCCCGGGGCTTACACCTTCATTCTGGAAGCCAGCAAGGAAGTGCCCCGGCGCGTGAGCCACCCCTCGCGCAAGACCATCGGCCTGCGCGTGCCCGACCACAAGGCGCTGCAGGAACTGCTCGCGCACCATGGGGCACCGCTGCTGGCCACCACGCTGATCGCCCCGTGCGAGACGGAACCAATGAACGATGCCCAAGAGATACGGGAGCGCTTCGAGCACGACCTGGCAGCCGTCGTTGAC
>CBKZAG010000248.1:0-4619 GCA_966692625.1 uncultured Comamonadaceae bacterium
GTGTCCGACATCGACGACGTGATCCTGGTCGGCGGCATGACCCGCATGCCCAAGGTGCAGGAAAAGGTGAAGGAGTTCTTCGGCAAGGAGCCGCGCAAGGACGTGAACCCCGACGAAGCCGTGGCAGTGGGTGCCGCCGTGCAGGGCCAGGTGCTCTCCGGTGACCGCAAGGACGTGCTGCTGCTGGACGTGACCCCACTGTCCCTGGGCATCGAGACCATGGGCGGTGTCATGACCAAGATGATCAGCAAGAACACCACCATCCCGACCAAGTTCAGTCAGACCTTCTCCACTGCCGACGACAACCAGCCCGCCGTGACGATCAAGGTCTTCCAGGGCGAGCGCGAGATGGCCGCAGGCAACAAGCTGCTGGGTGAGTTCAACCTCGAAGGCATCCCGCCCGCACCGCGCGGCATCCCCCAGATCGAGGTGAGCTTCGACATCGACGCCAACGGCATCCTGCACGTGGGCGCCAAGGACAAGGGCACCGGCAAGGAAAACAAGATCACCATCAAGGCCAACTCGGGCTTGACCGAGGAGGAAATCCAGAAGATGGTGAAGGATGCCGAGCTGAACGCCGCCGAGGACCACAAGAAGGTCGAGCTGGTGCAGGCGCGCAATCAGGCTGACGGCCTGGTCAGCTCGGTGCGCAAGAGCCTGGGCGAGTACGGCGACAAGCTGGACGCAGGCGAGAAGGACAAGATCGAAGCCGCCATCAAGGCCGTTGAAGAAGCCGTGAAAGGCGACGACAAGGCCGAGATCGAAGCCAAGACCAACGAGCTGATGACCGCCAGCCAGAAGCTGGGTGAGAAAATGTACGCAGACATGCAGGCCAACCAGGCTGCCGGCGCCGCAGGCGCGGCAGAAGGCGCCCAGCAAGCCAGCGGCAGCCGCCCGGCCGACGACGATGTGGTCGACGCCGAGGTGAAGGAAGTCAAGAAAGACTGATGCCGGTGCAGCGGCGCCCAGGGGGCGTTGCCTGAGTCGCCGCCGGGCCGCCCCAAGGCAACGAAAGCCCCCTTGGGGGGGCAGCGAAGCGTGGGGGCCCATGAACTCGCCGCCGCGTCCGGGCACCCAGGTGACCGGCGCGGCGTTTGCACTCAACGAGCAACCTTGTATTCACATGGCCAAACGAGACTTTTACGAAATCCTGGGCGTGGCCAAGAACGCCAGCGACGACGAGATCAAGAAGGCTTATCGCAAGCTGGCGATGAAGCACCACCCTGACCGCAACCAGGGTGATGCCGCCAAGGCGGCCGAGGAAAAATTCAAGGAAGCCAAAGAGGCCTACGAGATGCTGAGCGACCCGCAGAAGCGGGCCGCCTACGACCAGTACGGTCACGCTGGCGTGGACCCGAACATGCGCGGCGGCCCGGGTGGCGCCGAAGGCTTCGGCGGGTTCTCCGAGGCGTTCGGCGACATCTTTGGCGACATCTTCGGCGGGCAGCGCGGCGGCGGGCAGCGCGGCCGGCAGGTGTACCGTGGCAGCGACCTGTCCTACGCCATGGAGATCTCCCTGGAAGAAGCCGCTCACGGCAAGGACGCACAAATCCGCATTCCCAGCTGGGAAGACTGCGACACCTGCAAGGGCAGCGGCGCCAAGCCCGGCACCAGCGTCAAGACCTGCCCCAGCTGCAACGGCAACGGCGTGGTGCAGATGCGCCAGGGCTTCTTCAGCGTGCAGCAGACCTGCCCGCATTGCCATGGCAGCGGCAAGATCATTCCCGAGCCCTGCACCAGCTGCAACGGCCAGGGCAAGCTCAAGAAGCACAAGACGCTGGAGATCAAGATCCCCGCAGGCATCGACGACGGCATGCGCATCCGCTCCGCTGGCAACGGCGAGCCCGGACGCAACGGCGGCCCGGCGGGCGATCTGTTCATCGAGATCCGCATCCGCAAGCACGACATCTTCGAGCGCGATGGCGACGACCTGCACTGCCAGGTGCCAGTGAGCATCACCACCGCTGCGCTGGGTGGTGAAATCGCCGTGCCCACACTGGGCGGCAAGGCCACCATCGACATCCCTGAAGGCACCCAGAACGGCAAGACCTTCCGCTTGCGTGGCCGGGGCATCAAGGGCGTGCGCTCCAGCTACCCGGGCGACCTGTACTGCCACGTGGCGGTGGAAACCCCCATCAAGCTCACCGAGCACCAGCGCAAGCTGCTGCGCGAGCTGGACGAGTCCTTCCAGAGGGGTGGCCACAAGCACAGCCCGAACGACAAGGGCTGGTTCGAGAAAGCAAAAGCGTTCTTCAGCTGAAAGCTGTGGTGAAATGGGCGCATGAGCGTCCATGTCACCTTCCTCGGAGGAGCCGGCACGGTGACCGGCTCCAAATTCCTGGTCCAGCACGAAGGCAAGAGCCTGATGGTGGACTGCGGCCTGTTCCAGGGCTACAAGCAGCTTCGCCTGCGCAACTGGACCCCCCTGCCCATCTTGCCCAACCACGTCAATGCTGTGGTGTTGACCCACGCGCATCTGGACCACAGCGGCTACCTGCCGTTGCTGGTGCGCGAAGGTTTCCATGGCAAGGTCTGGTGCACGCCGGGCACACGCGACCTGTGCGAAATCCTCCTGCCCGACAGCGGGCACATTCAGGAAGAAGATGCTGCCTTCGCCAACCGGCACGGCTTCTCCAAACACCACCCCGCCCTGCCCCTGTACACGCAGGAAGACGCGCGCATCAGCCTCAAGCAGCTGCGCACCGTACCCTCGCACCATCTGTTCGAGCCCATCCACGGCTGGCAGGCGCGGCTGCACGGTGCCGGGCACATCCTGGGGGCGTCCAGCCTCTATCTGGAAGTGGGCGGCAAGCGGCTGCTCTTCTCGGGCGACCTGGGCCGTTCAGACGATCTGGTGATGCTGCCGCCCGACCCGCCCCCGGCTGCCGACGCGGTGTTCGTTGAATCGACCTACGGCAACCGGGAACACCCCGACGACAACCTGGTCGATGAACTCGCCAGCCCGCTGGAGCGCATTGCCGCACGCGGCGGCACGGCCGTGGTGCCGGTGTTTGCCGTGGGCCGCGCCCAGGCGCTGCTGCACGCCATTGCGGTACTCAAACAGCAGGGGCGCATTCCGGCATCACTGCCGGTGTACCTGGACAGCCCCATGGCCATCCACAGCACCGAACTTTTCACGCAACACTTGGGCGAACACCGCCTGGACGCCGTACAGTGCCGCGACATGGCGCATGCCGCCACCATGACGCGCACACCCGACGAATCCAAGGCCATTGCGCGCCAGCACGGCCCCAAGGTGATACTGGCTGCCAGCGGCATGGCCACGGGCGGGCGCGTGCTGCACCACTTGGTGCAGTACCTGGGCGACCACCGCAACATGGTCATCCTCACGGGCTTCCAAGCCCCTGGCACGCGCGGCGCCACCCTGGCCAACGGCGGCACGCAACTGCGCATTCACGGGCAGGACATCGGCGTTCGCGCCGAGGTTTTTCAGCTGCACTCGGCCTCTGCCCATGCGGACGCGCGACAGGTCATGAACTGGCTGCGGGCGGTGCCCGGGCACCCGCACCGCGCTTTCGTCATCCACGGCGAACAGGAAGCGGCAGACACCCTGCGCCAGCGCATCGAAAACGAACTGCGCTGGCACGCCATGGTGCCCGAGCACGGCTCCACCTGGGCCATTTAACTGCACTGCGCCTGCAGGAACTCCCACAGGCGCGGGTCGTCGCAGAACGCCACGTTGAAGCGCAACCAGGGGCTGGGCTCCAGGTCGGTAGAGAACAAATGCCCCGGCCCCAGCAGGATGTCGTGCTCGGTGGCCTGGTAGGCCAGTTCGGTGGCGTTGCTGATGTTGGGGTGCCGCGCCCACAGGAACATGCCCGCCTTGGGTTCGGCAAACAACTCGAAGCCCAGGGCCTCCAGCTTTTCGGCCACCTGCTGGTGCGCCTGTGCCAGGCGGTCGCGCAGGCCGCGCAGGTGCTTGCGCCAGCGCCCGTCGATCAACGCACCGTAGGTCAGCCGCTCGGCGAATTCCGATGAAGTGAGCCCCGAAATCATCTTCAGCTGGGCCAGGTCCTCCAGCACGTCGGGGTGCGCCGCCACAAAGCCCACCCGCAAGTTGGGTGAAATGGTCTTGGAAAAACTGCTGATGTAGACCACGCGCTGCAACTGGTCCAGGCTGGCCAACGAGGGGCGCGGCTCCGGGTCCAGGTCGGCGTAGATGTCGTTTTCCACCAGCAGGAACTGGTGCTGTTCGGCCAGTTGCACCACGCGGTGCAGGTGCGACAGGTGGGCCACCGAGCCCGTGGGGCTTTGCAGGCGCGGCTGGGTGAAGAACACCTTGGGCTTGTGAACCATCACCAGCTCTTCAAGGGCTGCCAGGTCGTAACCCTGCGGCGTACGCGGCACACCGATGAGCCGAGCCCCCAAAAAGCGCAGCGAGAACAACAAGTTGGGGTAACCGGGCGCGTCCACCAGCACCGGGTCGCCGGGCTGCACCATGCGGCGGGCTACCATGTCCATGGCCTGGCTGGAGCCGTTGGTCAGCAGCACCTGGTCGGCGCCCAGCACAATCTCCTGCTCGGCCAGCATGTCGCGCACCAGCTGCCGCAGTGGCGGGAAGCCCTTGGGTTCGCCGTAGCCGCCCAGGTCCACGTGGT
>CBKZAG010000249.1:0-4549 GCA_966692625.1 uncultured Comamonadaceae bacterium
CGCGAAGGCGGCCGTACCGTCGGCGCCGGCGTGGTTGCCAAGATCATCGACTGATCGTTGATTTCGTAGGGGTATAGCTCAATTGGCAGAGCGTCGGTCTCCAAAACCGAAGGTTGGGGGTTCGATTCCCTCTGCCCCTGCCACCTGATTGGAAAGATTGTCAAAAATCTTCCTTTTAAGAGTGGATTCAAGAAGCCCGCCGAAGTCGCAAGACCTCTGGTGGGCTTGTGTTTCTGATGGCGCTATTGTTGAGTGCAGGATTCATGGCCACAACTGATGTAGAAACCGTTGGCTCGGGTGCCGACAAAGCCAAGCTCGCTGGTGCCGTTGTCCTGGCCGTGGCGGGCTTTGTGGCGTTTTACCTGCTGTCGGCCCAGGGGGCTTGGATCCAGTGGGGCGCTTTGTTGCTTGCGCTGGCAGCGGCTGTTGGGATTTTCGGTGTCTCGGATGCAGGTAAGCGTTTGGTCGCTTATGGCAAGGACTCCGTGAAGGAGGTCAAGAAGGTCGTCTGGCCCGCCCGCCGTGAAGCCATTCAAATGACGGCCTATGTGTTTGCCTTCGTGTTCGTGATGGCGCTGTTTCTGTGGCTGACCGACAAGACGCTCGAATGGGTGCTCTACGATCTGGTGTTGGGTTGGAGATAAAGATGACGGAACAAACGGCAGCTGCTGAAATGAATGCGGCCCCTGCAGAAGGCATGCGCTGGTATGTGGTGCATGCCTACTCCGGCATGGAGAAGGCGGCCGAGCGGAACATCCTTGAGCGTGTCCAGCGTGCGGGCATGCAGAGCAAGTTTGGCCGCATCCTCGTGCCCACGGAAGAAGTGGTCGAGGTCAAAAATGGCCAGAAGCGCACCACCGAGCGCAAGTTTTTCCCAGGCTATGTGCTTGTGGAAATGGTCATGGACGACGAAACCTGGCATTTGGTGAAGAACACCAGCAAGGTGACTGGTTTTGTGGGTGGGGCGCGCAACCGTCCGACGCCCATCTCCGAAGAGGATGTGCAGAAGATCATCGGTCAGATGCAAGAGGGTTCGGACAAGCCGCGTCACAAGGTCGAGTTCGTCATCGGCGAATACGTGCGCGTCAAGGAAGGTCCGTTCACCGACTTCAATGGCACGGTCGAGGAAGTCAACTACGAGAAGAACAAGCTGCGTGTATCGGTCACGATCTTCGGTCGTGCCACGCCTGTTGAGCTTGAGTTCAACCAGGTCGAAAAAACCTGACTCTGGATTCTGTGGGTGCCTTGCATGGGGCGCCCTTGCGGACTGACTCGATTTTCGGATAGAATTAAGAGTTTCGCCGGAGCGCATAGTCGTTCTGGCGTTTTTCGCTGGCGGCATCGGCCCGACGTCAGTGAATCAATCAAGCGGGTCTTCACCGCGAGGAGGTCGCGTCACCCGGTGGGGTGATAGGCCGCATGAACTCGCAGGAGCTGAAACATGGCGAAGAAAATCGTCGGCTTCATCAAGCTGCAGGTGCCAGCTGGTAAGGCCAACCCCTCTCCCCCGATCGGTCCGGCGCTGGGTCAGCGCGGTCTGAACATCATGGAGTTCTGCAAGGCGTTCAACGCCCAGACCCAAGGCGTTGAGCCCGGTCTGCCGCTGCCGGTGGTGATCACAGCCTTTGCGGACAAGAGCTTCACCTTCATCATCAAGACCCCCCCGGCCACGACGCTGATCAAGAAGGCGATCAAGTTGGACAAGGGCTCTTCCGTTCCCAACAAGAACAAGGTTGGCAAGATCACCCGTGCCCAGCTCGAGGAAATCGCCAAGACCAAGATGAAGGACATGACCGCGGCCGATCTGGATGCTGCTGTCAAGACCATCGCTGGTTCCGCCCGTTCCATGGGCGTGATTGTGGAGGGCGTGTGACATGGCCAAGCTGACCAAGAAACAAAAAGCCTTTGAAGGCAAGGTGGACTCCACCAAGCTGTACGCTCTGACCGAAGCACTGGCTATCGTCAAGGAGTGCGCCAACGCCAAGTTCGACGAGTCGATCGACGTGGCCGTGCAACTGGGCGTGGACGCCAAGAAGTCCGACCAGGTGGTGCGTGGCGCCGTGGTGCTGCCCAACGGCACCGGCAAGACCAAGCGCGTGGCCGTGTTTGCCCAAGGCGCCAAGGCTGAAGAGGCCAAGGCTGCTGGCGCTGACATCGTTGGTTTCGATGACCTGGCTGCCGACATCAAGGCCGGCAAGATGGACTTCGACGTTGTGATCGCCTCGCCCGACGCGATGCGCGTTGTGGGTACCCTGGGTCAGATCCTGGGCCCCCGCGGTCTGATGCCGAACCCCAAGGTTGGCACCGTGACGCCCGACGTGGCCACCGCCGTGAAAAACGCCAAGGCTGGTCAGGTTCAGTTCCGCGTGGACAAAGCCGGTATCGTGCACGGCACGATCGGCCGCCGTTCCTTCGACGCCGACAAGCTCCAGGGCAACCTGGCTGCCCTGATCGACGCGCTGAACAAGGCCAAACCCGCATCGTCCAAGGGGCAGTACCTGCGCAAAATCGCCGTGTCGTCGACCATGGGCGTTGGCGTGCGCGTGGATGTGACTTCCATCGCGGCCTGATCGCGAAGAATTTCAGGCGGCTGCTCCGGTGGCTGTCTGAGCTGGTGGGCTCGGCAGACGCAAGTCTACCGAGGTCATCCGAGACCGCTGGTGTGTGAGGTTCTTTGAGCCAAGCGCTTAATCATCGCCAGCGCAGATGGCGATCCCGCCGCAGATGGATACTTTTCCAAAAACGGTTGATCGCTGCAAACAGGTGCATGGAACGGGGTGCCGAACCATGCTTTTTAAGGAGTAGACCTTGAGTCTGAACCGCAGTGAGAAGCAAGCCGTCATCGACGAGGTGTCGGCACTCGCCGCTAAAGCTCAAACGCTCGTGATGGCGGAATACCGTGGCATCACGGTCGCTGACCTGACCAAGTTGCGCGTTGACGCTCGCAGCAAAGGTGTGAGCCTGAGTGTTCTGAAGAACACCCTGGCACGCCGCGCTGTGACCGGCACCGGCTTCGAGGCAGGCGCCGACCAGATGACCGGTCCGCTGATCTATGGCTTCTCGGAAGATGCCGTGGCTGCTGCCAAAGTGGTGGCCGATTTCGCGAAAACCAACGACAAGCTGGTGATTCGTGGTGGCGTGTATTCCGGCAAGGCCCTGGACGCGAATGGCGTGAAGCAGCTCGCAAGCATCCCTTCCAAGGAAGTGCTGCTGGCTCAGCTGCTGGGCTTGATGCAATCCCCCATCTCTCGCACCGCACGTGTGCTGGCCGCTCTGGCCGAGAAGAAAGGCGAGGCGCAAGCTGCCTGATAGGTGCTTGTTCCCAACCACAAGTTTTTAGGAAATCAAAATGGCATTCGACAAAGACGCATTTTTGACCGCTCTGGACAGCATGACGGTCATGGAACTCAACGACCTGGTGAAAGCCATCGAAGAGAAGTTTGGTGTGAGCGCTGCCGCCATGGCTGCTCCCGCTGCTGCTGGTGGTGGCGCCGCTGCCGCCGCTGCTGAAGAGAAGACCGATTTCGACCTGGTTCTGGCCGAAGCTGGCGCCAACAAGGTGTCCGTCATCAAGGCCGTGCGCGAAATCACCGGCCTGGGCCTGAAGGAAGCCAAGGACCTGGTGGACGGCGCTCCCAAGACCGTCAAGGAAGCCATGCCCAAGGCTGACGCTGAAGCTGCCAAGAAGAAGCTGGAAGAAGCTGGCGCCAAGGCCGAGCTCAAGTAATTCGGTGGGGGCTTGCGGGCTCCCATGCGAATGCTCCAAGGCTGGTTGCAAGACCAGCCTTTCGGCGTTTCTCGGAAACGCTGAAAAGCGGATTGGATGCAGTCCGTTTTTCAGTGTCTTCTGACCCCGACTGCAGAAGACGGCTTGGTTCGGGCCCGTGTGCAACGCATGGGCCGTCCGCCACTGACTGGTAGAGGCCAGTCGCCAAGATCCAGGGGTGTGTGTCGCCACGCGCCCCTGATGAACAGTCGCCGCAGACCTCAAGCCCGGAGATCTCATGGCTCAATATTCATTCACCGAACGCAAGCGCATCCGCAAGAGTTTTGGCAGCCGCGAAAACGTGCTGGAAATTCCGTACCTGCTGCAGATGCAGAAGGATGCCTATACCGCGTTCCTGCAAGCTGACATGGCACCGCGCAAGCGTGCCGCCGAAGGCCTGCAGGCCGCGTTCGAGTCGGCCTTCCCCATCGTGTCCCACAACGGCTTCGTCGAGATGAAGTTCGTGGAATACAACCTGGCCAAGCCGGCCTTCGACGTTCGTGAGTGCCAGACCCGTGGTCTGACCTTCGCTTCTGCCGTCCGCGCCCGCGTCCAGCTCATCATCTACGACCGCGAGTCGTCGACGCCCCAGTCCAAGGTGGTCAAGGAAGTGAAGGAGCAAGAGGTCTACATGGGCGAAGTGCCCCTGATGACCGACAAGGGCTCCTTCATCATCAACGGCACGGAGCGAGTGATCGTCTCCCAGTTGCACCGCTCTCCTGGTGTGTTCTTCGAGCACGACAAGGGCAAGACCCACAGCTCGGGCAAGCTGCTGTTCTCCGC
>CBKZAG010000250.1:0-4538 GCA_966692625.1 uncultured Comamonadaceae bacterium
AGACGCGGCGCTGGTGGCCTGGATGGCGCAGGCCCACGAGCGCCGGGCAGAGATTGTGTTTGACTGAAGTGCTCAGTCCTGCGGCCTGAAGATCAGCACCAGGGTGCCAGGTACCTTGCCGTTTTCGTCCTTGGGCAGGGTTGCGGTGCGGTCGATGGCGCGCAGCACGGCGTCGTCCCAGCCCTTGTGGCCGCTGGACTGCAGCAGCTTGCGGCCGACGATGGTGCCGTCTGGCAGGGCACGCACTTCCACCTCGGCGCGCGGGTTGCCGGGCACGGTGTCGGTGAAAACGATGTTGGGTTTGATGCGTGCCGCCAGTTTGCCCTGATACGAGGCCGACGGCCCGCTGGACTGCTGTGCCGTGCCAGTGGAGCGTGACGAACCCATGGCGCCCGCCTGGCCCAGCATGCGCTCGAGGTTCTTCTTGCGTTCGGCCTCCAGTTGGGCTTGCTGGCGTGCGGCTTCCTTCTCGCGGGCAGCCTTTTCGGCTTTCTCTTTCGCAGCCAGCGCTTCGCGTTTCTTGCGCTCGGCTTCGCGTTTCTCGGCCGCCTCGCGTTCGGCTTGCTTCTGCTCTTCCTTGCGGCGGGCTTCCGCTTGCTTCTTGCGTTCCGCCTCCAGGCGCAGCTTTTCCTCGCGTTCCTTCTCGCGCTTTTTCTGCAAGGCGATCTCGGCCTCGCTGGGGCCGGTGGGCTCGGGTGCCGGGGCAGGTTTGGGCGGTGGTGCGGGTTCCGGCTTCGGTTCGGGTTCTGGCGGTGGGGGCGGCTCGGGCTCGCTGGCGCGCGGCGCCGCCACCTCGGGCAGGCGCGACCACAGCTCTGCCTCCATCACCACTTGCGTGTCACGCTGCCAGCCCACGCCCCAGGTCAGCGCCAGCACCAGCAGAAGGTGCACCACAAAGGCGATGAGCAGCGGCCCGCGCCAGCGCCCGGCTTGCGGCGGGGTCAGGTCCAGGGTGTCTGCGGCGGCCTGCATGCGGGTGTGCTCCTGGCTGCGCTCAGCGCCCCTGCTGCACCGACAGGCCCACGCGCTGGATACCCGCCTTCTGCAATTGGTCCATCACGTTGATCACGGCCTCGTACTTCACGCTCTTGTCTGCGCTGATGACCACCGGCACCACAGCCTGGCCTTCCACGGGCGGGCCTTGCAGGTCGCGCACGCGTTGTACCAGGGCCTTGTCGCTCACGTCCTCGGCCTGGGCATTGGCCGTGCCGTCCTTCACCTGCAGCCGGGCATCCTTGTCGATGATGACCTGCACGAAACGGTCGGGCTGGCGCGCGGCCTGGCCCACGCTGGGCAGGTCGATCATGCTGGGGGTGATGAGCGGTGCCGTCACCATGAAGATGATCAGCAGCACCAGCATCACGTCGATGAACGGCACCATGTTGATGTCGTTCATGGTGCGGCGGCCTCTGCCTCGGGGTGTCACTGCGGGCATAGCGCTTTCCTTTGCGGCGTGGCGTCAGTGCCCGGGGGACATGGTGGCCGGGCCACCCGTACCAGCGGTGCCAGCAGCGCCCACGTTGCGGTGCAGGATGTTGGAGAACTCTTCCATGAAGGTCTCCAGCCCGTTGGCGGCGCGGTCGATCTCGTGGGTGAAGCGGTTGTAGGCCACCACCGCCGGAATGGCAGCAAACAGGCCGATGGCGGTGGCCACCAGTGCTTCGGCAATGCCGGGGGCCACGGTGGCCAGCGTCACCTGGGTGAGCGCGGCCAGGCCGGTGAAGGCGTGCATGATGCCCCACACCGTGCCAAACAGCCCCACATAAGGCGACACCGAGCCAACCGACCCAAGGAAGGACAGGTTCACCTCCAGCGCGTCCAGCTCGCGCTGGTAGCTTGCGCGCATGGCGCGGCGCGCGCCGTCGAGCAGGGCGTCGGGCTGGGTGATGCGGCGCTCGCGCAGCTTGTGGAATTCGCGCATGCCGCTGGCGAAGATGCGTTCCATCGGGCTGCCGTCGCGGGCGTTGCGCGTGGCTGCCAGATACAGGTCGTTCAGGTTGGCGCCAGACCAGAAGTCGCGCTCAAATTCGTCGGTGAGGCGCTTGACGCGCTTGAGGGCGAACACCTTGCGGAAGATCGCCGCCCAGCTGATGACCGAAACCGTGATGAGCAGGGCCACCACGGCCTGCACCACCCAACTGGCGTTGAGCATCAGCTCGACGATGGAAAAATCGTGGTTCATCGGGGTTGCAATACGTTGATGATCGGTTGCGGGATGCGGCCTGGGCGCAAGTCGTCGACGGCCTCGCCCGCCTGCACCCAGCCTATGCGTATGCTGCCTTCGCACAGCAGGGTCGTGCGTTGGCCGTCCTGCGTGAGCCAGGCCTCTTGTTGCAGTGTCATGGAAGCGCGCCCAAGTTCCCCCACGCGTGCGGTGACTTGCAACAAATCGTCAAGCCGCGCGGGGCGGTGGTAGCGCAGTTCGGTGCCGCTCACCACGAACATGCCGCCGGTTTCTTCGCGCAGGCGCTGCTGCTGCACGCCCAGGCTGCGCAGCCACTCGGTGCGCGCCCGCTCAAAGAACTTCAGGTAGTTCGCATAGAAGACGATGCCGCCCGCGTCGGTGTCTTCCCAGTAGACACGCACCGGCCAGCAGAAGGTGTCTTCCGTGGCTGTGCATGTCACGCTTGCGCGCTCCCGCCCTTGCGGGCCTGGTCGCGGCTCACTTCCAGGGCGCGCAGTTGCGGCGCCAGCTGGTTGAGCACACCGTTGACGTACTTGTGCCCGTCGGTGCCGCCGAAGGATTTCGCCAGCTCGATGCATTCGTTGATCACCACGCGCCACGGCACGTCCAGGCAGTGCTTGAACTCGTAGGCGCCGATCCACAGCACGCCGCGTTCGATGGGCGATATCTCGGCCAGCGAGCGGTCCAGCAGCGGCGTGATCAGCGCGTCCAGCGCGTCAGCCTCGGCGATGCAGCCGTGCAGCAATGCGTCGTAGTGCGCGCTGTCGGCCTTGTGGAAGCCGGTCAGGTCGCGGGTGAAGAGATCGATGTCATCGGCCTCGTTGCGGCCAACCAGGTGCTGGTAGAGCGCCTGCAGGGCGAACTCGCGTGCACGGGTGCGGGCGGATTTGTCGCTGGCCTTCTTGAACGCCGCGCGGGGGGCTTTGTCGGCCTTCTCGGCGCTGTTGGGGGTCTCGTCGCTCATGATGCCTGGATGCGGTTGAGCAGTTGTGCCATCTCCACCGCCACCTGGGCGGCGTCACGGCCTTTTTCTTCCTGGCGGGCCACGGCCTGCGGCAGGTTCTCGGTGGTGATGATGGCGTTGGCCACAGGGATCTGGTAGTCCAGCGCCACGCGCGTCACGCCAGCGGCGGATTCGTTGCAGACCAGCTCGAAGTGGTAGGTCTCGCCGCGGATCACGCAGCCCAGGGCGATCAGGGCGTCGAATTTTTCGGTTTCGGCCAGGGCCTGCAGGGCGGTGGGCACTTCCAGCGCGCCGGGTACTTGCACGTGCTGGATGTTGGCATCGGTCACGCCCAGGGCGTGCAGTTCGTTCACGCAGGCCTGTGCCAGGGCGTTGGTGATGCCCTGGTTGAAGCGCGCCTGCACGATGCCGATGCGCAGTTTCGATCCATCCAGCGCGGCGGCGCTGCCTTTGTCGGCTCCCAACATGTTCAGTTTCCTTCCGTTTTGTTCAGGAAGCCGGTCACTTCCAGTCCGTAACCGGCCATGCTGGGCATGCGGCGCGGCGTGCCCAGCAGTTGCATTTTCTGTACGCCGCATTCGCGCAGGATTTGCGCGCCCACGCCGTAGGTGCGCAGGTCCATGCGGCCACGCTCGGGCGCCTGCGCAGAGCGCGCGGTGCCCTCGAACTGGGCCAGCAGCTGTTCGGCGCTTTCGCCGCAGTTCAGCAGCACCACCACGCCCCGGCCTTGTTCGGCCATGTGGCGCAGGCTGGTCTCCAGCGTCCACGAGTGCATGGAGCGGCCCACCTCCAGCGCGTCCAGCACGCTCAGGGGCTCGTGCACGCGCACGCTCACGGTATCGCTGGGCTGCCACTGGCCCTTGACCAGTGCCAGGTGCAGCGCGCCGCTGGGCTGGTCGCGGAAGGCGTGCGCCGTGAACTCGCCGAACGCGGTGTTCAGGGGGCGGCTGCCCACCTTCTGCACCAGGCTTTCAACGCGGCTGCGGTATTCGATCAGGTCTGCAATGGTGCCGATTTTCAGCTCGTGTTCGGCGGCGAACAGTTGCAGGTCGGGCAGGCGGGCCATGGTGCCGTCGTCCTTCATGATCTCGCAGATCACGGCGGCGGGCGTGCAGCCTGCCATGGCGGCCAGATCGCAGCCCGCCTCGGTATGGCCAGCGCGCATCAGCACGCCGCCGTCCACCGCCTGCAGCGGGAAGATATGGCCGGGTTGCACCAGGTCTTCGGCGCGGGCGTTGGCGGCCACGGCCACCTGCACGGTGCGCGCGCGGTCGGCGGCGGAAATGCCGGTGGTCACACCCTCGGCGGCCTCAATGGACACGGTAAACGCCGTACCCATCTTGGTGCCGTTGCGCGGCACCATGGGGGGCAGGCGCAGGCGTTCGCAGC
>CBKZAG010000251.1:0-4435 GCA_966692625.1 uncultured Comamonadaceae bacterium
CGCCCACGCCCGACCACAGCGCCATCAGCTGGAACACCCACAGCGGCCACTCGGGGTGCTGCAGGGCAATGCCCGTGCCAATGGCAGGCGACAGCAGCATGGCCGTGGTCAGGAAGATGGTGTTGCGCCCGCCCGCCAGCCGCACCAGAAAGGATGCGGGAATGCGCATCGTCGCGCCAGCCAGGCCCGCGATGGCGGTCAACGAAAACAGATCGGCCTGGCTGAAGGGAAAGCCCAGGTTGTGCATCTGCACGGTGATGATGCCCCACATGCCCCAGATGGCGAAGCCGCACAGCAGCGCTGGCACCGAGAGCCACAGGTTGCGGTAGGCAATGCGCTTGCCGGTGCTTTCCCAGAAGCGCTCGTCCTCGGGTTGCCAGATCTCGATGTCGGCGGAGCCGCTCTTGGCCGCGCGCTCGGCGACAGCCGTGTTGGTGGTTGAATTGCTCATGTCGTTGCTCCGTTGTTGGTGCCGCACTTCAGCCACGCAGGGTGAAGGCCGGGGCGTTGTCGCCCATCACTTCGGTGCGTTTCACCTCGGTGAAGTACATCCAGATCAGCGACACCCACACCACGCCGTACAGCAGCATGAAGGCGCTGGAGCGGATGCCGGTGATGTCAAGCAGCGCGCCGAACAGGATCGGCAGGATGAAGCCGCCCATGCCGCCCGCCAGGCCCACAATGCCGCTGATGGCGCCGATGTTCTTGGGGTAGTCGTCGGCGATGTACTTGAAGACGCTGGCCTTGCCGAAGGCCCAGGCCATGCCCAGCACGAACATCAGCGCAGTGAAGGTGTAGACATTCAGGCCGATGTGGAAGGTCTGCGGGCCGTTCACCGTGGCGATGGTGAACTGCGTCTGCGGGTAGCTCAGCAGGAACAGGCATATCCAGCTCACCCACATCACCCACCAGGTGACCTTGTGCGCGCCGTACTTGTCGCTCAGCACGCCGCCCACTGCGCGCAGCACGCCACCGGGCAGGCTGAAGCACGCCGCCAGCAACGCCGCCACACGAATGTCCAGCCCGTACTCGCCGATGTAGTACTGCACCATCCACAGGGCCAGCGCCACGTAGCCGCCGAACACGATGCTGTAGTACTGGCAGTACTTCAGCACCTTCGGGTCCTTCAGCGCCTTGAGCTGGTCGATGAAGCTCACGTTGCTGGGCACCAGGTGCGCCGGGTCGCTGTGGCTGAACAGCCAGAACAGCACCACTGTGCCCGCCATGATGGCCGCGTACACCTGCGGAACAGCCGCCCAGCCAAACGCCACCAGAATGGCCGGCGCCACAAACTTGTTCACCG
Source organism: uncultured Comamonadaceae bacterium (assembly GCA_966692625.1). Lineage (GTDB taxonomy): Bacteria > Pseudomonadota > Gammaproteobacteria > Burkholderiales > Burkholderiaceae_C > CAMLOF01. The sequence goes on from CBKZAG010000251.1 coordinate 1,304, forward strand.
CCGAGCCAGAGTTGCCCGCCCCATACACCCCCATCGCCATGCCCTGCTGGCTCTTGGGGAACCAGCGGGCCACGTAGGGCGTGCCCACCGAAAACGATCCCCCCGCCAGCCCCACGAACAGGCCGATCGTCAAGAAGTGCCAGTACTCGGTGGCATAGGCCATCAGCCAGATGGCGGGCACCGTGGCTGCCATCAGCACCGCCATCACGATGCGGCCGCCGTAGCGGTCGGTCCAGATACCCAGCGGCACCCGCACCAGCGAGCCGGTCAGCACCGGCGTAGCCGTCAACAGGCCAAACTGCGTGGCGTTCAGGTCCAGCATCTTCTTGATCGGGATGCCAATCACCCCGAACATCATCCAGACCATGAAGCAGACCGTGAACGACCAGGTGCTGACAACCAGCACCGACCAGGCCTTGCGTCTATTGCTCAATTCCATTCCCATGGTTTCTCTCCAAACACATGGGTGGACTTTCGTTTTTTTCAGAGCGGCTGAATATCCTCCTGACTGACAGGGGCACCGCCCGGGAAGGACGATCCGATACCCGCCCCGCTACTCCTTTGGTAGTACTTTGCGCCCGTGGCTCAGCCCAGGCCGCGTTCGCTGGCGTACACGGCCGCGTGCACGCGGTTGCTCAGGTTGAGCTTGCGCAGGATGTGCTGCACGTGGATCTTCACCGTCGTCTCGGCAATGTCCAGCGTGCGGGCAATCTGCTTGTTGCTTTCCCCCTTGGCGATCTGGCGCAGTATCTCGGTCTCGCGCGGCGACAGGCTGTGGATCGGATCGTTGGCATCCAGCAGCGGTGCGGCCACGGGCAGCTCCACCTCGGGTGCCAGGGGCTGGCTGGCCGTCGGTGCCACGCCCGGCGCCTGGCGCAGCAGGCCCACCAGCTTGCCCATCATCTCGGGGCTGATGACCGAGTCGCCCTCCCACACCCGCTGAATGGAATCGCACAGGTCCTCGGTGTGGATGGTCTTGAGCAGGTAGCCGTCTGCCCCAGCACGCAGGCCGGCAGCCAGGTCTTCCACGTTCTCGCTCACCGTCAACATGACGATGCGCGCCGCCGGGTGCACCTCCTTCAGTCCGGCAATGGCGTCCACGCCGTTCACGCCGGGCATGTGGTTGTCCAGCAGCACCAGGTCGGGCTGTAGGGAACGCACGCTCGCCAGCGCAGCGTTGGCATCGGCCGCCTCACCCACGACGCTGAAGCGCCGGTCCTGCGAGAGCAGCGCTATCAAGCCACGGCGGAACAGGTTGTGGTCGTCCACCACCAGCAGGCGGATCGGTGATGCAGTTGCTTCTTTCATTCAATCACTCAGTTCAAGACAGACCTCGGTGCCTTCACCGGGTTGTGACTGCAGTCGCACGGCAGCGCCTATGCGCTGGGCGCGCTCGCGCATGATGTGCAGGCCCACGTGGGTGTCCTCCGCCGCCGGTGCCGCTGGCCGGAAGCCGCGCCCATTGTCCCGCACCGTGAAGGTCCAGCGCGGCCCGCGCCGCACGCTCACCCACACCTCGCTGGCCTGGGCGTGCTTGCGCACGTTGGACAGTGCCTCCTGCACAATGTGCAACACCTGCAGCTGCACGTCCGAAGGCAGCGCAACGCCATCGCCTTGCAGGTCCAGGTGGGCCTCCAGCCCGCTTTGCAGTTCAAACTTGCGCAACGTGGTGCGCAGCGCCTGCTCAATGTCATCGCCATTGGCCCGGGTGCGGAAGTGCACCAGCAACTCCCGCACATCGTTCGTGCTCTCGCGAATGCCAGCGTCCAGTTCGTCAATCACTTGCGCCGTCTGCTGTGCGTCGGCACGCTGCACCGCCTGCCGCAGCAACGTCATCTGAATCTTCAGAAAGGCCAGCGACTGCGCAATCGAGTCATGCAGCTCGCGCGCCAGCATCGTGCGCTCCTCGCTCACGGCAGCCTCGCGCAGCAGCGCCTCGCTGCGCAGGCTCTCCATGGCACTGGCCAGGTGCCCGGCCAGCGCGTCGTAAAGCGACCGGTCCTCGGCGTCCAGCGCAGCCTCGTGCCGGTAGAACAAATCCACCTCGCCCAGAATGCGTTGCTGCAGCCTGATGGGCACGCTGATGAGCGAGGTGTAGCCCGCCCTGGCACAGTTGCCCAAGCGGTAGTCGTCCTCCGAGATGATGGGTATGACACGGGTGCGCGCCGTGGCCTTGGGCTGCCCGCAGGCGCACAGCCCGGCTTCCAGGCAGCGCTCCTCATCCACCAGTTCCTGGGGCAGGCAATCGCTGCCCAGCATCAGGTAACGCTGGCTGGTTTCGTCTGACCAGCGCACCGCCACCGCGTCCGCCCCGCTGATGCGGCGCAGCTTCTGCGCGAAACCGCGCCCCAGTTCCTCCAGCGAACCGGCCTGCGCCAGAAAGATGCTCACCTCATACAAGGCCTCCAGGCGTGAGCGTTCAGCCTGCAAGTCCTGCGTCTTGGCCTGTACCTGCGCCTCCAGCCCGTGGTAGAGGGTGCGCAGGTTCTCGGCCATGTGGTTGTAGCCGGTGGCCAGCTCCTGGAACTCCAGCAGGGACTCGGCCTCGATCCGGGAGTCGAAATCGCCGCGTTGCACGCGCTGCAAGCCACCGCGAAGGCGCTGCAAGGGCTGGATGATGAACAGGTAGCCCAGATAAAGCGCCAACACCGCAGCCGCCACCGCCAGCCCCATCATCACGAACTGGAACAGGTTGAGCAGAGCCGTCATGCGCGACATCACGCCTTCAATACCGCGCACCAGCCGGTCCACCTCCTGCACAAAGGCGTCCACCGAGCGTGTCAGCAGTTCGGGCGGCGGCTGTACTTCACCCGCATCGCCCCACAAGGGGCGCATGTCATTCCAGGCGCGCTCCACCTCTGCAAACAGCGTCAAGGTTGCATCGTCCCAGGGCACCTGCAGCGGACGCAGCGGGTCCCCCTCGCGCAGCAGGCGCATCGTATCGTCCAGTTCGTGGACCAGTTCGCGCTGGCGTGCAGTGTCGGTGCCGGCCACCTTGGCGCTCACCAGCCGCCACGCCTGCATCCGCAGGCGGCCAGCCTCGTTCACTGCTGCGGCCCCGCCGTCCAGCGTGCGCGTCACCCACATGGTCGAACCGATGGACACCAGCGCCAGAACCAGCAGGCCCAGGCC
>CBKZAG010000252.1:0-4431 GCA_966692625.1 uncultured Comamonadaceae bacterium
GAAGGTTTTGTCTTCAAGCTGGCGGATGCGGGCAAGACCCAGGACCGGGGGCGGCTGTACGCCTACGGTCGCATCGGCATTCTGGTGCCGAAGGGCTCGCCGTTGAAGGCCGACGGCGAACTGCGCGACTTGGCCGCCGCCTTGAAGGACGGGCGGCTGCAGAGGTTCGCCATTGCCAACCCAGAGCATGCTCCCTACGGTGCGCGTGCCAAGGAGGCGTTGGAGCACGCGGGCCTGTGGCTGGCCATCGCGCCCCGGCTGGTGCTTGGCGAGAACATCTCGCAGGCGGCGCAGTTCGCCACGTCCGGCTCCACCCAAGGGGGCATCGTGGCGTATTCGCTGGTTCTGGCGCCGCAGGTGGCCCGCCTGGGTGACTTTGCCCTGATTCCGCAGACGTGGCACCAGCCGCTGGCGCAGCGTATGGTGCTGATGCGCAACGCACCGCCTGCCGCGCAGGCGTTCTACACCTACCTGGGCACCCCGGGGGCGCAAGCCGTGATGGCGCGCTACGGCTTTGCCATGCCCAAGCCCTGAGAGCCTGTGAAACTTTCGCCCACGCCCGCTCAAGCCGCCCAGGCGCACCCGCTCGGCGTTGCAAATACTCGCCATAGCCCGAGCTATGGCTGCGTTTTGCGCCTTGAGCGGGCACGTCTGGGCGCCTTGCTCGGACGCGTCCAAAAAATTCACAGGCTCTGAGCCGGGGACAATCGCCACATGGACTGGAGTGCCCTGCTGTTGTCGGTCGAACTGGCCGCCGTGACCCTGGCGGTGCTGCTGCCTGCCGGACTGTGGCTGGGGCGGTGGCTGGCCTGGTCGGGCGTGCGCGGCAAGGCCTGGATCGAGGCGGTGGTGGTGCTGCCCCTGGTGCTGCCGCCCACGGTGCTGGGCTACTACCTGCTGGTGGCCTGGGGCGGCGCGTCGCCGCTGGGGGCATGGCTGGAACAGGCACTGGGTCTGAAGCTGACCTTCACCTTCACCGGGCTGGTGGTGGCCTCGGTGCTGTTCAACGTGCCCTTCATGGTGCAACCCATCCAGCGCGCGTTCGAAGCCATCCCGCGCAACCTCATCGAGGCGGCCACCGTGAGCGGCCTGGGGCCGTGGCAGACCTTCTGGCGGGTGGAACTGCCCCTGGCCTGGCCGGGCGTGCTGTCGGCCATGGTGCTCACCTTCGTGCACACGCTGGGTGAGTTCGGTGTGGTGTTGATGGTGGGCGGCAGCATTCCCGGCGAAACGCGCACCATTGCCATTGCCATCTACGACCGGGTGCAGGCTTTTGATCTGGCTGCCGCAGACCGCATGGCGCTGTTGCTGTTGGTGTTGTCGCTGGGGGCGGTGGCGGCGTCCTTCTTCGCCTCGGCACGGCTGGCGGTGCGGCGATGACGGCGGCCAACCCTTTCCCCGCCCTGCAGGTCAGCGTCCAGCAGACCCACCCCATGCCGCTGGGGGGAACGTTTTCATGCCAGGCCGGGGAGATGCTGGCGCTGGTGGGGCCGTCCGGCGCGGGCAAGACGTCCATGCTGCGCGTGCTGGCCGGGCTGATGCGCCCGCAGCAGGGTCGCGTGCAGGTAGGGGGCGAGCTGTGGTGCGACACCGAAGCCAGCCTGTGGCAGCCGCCGCACCGCAGGCACGTGGGCATGGTGTTCCAGAACTACGCGCTGATGCCCCACCTGTCGGCCCTGGAGAACGTGGCCCTGCCCTTGCTGCACCTGCCGCGTGGAGAGCGCCTGGCGCGGGCCGCCCGCTGGCTGGACCACGTGGGCTTGCTGCCCGAACAACAGCAACGCCGCCCGGCAGCGCTTTCCGGCGGGCAGCAGCAACGTGTGGCCGTGGCCCGGGCGCTGGCGCGCGAACCGGCGCTGCTGCTGCTGGATGAACCGTTTTCGGCGGTGGACCAGATGAGCCGCCAGGGCCTGTACCGCTTGCTGGCGCAGCTGCGCGAAGAGCTGACCATTCCCATCGTGCTGGTAACGCACGACCTGCACGAAGCCCGCCTGCTGGCCGACACGCTGGTCGTCATGGACGGCGGCCAGGTGCTGCAGCAAGGGGCGCCCGCCACGCTCTACCGCTCACCGCGCAACGCCCGGGTGGCCGATCTGGTGGGCATACAGAACCGCTTCCATGGGCGCTGGCTGGGCCCTGCCGACGAACCCGGCATGGGCTGGCTCGAGTGGCTGGCGGGCCCGGCCACACCCAATGCGCCGGGTGCGCCTGCTGGTGCCAGCCTGCGGCTGAAGGTGCGAGACAAGAAGCGCCTGGACGTGGGGCAGGCCGTGACCTGGGTGATACAGGGCGACGGGCTGCAGGTGCGCACCGATGCGCCTTTGCCGCTGGACCAACCCTGCCTCCAGGGCGACCGGCTGCTTTGCGTCAAACTCACCGAATGGCGTCACCTGGGGGACATCTCGCTGGCCACCCTGGCGCTGGAGGCGTTGCCCGGCGTGAACCTGCAACTGACCCTCTCGGGCCCCGTGCGCCAGCAGCTTTCCCCAGGGCAGCGCCTGGGTGTGGAGGTGGATTGCGACTGGGTGCATGTGATGCCGAGCCGCACGGCCTGACATTTGCTCATAGGGTTATGCGTTTTTTGCATGTAACCTGCTGGTAACTTTGGCGCTGCTTTTTTAAAATACGCCACCCTGGCCGACACGCGGCTGAGTCATGGCCCACCGGCCAAGGGCTCCACTGCCGTGCTGCTTTCTACCCCCGCAGTCCTTCACGGGCGCCGATCCAGACCCCTGTTCAGTCCCTCTGCCGAGAAAGGGATATGGAGAGAAATTTGCCCGAGCGAGGTCTCTCCACATCCACTTTCTCAACTTTCGGAGCTGACCCCATGAACTCACCCGTGATGCAGGGCTTGACCATCAACGCCCCCGCTTACGTGAAGAACGCCAGGCTGATTGCCTGGGTGGCAGAAATGGCCGCGCTGTGCAAGCCCGCTGCCATCCACTGGTGCGACGGCACCGAAGAGGAATACAACCGCCTGTGCGACCAGATGGTCCAGGCAGGCACCCTCAAGCGCCTCAACCCCGCCAAGCGCCCCAATTCCTACCTCGCCTGGTCCGACCCGTCCGACGTGGCGCGCGTGGAAGACCGCACCTTCATCTGCTCGGAAAAGCAGGAAGACGCCGGTCCCACCAACAACTGGATGGCCCCGGCCGAGATGCGCGCCACCCTCAACCCGTTGTTCGACGGCTGCATGGCGGGCCGCACCATGTACGTGATCCCCTTCAGCATGTGGCCGCTGGGCTCGCACATCGCGCAGATCGGTGTGGAGCTGAGCGACAGCCCCTACGTGGTCACGAACATGAAGATCATGACGCGCATGGGCAAGGCCGTGCACGACGTGCTGGGCGTGGACGGCGAATTCGTGCCCTGCGTGCACACCGTGGGCGCCCCGCTGCAGCCCGGTCAGCAGGACGTGGCCTGGCCCTGCAACCCCACCACCAAGTACATCGTTCACTACCCCGAAACGCGCGAGATCTGGTCCTACGGCTCCGGCTACGGCGGCAACGCCCTGCTGGGCAAGAAGTGCCTGGCGCTGCGCATCGCCTCCACCATGGGGCGTGACCAGGGCTGGTTGGCCGAGCACATGCTCATCCTGGGTGTGACCAACCCCGAGGGCAAGAAGTACCACGTGGCCGCCGCCTTCCCTAGCGCCTGCGGCAAGACCAACTTTGCCATGCTGATCCCGCCGTCGGGCTTCAATGGCTGGAAGGTCACCACCATTGGTGACGACATCGCCTGGATCAAGCCGCACGCCGACGGCAAGCTCTACGCCATCAACCCCGAGGCGGGTTACTTTGGTGTGGCGCCCGGCACCAACACGCTGACCAACCCCAACTGCATGCGCAGCCTGGACCGCGACGTGATCTTCACGAACGTGGCCCTGACCGACGACGGCGACGTGTGGTGGGAAGGCATGGGTGAAGCGCCTGCCCACGCCATCGACTGGCAGGGCAAGGACTGGACGCCCGAAGACGGCAAGGCTGGCCGCAAGGCAGCGCACCCCAACGCCCGTTTCACCGTGGCTGCCGCCAACAACCCCGCGCTGGACGACCAGTGGGACAACCCCGCTGGCGTGGCCATCGACGCCTTCATCTTCGGTGGCCGCCGCTCCACCACCGTGCCGCTGGTGACCGAGGCCCGCACCTGGATGGAAGGCGTGTACATGGCCGCCACCATGGGTTCCGAGACCACCGCCGCCGCCTTTGGCGCGCAAGGCGTGGTGCGCCGCGACCCGTTCGCCATGCTGCCCTTCTGCGGCTACAACATGAGCGACTACTTCCAGCACTGGCTCGACATGGAGCACAAGCTGGAAGAATCCGGTCACAGCCTGCCGCGCATCTTCTGCGTGAACTGGTTCCGCAAGGGCGCTGACGGCAAGTTCGTGTGGCCCGGCTACGGCGACAACATGCGCGTGCTCAAGTGGATGCT
>CBKZAG010000253.1:0-4413 GCA_966692625.1 uncultured Comamonadaceae bacterium
GCGGGTGGATGGTCTTGCCAATGTCCACCGCGTCGGCGCCCATCTCGATGGCCAGCGCGATCTCGCCGATCATGTCACCCGCGTGGGTGCCCACGATGCCGCCGCCCAGGATCTTGCCGTGGCCATGCGCCTCGGGGCTGTCGTCGAACAGCAGCTTGGTGAAACCCTCGTCGCGGCCGTTGGCGATCGCGCGGCCCGAGGCCGTCCAGGGGAACAGGCCCTTCTTGACCTTGATGCCCTGCGCCTTGGCCTGGTCCTCGGTCAGGCCCACCCAGGCCACCTCGGGGTCGGTGTAGGCCACGCTCGGGATCACCCGTGCGTTGAACGCGGCAGCCGCCAGTTCGGCGTTGCCTTGCAGTTCACCGGCAATCACCTCGGCCGCCACGTGCGCCTCATGCACCGCCTTGTGCGCCAGCATGGGCTGGCCCACCACGTCACCAATGGCGAAGATGTGCGGCACGTTGGTGCGCATCTGGATGTCGACGTTGATGAAGCCCCGGTCCGTCACGGCCACACCGGCCTTGTCGGCAGCAATCTTCTTGCCGTTGGGCGTGCGGCCCACGGCCTGCAGCACCAGGTCGTAGGTGCCTTCGGTCTTGGTGCCGTCCAGCCCCTCGAACTGCACCTTGATGCCTTCGGGCGTGGCTTGCGCACCCACGGTCTTGGTCTTCAACATGATGTTGTCGAAACGGTGGGCGTTCATCTTCTGCCACACCTTCACCAGGTCGCGGTCGGCGCCCTGCATCAGGCCGTCGAGCATTTCCACCACGTCCAGGCGCGCGCCCAGCGTGGAATACACCGTGCCCATCTCCAGGCCGATGATGCCGCCACCGATGATGAGCATCTTCTTGGGCACGTCCTTGAGCGCCAGAGCGCCCGTGCTGTCCACCACGCGCGGATCATCGGGCATGAAGGGCAGGCGCACGGCCTGCGAACCGGCCGCGATGATGCACTTCTTGAACGCCACCACCTTCTTGGTGCCGGTCTTGTCCTGGCCGGTGCCCGTGGTCTCTTCCACCTCCACGTGGTTGGGGCCCACGAAGGCGCCGTAACCACGCACGATGGTGACCTTGCGCATCTTGGCCATGGCCGCCAGGCCGCCCGTGAGCTTGCCGATGACCTTTTCCTTGTGGCCGCGCAGCTTGTCCACGTTCACGCTGGGCGCGCCGAAGTCCACACCCAGGTCAGCCATGTGGCTCACTTCGTCCATGACGGCCGCCACGTGCAGCAGCGCCTTGGACGGGATGCAACCCACGTTCAGGCAGACGCCACCCAGCGTGGCATAACGCTCCACGATCACGACCTTCAGGCCCAGGTCGGCCGCGCGGAAGGCAGCGGAATAGCCGCCAGGGCCGGCGCCCAGCACCAGCACGTCGCACTCCACGTCGGCGTTGCCGCCGAAGCTGGCGGCCACGGGGGCAACCACAGGCGCTGCGGCCGCAACCGGGGCAGCAGCGGGCGCAGGCGCGGCAGCCGGTGCCGGTGCTGCAGCGGCGTCACCCGCCACTTCCAGCGACAGCACCACCACGCCCTCGTTTACCTTGTCGCCGAGCTTGACCTTGAGTTCCTTCACCACGCCCGCGTGGCTGGAGGGAATCTCCATCGAAGCCTTGTCCGACTCCACCGTGATGAGCGACTGCTCGGCCTTGACCGTGTCGCCCGGCTTGACCAGCAGCTCGATGACCGCCACGTCCTTGAAGTCGCCGATATCGGGAACCTTGATGTCCATCAGTGCCATGTTTCATGCCTCCCGCTGAGCCGCCTCAAGGGAGGCATGCGCCCCCTCGGGGGGCAGCGAATGAATATGAGCGTGGGGGTTCATGTTCTTTTCCTTTACAGCAACACGCGGCGGAAGTCCGCCAGGATCTGGCCCAGGTAGGCGTTGAAGCGCGCTGCGGCAGCACCGTCGATCACGCGGTGGTCCCACGTCAGCGACAACGGCAGCATCAGGCGCGGCACAAACTGCTTGCCGTCCCACTTAGGTTCCATCTGGCTCTTGCACACGCCCAGAATGGCCACCTCGGGCGCGTTGATGATGGGCGTGAAATAACGCCCGCCAATGCCGCCCAGGCTGGAAATGGTGAAGGTCGCACCGCTCATGTCAGCGGGGCCCAGCTTGCCGTCGCGCGCTTTCTTGGCCAGCTCACTCATCTCCTGGCTGATCTGCAGCACCCCCTTCTTGTCGGCGTCCTTGATCACGGGCACCACCAGGCCGTTGGGCGTGTCTGCCGCAAAGCCGATGTGGTAGTACTGCTTGTAGACCAGCGCGTCGCCGTCCAACGAGCTGTTGAACTCGGGGAACTTCTTGAGCGCCGCCACACAGGCCTTGATGAGGAAAGCCAGCATGGTCACCTTGACGCCAGACTTCTCGTTCTCCTTGTTGGTGGACACGCGGAAGGCTTCGAGGTCGGTGATGTCGGCGTCGTCGTGGTTGGTCACCGCCGGGATCATCACGGCGTTGCGCAGCAGGTTGGCACCGCTGATCTTCTTGATGCGGCCCAGTTCCTTGCGCTCGATGGGGCCGAACTTGGCGAAGTCCACCTTGGGCCAGGGGATGAGGCCCAGCTCGGAACCGCCACCCGAAGCCGCAGGCGCCTTGGCAGCCTGAGCCAGGGTCTGGATGGCGCCAGCCATCACCGACTTGGTGAAGCCCTGCACGTCTTCCAGCGTGATGCGGCCCTTGGCGCCAGAGCCCTTGACCTCGGCCAGCGGCACGCCCAGTTCGCGGGCGAACTTGCGCACCGAAGGCGACGCGTGCGGCAGACCCAGCGCCGGGGTGGCGGTGGGGTTGTGCGCGGGGGCCGACACGGTTGCTGCGGCAGGTGCTGCAGCCGCGGCAACGGGTGCGGGCGCAGCAGCCACCGGCGCCGATGTGGGTGCGGGTGCAGCGGGAGCGGCCCCAGCGGCGACGGCACCTTCCAGAATGGCCAGCAGGTCGCCGATGTTGACCTTGTCACCCAGCTTGACCTTCAGCTCCTTGATCACGCCAGCGTGGCTGGAGGGAATCTCCATCGACGCCTTGTCGGACTCCACGGTGATCAGGCTCTGTTCCACCTTGACCGTGTCGCCCGGCTTGACGAACACCTCGATCACGGCCACGTCCTTGAAGTCGCCAATGTCAGGCACGCGGACTTCAATGCTGCCGGTACTCGCAGGCGCTGCCACAGGAGCCGCAACAGGCGCAGGCGCTGCGGCAACGGGGGCTGCCGGTGCGGCGGCAGCGGCGGGAGCAGGTGCGGGTGCAGCGGCGCCTTCGGCCTCCAGCACCAGCACGGCCGAGCCTTCGCTCACTTTGTCACCCAGCTTGACCTTGAACTCCTTGACCACGCCCGCGTGGCTCGACGGAATCTCCATCGAAGCCTTGTCGCTCTCAACCGTCATCAGCGACTGGTCCACGGCGACCGTGTCGCCCGGCTTGACCAGCAGTTCGATGACCGCCACTTCAGAAAAATCCCCGATGTCCGGGACCTTCACTTCGATCAGTGCCATGTTCTTGTCTCCGGTGAATCAGGCGTACAGGGGGTTCACTTTTTCGGTGTTGATGCCGTACTTGGCAATCGCCTCGGCCACCTTGGCCACGGGCACGGTGCCCTCCTCGGCCAGCGCCTTGAGCGCGGCAACCACGATGTAGTGGCGGTTGATCTCGAAGTGCTCGCGCAGCTTGCTGCGGAAGTCGCTGCGGCCAAAGCCGTCTGTGCCCAGCACTTTGTAGGTGCGGCCCTTCGGGATGAAGGGGCGGATCTGGTCGGCGAACGACTTCATGTAGTCGGTGGAGGCGACCACCGGGCCTGCGTGCTTGTCCAACTGCCGGGCGACGAACGGTACGCGCGGCGTGTCGGTCGGGTGCAGCAGGTTCCAGCGCTCGCAGTCCTGGCCGTCTCGGGCCAGTTCGTTGAAGCTCGGGCAGCTCCACACGTTGGCGGCCACGCCCCAGTCCTTCTCCAGCAGCTCCTGGGCGAACAGGCTTTCACGCAGGATGGAACCCGAACCCAGCAGTTGCACGCGTGGCGTCAGCTTGGTGCCTTCCTTGCACAGGTACATGCCCTTGATGATCTGCTCTTCGGTGCCAGCGGTCAGGCCAGGCATCGCGTAGTTCTCGTTCAGCAGGGTCAGGTAATAGAAGACGTTTTCCTGGCGCTCCACCATGCGCTTCAAGCCGTGATGGATGATCACGCCCACCTCGTGCGCGAAGGTCGGGTCGTAGCTCACGCAGTTGGGGATGGTGCCCGCCATGATCTGGCTGTGACCGTCCTCGTGCTGCAGGCCCTCGCCGTTGAGCGTGGTGCGCCCGGAGGTGCCGCCCAGCAGGAAGCCGCGCGCCTGCATGTCACCCGCCGCCCAGGCCAGGTCGCCAATGCGCTGGAAGCCGAACATCGAGTAGTAGATGTAGAACGGCACCATGATGCGGTTGTT
>CBKZAG010000254.1:0-4411 GCA_966692625.1 uncultured Comamonadaceae bacterium
TTCAGGTCGCCGGGCAGAATTACATGCCCAGGCCACCCATGTCGCCCATACCACCCATGCCGCCAGGCATCGCAGGAACGTCGTCCTTCGGAGCCTCGGCCACCATGCACTCGGTGGTCAGCATCAGAGAAGCCACGGAAGCGGCATTCTGCAGAGCGGTGCGGGTGACCTTGGTCGGGTCCAGAATGCCCATCTCGATCATGTCGCCGTAGGTGTCGTTGGCGGCGTTGAAGCCAAAGTTGCCCTTGCCTTCCAGCACCTTGTTGATCACCACGGACGGCTCGCCACCGGCGTTGGCCACGATTTCGCGCAGGGGCGCTTCGATCGCCTTGAGCACCAGCTTGATACCGGCGTCCTGGTCAGCGTTGTCACCCTTGATGGCGCCAGCGGACTGCTTGGCGCGCAGCAGAGCCACACCACCGCCAGCCACAATGCCTTCTTCCACGGCAGCGCGGGTAGCGTGCAGCGCGTCTTCCACGCGAGCCTTCTTCTCTTTCATTTCCACTTCGGTGGCAGCGCCCACCTTGATCACTGCCACGCCACCGGCCAGCTTGGCCACGCGCTCTTGCAGCTTCTCACGGTCGTAGTCGCTGGTGGCTTCTTCGATCTGGATGCGGATCTGCTTCACGCGGGCTTCGATGTCGGCAGCGGCACCAGCGCCATCGATGATGGTGGTGTTTTCCTTGCCCACTTCCACGCGCTTGGCCTGGCCCAGGTCGGCCAGCGTCACTTTTTCCAGGGTCAGGCCCACTTCTTCAGCGATGACCTTGCCGCCGGTCAGGATGGCGATGTCTTCCAGCATGGCCTTGCGGCGGTCGCCGAAGCCAGGGGCCTTCACAGCCACAACCTTCAGGATGCCACGGATGGTGTTGACCACCAGGGTCGCCAGCGCTTCACCTTCCACGTCTTCTGCAATGATCAGCAGCGGACGGCCGGCCTTGGCCACGGCTTCCAGCGTGGGCAGCAGGTCGCGGATGTTGCTGATCTTCTTGTCGAACAGCAGGATGAAGGGGTTGTCCAGCAGGGCAACCTGCTTCTCGGGGTTGTTGATGAAGTAGGGCGACAGGTAACCGCGGTCGAACTGCATGCCTTCCACAACGTCCAGTTCGTTCTGCAGGCTCTTGCCGTCTTCAACGGTGATCACGCCTTCCTTGCCGACCTTGTCCATTGCGTTGGCGATGATTTCGCCAATGGAGGTGTCGCTGTTGGCGGAGATGGAGCCAACCTGAGCGATTTCCTTGCTGGTGGTGGTGGGCTTGGTAGCCTTCTTCAGCTCGGCGATCAGGGATTCCACGGCACGGTCGATACCGCGCTTCAGGTCCATCGGGTTCATGCCAGCGGCCACGTACTTCATGCCTTCGCGCACGATGGCCTGGGCCAGCACGGTCGCGGTGGTGGTGCCGTCACCGGCGTTGTCGCTGGTCTTGGAAGCCACTTCCTTGACCATCTGGGCGCCCATGTTCTGCAGCTTGTCCTTCAGCTCGATTTCCTTGGCCACGGACACACCGTCCTTGGTCACGGTGGGGGCGCCGAAGGAGCGCTCCAGCACCACGTTGCGGCCCTTGGGGCCCAGGGTGGTTTTAACGGCGTTGGCCAGGATGTTCACACCCTCGACCATGCGGGCGCGGGCTTCGCCGCCGAACACTACGTCTTTTGCTGCCATTTTTCAGACTCCTATATCTAGAGAGATGGGTGTTGTTTACTTTTGTCTTCGGCCGGGCCGGTGGCCTTTAACTTGGCTGCGCCAAGTTAGCCTGCGACGAAAGTGAATCGGCAAAGCCGATTCACTTTTCGACGACTGCGAACAGGTCGTCTTCCTTCATGACCAGCAGTTCGTCGCCATCGACCTTCACGGTCTGGCCGCTGTACTTGCCGAACAGCACACGGTCACCCACTTTCACGCTCAGGGCCTTGGTTTCACCCTTGTCGTTCGTCTTGCCGGGGCCCACAGCCAGCACTTCACCCTGGTCGGGCTTCTCTGCTGCGTTGTCGGGGATCACGATGCCCGAAGCGGTTTTGGTTTCGTTTTCCAGACGCTTGACGATCACGCGATCGGCGAGAGGACGAAGTTTCATGAGATCTCCTGTATCAGTGAGAGAAACGTTGGTTGGACGGTTCGTGGAGGCGAAGGGCCAAGCCTGTTAGCACTCACCTCCAGCGAGTGCTAATGATAAGGGCTGAATGGGCGGTTTTCAAGAGTTGAGGTTTCGGGTGTCCCACTTGCATAATGCGTGCATGAGACTGGACGCGTATTCTGTCGAAGTCATCCACCAAGCCGTGTGCGCTCAACTTGGCCCCGGCGCGCAGGCACGCCTGTTCGGCTCTCGTTTGAACGATGAGGCTAAGGGGGGGGATGTCGATTTGCATATTCTGTTGCCCGAGGACGTGGACAGTCCCGTCTGGGTCGCGTCGCTGTTGGCCGCCAAATTGGAGCGGCAGTTGGGTGGGCGCAAGGTGGATGTTCGGCTGCTGACGCCGAGCATGACGCGCCAGCCCGTGGATGCCGTCGCGCTGTCAGAGGGGGTGGTGCTTTGGCACTGAGTCTTCCAGCCTCGGAATATCAGCGGTTGACGCATCTGCGCGACACGGCGGACAAGGAACTGCAGCATCTGCAACTTACCTCTGGCAGATTGTTTTCGCGCCCGTTTACGCCCAGCCAGTTGCAAGTACTTTGCGACGATGTGGATTTTGCGGAAAGGCTTGATGCCTTTGTCGCGCGTTTTGGCCGCCTGCAGGACCTGCTGGGGGACAAATTCCTGCCTGCATGGCTGCGCGCCATGCAGGAGGCTCCTGCCAGCGTGCTGGAGAATCTGGACCGGGCAGAAAAGCTTGGCTTGGTCCGCAGTGCCGACGAATGGGTGGCTTTGCGAAAGTTGCGTAACCGCATGGTTCATGAGTACCTGTGGCAGTACGATGAATTGCATGGTGCCTTGCATGCTGCGCGCAACGGTGTGCCCGCCTTGGCCTATGCAGTGGAGCAACTGCGTGGCGCCGTGGCCAAGTTGGCTCCCACGCCTTGAGCAAGAAACAACAAACCCCGCCGCGGCGGGGTTTGTGTTGAGAAAGAGACTGTCAGAAACGGTGACGGATGCCGAAGGCGATACTCGTGCTGTCCACCCCTGCAGCGCGGGTCACGCCACCCAGGTAGCCGTTGCCGCCAGGGGCTGCCTGGCCCCGGGTGCCGTTGTCAAAGCGGGTGATCACTGCGTTGAGGTCCGTGCGCTTGGACAGCGCGTAGGTGTAGGCCACGCCGTAGGAACTCACGTCGCCATCGAACGCGGTCTTGTCGTTGCGCTTGCTGTAGGCGAAAGTGACGGTGCTGGCGCCGAACGGAATGCGGTAGCCGATGTTGAACAGGTGAGCGTCAACCTTGAAGGCGTTGATGTATGCCGTTTGGACCGTATTGGCAATGGCGCCCAGCCCCGCACTCGTCAGTGTTGCGGCGATGGTTGACAGCCCGCTCGGGTTGTCGTCTTTGTGAATGGAGTACAAGGCGCTCAACTTGCCCGGGCCTGCGTTTACCCAGCCCCCCATGGTGGTTGTGGTCAACGATTTCTGGCCCAGTTCGTTGTTGCGCGTGTTGTGACCAATGCCAACGGCGTAGCCATCGCCCTTGTACATGGCCATTGCGCCAACCAAGCGGCTGTTGGAATTGGACGTGCCGGTTTCACCCATGGCAACCATGAGCGATGCCGTGACGCCGCCCGTCTGGATGCGGTATTGCAGGGCATTGCTCACGCGAATATCGAAGCCTGCGGGAATGGCCGCAAGCTGTCCAGCAGCCAAGGAGGACTGGGTCTCCATGGCGTCGAAGGTGGCTGAAACTTCATAGCCTGGCGTGTATTGGCGGCCAGCAAGCACTGCACCCACGGGCGTGATCAGGCCCACGAATGCTTGGCGGTCAAACAGATTGTTGGCCAAGTTGACGCCAAACGTGCTGCCCAGGCTTGTGTTGACTGCGTTCACAGCTGCCGTTGTGAAAGCGTTGGTGGCCAGCCCCAATGCCGCAGGTGTCGCAATTCTGTCGGGCACTTGGCTGCCAGAGATGGGACGGTTCGACAGGCTGCCGGTGTCCACTTCAAAGCGGTTTTCGAGTGTGAAGATGGCTTTGTAGCCGCCGCCCAGATCTTCGGTGCCCTTCAGACCCCAACGGGAGCCTTCCATGATGCCGCTGGCCAGTTGCGTGACCGAGCCTTGTGCCAAGCCCGAAACGCGGGTGACGCCTGCGTCCACCAGGCCATAGAGCTGCACGCTTTGTGCATGTGCGTTGGAGCCGAGGGCGAACAGTGCGGCTGCGCTCAGCGGCAGCATGCGAAAAACAGAAGAAGCGGACCTGACCATTGATTTCATGTGAAAAGTCTCCAGCGGGGTTGGTGGTGTTGACAGGGGCATCCTAATCGCAGGAACTCCA
>CBKZAG010000255.1:0-4325 GCA_966692625.1 uncultured Comamonadaceae bacterium
GGTGAATGCCATGGGGAATGCCGCGCCCGTCGTCTTCCACGCTCACCGAACCGTCGGCGTGCAAGGTAACGCGTATGCGCTTGCCAAAGCCCGCCAGGGCCTCGTCGGCGGCGTTGTCCAACACCTCCTGCACGATGTGCAGCGGGTTGTCGGTGCGGGTGTACATGCCGGGGCGCTGCTTCACGGGCTCCAAGCCCTTGAGCACGCGGATCGAACCTTCGGCGTAGGCGTTGCCCGCCTCGCTGGGGGAAAGGGATTTCTCTGCCATGGCGGGCATTGTAGATAGCGCGGCACCGCCCGCAGGTGACAGGCAGACAACCCGCAAATTCGCTACAGTCTCGGGATGTCTTCGAATCCGCCCAAACTTTCCGCCCTGCAGGTGCTGGCCTGCGGTGCTGCCATCGTCACGCTCTCCATGGGCATTCGCCACGGCTTTGGCCTGTGGTTGCAGCCCATTACCCAGGCCCAGGGCTGGACGCGCGAGACCTTCGCCTTCGCCATGGCCATCCAGAACCTGTCCTGGGGCCTGTTCGGCATCTTCGCTGGCATGCTGGCCGACCGCTTCGGCGGCTACCGCGTGCTTCTGGGCGGCGCCCTGCTGTACGCAGCGGGGTTGGCAGGCATGGCCCTGTCCACATCTTCGTTGCTGTTTGCGCTCACGGCGGGTGTGCTCATCGGGGCGGCGCAGGCGGGCACCACCTACGCCATCATCTATGGCGTCATCGGGCGGCAAATTCCGGCTGAAAAACGCTCCTGGGCCATGGGCATGGCCGCGGCAGCAGGCTCGTTCGGCCAGTTCCTGATGGTGCCGGTAGAAGGCTTCCTCATCGCCAACTTCGGCTGGCAAGAGGCACTGCTGATTCTGGGCGCTACCGCGCTGCTGATCGCCCCGCTGGGCTGGGGCCTGCGCGAACCTGGGTTTGACGGCGCAGCAGCATCTGCCCGCAGGGAACAGACCATCATTCAAGCCCTGCGCGAAGCCTTCCGCTACCGCAGCTTCCAATTGCTGATGGCAGGTTACTTCGTCTGCGGCTTCCAGGTGGTGTTCATTGGCGTGCACATGCCCAGCTACCTGAAGGACAACGGCTTGTCGCCCCAGGTGGCAAGTTACGCGCTGGCCATCATCGGCCTGTTCAACGTGTTTGGCACCTACGCCGCAGGCGTGCTGGGCCAGCGTCTGGCCAAAAAACGCATCCTGTCGTTCATTTACCTGATGCGCTCGGTCGCCATCACCCTCTTTCTGATGGCCCCGCTCACGCCCTGGAGCGTCTACATCTTCGCGGCGGCCATGGGGCTGCTGTGGCTGTCCACCGTGCCGCCCACCAACGCCATCGTGGCGCAGATCTTCGGGGTGGCCCACCTGTCCATGCTGGGCGGCTTTGTGTTCTTCAGCCACCAGGTGGGCAGCTTCATGGGGGTGTGGCTGGGTGGCCTGCTGTACGACCGCACCGGCAGCTACGACATCGTCTGGTACATCTCCATCGCGCTGGGCGTGTTTGCCGCCGTGGTGAACTGGCCCGTGCGTGAAGCCCCCATCCAGCGCGGCCCCACAAGGGTTGCCGGAGCCGCTGCATGAAAACCTGGCAGCGCGCCACCGCCTGGGCGCTGGCCCTGAGCGTGCTGCTGCTCGTCTTCGGGCTTTACACCCGAGCTGATTTCCTGGTGGACCTGGCCGACAAGCTCTGGTCCTGCTTTTGATCCGATGACACAACCGCCCCACGCAGTACTGGCGCCCTCGGAATGGGTGCGCCGCTGGTCCCACCTCATTCCTGACCGCCCCGGCGGTGCGCGCGTGCTTGACCTGGCCTGCGGCCATGGCCGCCACACCCGCTGGCTGGTGCGCCAGGGCTGCCACGTCACGGCGCTAGACCGTGACGCCGAAGCCCTTGCCACCCTGGCCGACCTGCAACCGTTGGTTACAACTTTGTGTGCCGACATTGAAAACGGCCCCTGGCCGCTGGCAGGCCGCACCTTCGACGCCGTGGTCATCACCAATTACCTGTGGCGTCCGCTGTGGCCGCGCATCCTGGCTTGCATAGGGCAAGGCGGCGTACTGATATATGAAACGTTTGCCCACGGCAATGCCAGCGTGGGCAAACCTTCACGGCCCGATTTTTTGCTCCAACCCGGCGAATTGCTGCGCGAATGCGCCGGGTTGCGCACCGTGGCTTACGAGGACGGCTTCCTCACCGATCCCGACCGTTTCGTGCAGCGCATCGCCGCCGTACGCGAAGCGGCAGACACCTCAGCCCAACCAACGCGTTATTCCCTGTGCGCCGCTGGGTAGAATGCGTGTTCAACTTTTTGCATCCAACCGAAGCACTACCGACCTATGAATCCGATCACCGGCAGCATTGTGGCCCTGGTCACACCCATGCATGAAGATGGCAGCGTGGACTACCCCGCCCTCCGAAAGCTGATCGACTGGCACATCGCCGAAGGCACGGACTGCATCGGCGTCGTCGGCACCACGGGCGAATCGCCCACCGTGACTGTCGAGGAACACTGCGAAATCATCCGGGTGTCGGTGGAGCAGGCGGCAGGCCGCAAACCCATCATGGCTGGTTGCGGCGCAAATTCCACGGCAGAGGCCATTGAACTGGCCCGCTTTGCCAAGAAAGTCGGCGCCGACTGCCAGCTGCAGGTGGTGCCCTACTACAACAAGCCCACCCAGGAAGGCCAGTACCAGCACTTCAAGGCCATTGCCGAAGCCACTGGCGACCTGCCCGTCATCCTCTACAACGTGCCCGGCCGCAGCGTGGCAGACATGGCCCACGACACCGTGCTGCGTCTGGCGCAAATCCCCGGCATCGTCGGCATCAAGGAAGCCACGGGCAACATCGAGCGCGCCCAGTGGCTCATCAAGGAAACCCCGGCAGACTTTGCCGTCTATTCCGGTGACGACCCGACCGCCGTGGCGCTGATGCTGTGCGGTGGCCAGGGCAACGTGAGCGTGACCGCCAACGTGGCCCCCCGCCTGATGCACGAACTGTGCATGGCCGCCATTGCTGGAGACGTGAAGAAGGCCATGGAAATCCAGATGCGGCTGCTCCCCGTGCACCGTCAGCTGTTTGTGGAGCCCAACCCCATTCCCGTGAAATGGGCGATGGCCCGCATGGGTTTGAGCGGCCCAGCCCTGCGCCTGCCCCTGACCCCTATGACCAGCGGCAACCAGCCGGCCCTGGAACAGGCACTGAAGGCCGCTGGCCTGCTGTAACGCCTGCTTGCAACGCCATCCCCCAGACAACGCCAGACCGCTCCATGAAACAAGACACCCTTCAGCGCACTGCAAACTTGCAACCTTCCTCGCTGCGTCAAACCATGCCCCGCTGGACGGCCCTGGCCATGGCGGCCTTCCTGGCCACCGGCTGCTCGGTGCTCCAGGAAGACAAGATCGACTACAAGAGCGCCAAGCAGGTCAGCACGCTGGAAGTCCCGCCCGATCTGAGCCAGCTCAACCGCGAGACGCGCTACGTGGTGCCCGGCAACGTGGTCACCGCTTCGGGTTACCAGGTGGCCCAGCCTGCCCAGAAGGTGCCCACCGCCGCTACAACCGTGGGCGACGTGCGCATCGAACGCGCAGGCAATCAGCGCTGGCTGGTGGTCAACCGCCCTGCCGATCAGCTCTGGAGCCCCGTGCGCGATTTCTGGCAAGAAAACGGCTTCCTGCTGACGCTCGACCAGGAAAACCTGGGCGTGATGGAAACCGACTGGGCCGAGAACCGTGCCAAGCTGCCGCAAGACATCATCCGCTCCACACTTGGCAAGGTGTTTGACAGCCTTTACTCCACGGGCGAGCGCGACAAGTTCCGCACCCGCCTGGAGCGCAATGCCAATGGCAGCACCGAGATCTACATCAGCCACCGCGGCATGGTCGAGGTGTACAACAGCGAGCGCAAAGACACCACCGTGTGGCAGCCCCGCCCGGCTGATGTGGAACTGGAAGCCGAATTCTTGCGCCGCCTGATGGTCAAGCTTGGTGTGACCCAGGAGCAATCGAAGGCGTTGCTGGCTGCTGGCGCAACCGCGACTTCATCGAAAGTTGCCACGGTCAACAACCAGCCTGTCGTGCAGATCAACGAAGGCTTCGACCGCGCCTGGCGCCGTGTGGGTCTGGCGCTCGACCGCACTGGCTTCACGGTGGAAGACCGCGACCGCGCGCAAGGCCTCTACTTTGTGCGCTACGTCGAAGCGGACGCAACCAAAGCGACAGAGGCCAAACCCGGCTTCTTCAGCCGCCTGTTTGGCAGCTCCACTTCCAAAGAGGCAGCACCTGTGCGTTACCGCATCAGCGTCAAGAGCAGCGCCGACCAGACGACCGTTGC
>CBKZAG010000256.1:0-4284 GCA_966692625.1 uncultured Comamonadaceae bacterium
CCGATGTCGGGTGAGTCGTTGTAGGTGATGGCACTGCGGGCATCTTCCCAGCGCACCTGCGTGACTGGAGGAGGCGCGGCGTCATCGTCAGCCTCAGGTGCGCCCCAGCCGTCATCAAAGACTTCGCGCTCGTCGGCAGAAAAGCGGTGGGCCAGGCGGCTGGCGCTACCTCGGCCCTTGATGACCTGCAAAGGTATGAGGGAAGAAGACATGGCTGCTCAAAGACCTCTTGGGCGCAGGTTACCGTGGCTCACATCGCGGCACTACTGTATATATATAGGGTATCCTGTTAGCTCCACCGAACCTCGGGATACTGGATAAACATCCATATGTTAACCCCAATACCCGGCAAGGACTACCCGCGCAACTGGAACCAGTTTTTGGACTGGTTTGCCACCGAGGGGGCATGCCTGGGCTTTGTCGAGCGCTTGCGTTGGCCCCAAGGATTTGCCTGTCCTGCCTGTGGGGCGCAGGCCGAGCCATACCGGGCCAGTCGAGGGCGGCTGATGTGCCCGCATTGCCGCCACCAGACCTCAGTGACGAGCGGCACCATCTTTGACAAGACTCGTACGCCCATGCGGGTGTGGCTGGCAGCGGCGTGGTACGCCACCCATCAAAAGCTCGGTGTCAGCGCCTTGGGATTGCAACGCGTGCTGGGCCTGGGCAGCTATCAAACCGCCTGGACAATGCTGCACCGCTTTCGGCGTGCCATGGTGCGACCGGAGCGTGAGAAGCTGCGCGGCTTGGTCGAAGTGGACGAAACCTACCTGGCCATCACCGACAAGCGAACCACTGCACCGGGCAGCAAGCGCAAGAGCCATACCCAGCGTGTCCTCGTCGTGATGGCCGTCGAGATACACGAGCCCAAAGGGTTCGGGCGCATCCGTTTGCGCCGTGTCCAGGACGACAGCGCAGCCAGCGTGGTTCCGTTCATCGCCGAATCTCTGGACTCTGCGGCCACCGTTCGCACCGACGGCTCGGCGGCCTATCGCGCTTTGCAGGAGTTGGGCTACGCCCATGAGCGCAAGGTGATGCTCGGGGCCGAAGACCCGGCACACGTCTGCATGCCCGGGGTCCATCGCGTGGCGTCACTGCTCAAGCGCTGGCTCTTGGGCACCCATCAAGGGGCGGTGCAGCCCGAACAGCTCGACTTCTATCTGGATGAATTCGTGTTTCGCTTCAACCGTCGCAGCTCCGCTGCGCGCGGGATGCTGTTCTATCGGTTGATGGAGCAAGCCGTGCGAACGCCGCCCGTCACCTATGCCTCCATCATCCGCAAAAGCCAGCCCACAAGCGTCTAGTGGATCTAACAGGACACCACATATAAATATATATATATATTACTCCAACATACGGGCATACTCAAGCCACAACCAAGTGGAGCCAAGGAAGACGGGGATACGATCAAGATCTGACGATCGCATGAATATGTGGGATATGGCCGGGATATCACACATCTACCGCCACCCCTGAAAAATCTCTGCTCAATATTTCCTGAATTCACATCAATACCCGACGCGTAGAATATTCAAACAGCAGGAAACACCATCTTCTGCTTTCACGAGAAATACCGTGACAAATGCCGCATTACCTTTCTACAAGAGTGGGTAATCAACAGGATAACTACGCATGAAGATTCTGGGAAAAGCAATCATTTTGCGGGGCAATTTGTGGCTGACCACGATCCGTGACGCCTTTGTTGTTCTCATGCCCTTGACCTTCTTTGGATTGACAGCGCTGGTTGTGCAGCACCTCCCTTTGGAGATCTATCGCCAGGTAATGAATTGGCTATGGGGAGATGGCTGGCCGCTTCACCTGGAACGAATCATCCGCGCCTCGCTCGGCATCTTCGGCATGGCACTTTCTGTTGTGGTTTCCACCTTGCTTTCCCGCCGGCTTATACGCCCATCACTGGGGGACCCGGAAGTTCCATTATTGATCACCTCCACTTCAGCCGCGATCAATTTCATTCTTCTGGTATCTTTTAATTCTTCCTCCCTCGATAGCCTTGGGCGGGTAAGCATGTTGCATGGTATTGTGGCCGGCATTGCCACAGCAGAATTGTTTCGAGTCTTTCTTCAATCAAGCCTACTGCAATTCAACGATGCGCCACATGGCTCTGACTCCACCTACCATCAGGCGATGCGCTATTCTCCAGCCGTCATTGCGGTTGGCGTGACATTCTTCGCGCTTTCAGAACTCCTGTCAGCCATGCCCGGACTGTCCACGCATATGGTGACGCTCATCGCTGGCTGGACACAGGCCCTTGAAGGAAATGCCGCCTGGCTGATGAACACCCTGGCAGTCATACTGAGCCAAACCGCATGGTTCCTTGGCATTCATGGCGCCAATTTTCTGGATGCCTACGGCGCTGCACTTTTTTCCCCTATTGGAACACCTTACACCAACACCCTGGCCTGGAGGCCCTTGTTCAATCATTTCGCATTGATGGGGGGCGCCGGAGCCACGTTGAGCCTGGTGATCGCCATTTTGATATCCACACGGCGCGGGCCTCAAAACCATGTGGCCAAATGGTCTATCTTCCCGGCACTTCTCAATATCAATGAGGCCATACTTTACGGTCTGCCGATCGTTTTGAATGTCCGCTATCTGTTGCCATTCATTGGCGTGCCTTTGCTATTCATACTGACCGCACTTTCCGCTGCAGAGCTGGGGTGGGTGACCTTCTTGCCAGTGAATCTGCCTTGGACGACACCACCGGTGGTGTCAGGCTGGCTACTCACCGACTCGTGGCGAGGTGCCGCATTGCAATGCGCACAGATCGCTGTAGGCGTCATGATCTACCGGCCATTCGTGCGCTCAGCCGAGGCGGCCCGCAAGGCAAACGAAGTCCAAGAGGTCGCCAATGCGCTCAACACCATTTCTGAAAGCATTCAGAAGTCCGGAAAATTCCTGATTCATCATGATCAGACAGGATTCATAGCGAGAGGGCTGTTGTCCGATCTGCACAGGGCTTTGAATGCAGACGACGGTGCATTGTGGCTTGCCTTTCAGCCCAAGCATGACATCTCTGGACGGGTGTTAGGCGTTGAGGCCTTGGTGCGGTGGACACACGAGATTCATGGCCCAATTCCACCGATGGTGGTGATAGCACTGGCCGAGAATGATCAGACCATCCACACGCTGGGAATGTGGATATTGAAGCAGGCCTGCGCCAGCAAAGCACGCTGGAACGAAATAGGCTACAGGCATTTGACGATGGCAATCAATCTGTCGCCATTGCAACTGGAAGGCCGTACGCTTACCAGCAAGCTGGACAAGCTGCTACGCCAACATGGGTTGGAAGCTTCGGAGATTGAACTGGAGATCACCGAATCAACTGCCATTCCAAACACTCAGGCGGTGGAGCAGACCTTGCAGGAACTGGCCGACATGGGAGTTCGACTCGCCATGGATGATTTCGGCATGGGGTACTCGTCGCTGCTGTACTTGCGCCGCTTCCATGTGCATTCCATCAAGGTGGATGGATCACTGACCCGCGATGTCCTGACCAACAACACCAATGCCGAGATCATTCGCACCATTGCCTCTCTTGGGCGATCTCAAAGAGTGGATGTGGTTGCTGAGTATGTGGAAACGCAGGAGCAGCGCGTGCGGCTGGCCGACTTGGGATGCGACATTTTCCAAGGGTACTTCCACAGCCCGCCGTTACCGGAAGCGCAGTGTATTGAATACTTTAGGATGCATTTTGTCGTGCAAGAAGGCAAAGACCTGGCCACATGAATTGGATTGCCGCCAGAAATATCAGATGGGTGACTGACCAGGCACCACGCGCGTGAATGGCGGCAGCCCTTGCAGCAGGCGCTGGCCGTAGCTGGTCTGCGTCAGACGGCGGTCGTAGCATGTGACGTGTGCCTCGTCTTCCTCGGTGCGGATGGCGCGGCCCACCCACTGCGCCAGGCGGATGGCCGTAGCAGGCACCACCAGTTCCATGAAAGGGTCCCGCCCCAGGGCACGCAGCCATTCGGCTCGCGCCTCGCCCACAGGGTCGTCAGGCGGCATGAAGGGCAGCTTGGTGATGAACAGGTCTTCGCAGAGCTGGCCGGGCAGGTCCAGCCCTTCGCCGAAGGACTGCATGCCGAAGATGATGGAAGGCTGCCCGGCGGCCACCCGTTCGCGGTGGCGCGACAGCAACTGCCCGCGCGGCATGGCGGTCTGCACCAGCACGCGGTCGCGCAGGTCGTCGGTCAACGCGTCTTCGGCGGCGCGCAGTTGCGCGCGCGACGTGAACAGCACCAGCGCATCGTGCTTCACCTCGCGCAG
>CBKZAG010000257.1:0-4272 GCA_966692625.1 uncultured Comamonadaceae bacterium
CAGCGGTGCGACCGCGTCCTGCACATGCAGCAGGGCCGCCTGACAGAGCGCTGAGGCGCTCTTTTTTTTCCTCCTGTCAGAAAAGCGAAGGACTACGGGTTTACACTAATCCGTATATTAGCAATCAATCATATAGTTGAGGCATGAGCTCCTGCCCCACCTCTCTCGCACTCGATTCGCACACCATGCAGCAGGTGTTCGAGTCGGTAGCACGCTACTTTGGCGTGCTGGGCGAGCCCACGCGATTGCGCATCTTGCATGCCATCTGCCAAGAGGAACAGTGCGTCAACGACATCATCAAGGCCACCGGCATGGCGCAGGCGAATGTTTCGCGTCACCTGGGGCTGATGTACCAGGCGGGCCTGCTGTCGCGCCGCCGCGAGGGCACGCAGATTTTCTACCGCGTGGCGGACCAGATGTTCGTGGAGCTGTGCCGCAGCGTGACGGTGCAGGTGGTGTCTCGCATGGACGAATTGACGCGTTTCGGCGCAAACCATGCGGCCAACGAGATGTTCGCCTCTGCCCAACCCGTTTCCCCAGTCAAACAGAAGGAAAAAGCAAGTGTCTAAAGACCTGAGTGAAGTGATTGGGCGCGTCCTCTCTGCGCCCGAGAACCACTTGAGCCCGGCGCTGATCGAGCAGGCCCGCAAGGCGCGCCGCAGCTTCATGGGCAAGGCGCTGGCCATGGGAGCGGGGGCCATGACCGCCACCGCCGCCGCCACCCGAGCCGTGGCCGCCGAAGGTGAAGATGCCATCCTCAACCAGCCCGAGCACACCACCGGCCTGGGCCAGCCCGTGGCGGCCCGTGGCTATGGCATGCCCAGCAAGTGGGAAGCCAACCTGCAGCGCCGCGAGAGCCCGGGCCTGACCCGCGTGTCGCAGGCGTCGGTGAGCTTCACGCCGCTGCAGGGCCTGTTCGGCATCATCACGCCCAGCGGTCTGCACTTCGAGCGCCACCACCAGGGCTGGTGGGACATCGACCCCTCCAAGCACCGCCTCATGATCAACGGCATGGTCAAGCGCGAACGCGTCTTCACCATGGACGACCTGATGCGCCTGCCCAGCGTGTCGCGCATCCACTTCATCGAGTGCGGCGCCAACACCGCGCCCGAGTGGGGCAACGTGGCCCTGCCGTCGGTGCAGTACACGCACGGCATGGTGAGCTGCTCTGAGTTCACGGGCGTGCTGCTGTCCACCCTGCTGGAAATGTGCGGCTACGACAAGAAGAACGCCAAGTACGTGCTGGCCGAAGGTGGTGACGGTTCTTCCATGACCCGCACCATCGACATCGATCGCGCCATGGACGACGTGATCGTGGCCTGGGCCATGAACGGCGAGATGCTGCGCCCCGAGAACGGCTACCCGCTGCGTCTGGTGGTCCCCGGCGTGCAAGGCGTGAGCTGGGTGAAGTACCTGCGCCGCATCGAAGTGGGCGACCAGCGCTGGGCGGCCAAGGACGAGGCGGTGCACTACATCGACCTGATGCCCGACGGCACCCACCGCCAGTACACCGGCATCCAGGAATGCAAGAGCGTCATCACCACCCCTTCGGGCAGCCAGACGCTGCTTGACCGCGGCTACTACAACATCAGCGGCCTGGCCTGGTCTGGCCGGGGCCCCATCAAGCGTGTGGACGTGAGCGTTGATGGCGGCCGCAATTGGTGCACCGCCCGCATCGAAGGCCCGGCGCTGCCCAAGGCGCTCACCCGTTTCAACATCGACTGGGTGTGGGACGGCAAGCCCGCCGTGCTGCAAAGCCGCGCCATCGACAGCACCGGCTACGTGCAGCCCAAGATCAACCAGCTGCGCGCCGTGCGTGGCACCCGGTCCATTTACCACAACAACGCCATCCAGAGCTGGCTCGTGTCGGAAAACGGCGAAGTCTCCAACGTGCAGGTGTACTGATGAAAAGCATGTTTCAGAAATCCCTCCAGACCCTGGCGCTGAGCGCCCTGCTGGCCACTGGTATCGGCGCCGCGCATGCACAGGGCAAGCCCTGGCACGACATTGGCCGCGATGCCACCCCGGCGGAAGTGAAAGCTTGGGACATCGACGTCCGCCCCGACTTCAAGGGCCTGCCCAAGGGCGCGGGTTCCGTGTCCATGGGTGAAGAAGTGTGGGTGTCGCGCTGCGCGTCCTGCCACGGTGATTTCGGTGAATCCAACGAAGTCTTCACCCCCATCATTGGCGGCACCACCAAGGCCGACATCGAGCGCGGCCGCGTGAAGAACCTGGAGATGGGCTCCGGCTTCCCGCAGCGCACCACCATCATGAAGGTGGCCACCGTGTCCACCCTGTGGGACTACATCAACCGCGCCATGCCCTGGAACGCGCCCAAGAGCCTGAAGACCGACGAGGTCTACGGCGTGCTGGCCTACCTGCTGAACCTGGCCGAAGTGGTGCCTGCCGACTACGTGCTGAGCGACCAGAACATTGCCGACGTTCAAAAGCGCATGCCCAACCGCAACGGCATGGTGCAGTTCGACGGTCTGTGGAAGGTCAACGGCAAGCCCGATGTGAAGAACGTGGCGTGCATGAAAGACTGCCCGGTGGACACCAAGATCCACTCCAGCCTGCCCGACTTCGCTCGCGATGCCCACGGCAACATCCAGGAGCAGAACCGCATCATCGGCCCCGTGCGTGGTGCTGACACCACCAAGCCCGCCCCCAAGGCGGCCTTGACCAGCCGCATTACCGTGGCGCCCGTGGTGGTGGTACAGGCCAGCGCAGGCGGGGACGACCCCAAGGCCCTGGTCAACGCCAACTCCTGCACGGCCTGCCACGGCATGAAGAACAAGATCGTGGGGCCGGGCTTCAGCGAAATTGCCGCCAAACACAAGGGCAAGGCCGATCTGGAAAACTACCTGGCAGGCAAGATCAAGGCGGGTGGCGCAGGTGTCTGGGGTGACATTCCCATGCCTCCCCAGGCGCAGCTGAGTGACAAGGATGCCCAGGCGATTGGCAAATGGATTGCCGGGGGCGCCAACTGACGGTTCCTGTGCGGGGGAGGGTATATGACACCCGTCCCTCGCGTTTTTTCTCTGGAGACTCTAGACCATGAAATTCCCGATCACATCCCTGGCCGCTGTGGTGGCGCTGCTCTCCCTGGGCAACGCGCATGCACTGGACGCCGCCGCTGCCAAGGCACTGGCCACCAAGAGCGCCTGCCTGGCGTGCCACGCCGCTGACAAGAAGCTGGTCGGCCCCGCCTACAAGGACGTGGCTGCCAAGTACAAGGGCACCGACGCTGCCAAGCTGGGCGCCAGCATCAAGGCTGGTGGCTCTGGCAAGTGGGGCCCTGTTCCCATGCCCGCTCAAGCCGCACTGAAGGACGAGGACGCCAAATTCTTGGCCGAATGGATCCTGGCCGGTGCGCCCGACAAGTGAACCAGCCAGTCGGCAAAAGACTCAAACATTGATGACCAAGGAGTTGAACATGAACCAGACACGCCGCACCGTACTGAAGAGCACGGGAGCGATGGCCACACTGCTGTCGCTGGGCATCGTGACTGCAGAGCAGGCGCACGCTGCGGGCCGCGCGGGCTTTGACGCCAAGACGCTGGACGAAGCGCTCAAGGCGCTGGGCGGCACGCCCGCGACCAACGCGCAGGTGACCGTCGTGTCGCCCGACATTGCCGAAAACGGCGCCGTGGTGCCGGTGGGCGCGGTCAGCAAGCTGTCCAACACCACCGAAATCTACCTGCTGGTGGAGAAGAACCCCACGCCGCTGGCGGCGGGCTTCGTCATACCGGCGGGCACCGAAGCCGACGTGCAGACGCGCCTGAAGATGGGCCAGAGCACCAACGTGCTGGCCGTGGTCAAGGCCGACGGCAAGCTGTACTCGGCCAGCAAAGAGACCAAAGTGACGCTGGGTGGTTGCGGCGGCTGATGGCCGAGCCGAGACCAAGAGACAGCCAGGCAGTACGAGCCACACTCAACGAGACACAGGAGCAAGAAATCATGGCAGATCCGATGCGCATCAGGGCAGCAGAAGCTGGTGGGGTGACGACGGTGCGGGTGCTGATGTCGCACCCGATGGAGTCGGGGCTTCGCAAGGACGCGGCGGGCAACACGATCCCGGCGCAGTACATCACCGACGTGGTGGCCACACACAACGGCAAGCCGGTGCTGCAGGCGACGTGGAGCGGGGCGGTGTCGCAGAACCCGTTCCTGTCGTTCAAGTTCAAGGGCGCGGCCAAGGGCGACAAGGTGGTGGTGAAGTGGACCGACAACAAGGGTGAGAGCCGCACCGACGAGGCGGCCGTTGCCTGA
>CBKZAG010000258.1:0-4268 GCA_966692625.1 uncultured Comamonadaceae bacterium
CGCCACGCAGCCCAGCCAACGGCGGCGCGTCCATGCCAATGCCTGTGCTTGCATGGTCATGGCAAGGCTCACTTGAGTTGGTCTTGCACCTTGGCCAGGGCGGCCACGGCGCATTGTTCGTCGAGGTGGCCGCCCGGCGCGCCACCCACGCCGATGGCGCCGATCACTTCGTTGCCTGCCTTCACCGGTACGCCACCGCCCAGCAGCAGATAGCCGGGGATGTACACCAGGTTGGCGGCTGCGGGGTTCTTCTGTGCCGCTTCCATCATGGCCAGGGTGGTGTTCTTGGCCGAGGCGGAGGTATAGGCCTTCAGTCGGCTGGCTTCCAGGGTGTGGGGGCCAGCGTTGTCGGCGCGCAGCACGGCACGCACGCTGCCTGCGCGGTCCACCACGGTGGCTGTCACGGCGTGGCCGTTGGCAGTGCAAGTGGCCACGGTGGCTTCAGCCAGTTGTCGGGCCAGGTCCTGCGACATGTTCTTTTCGGTGCGCACAGCCTGCGCCTGGGCGGCGGTGGCAGCGGCTGTGAGCAGCAGGGCGGTGAGTGCGGCGCGGTGTTTCATGGGTTCTCCTTTTGGGGTGGTTGCGGTCAACGGGACCGTGGGAGAACTGTAGAAAAACCGCGAGTTTCTGCACATTCGTGCGGCTACGCCTTCGGCTCCGTATATTTACGGAGAGCACCGTGTTGCGTCAGGTATCCACCAGCCACGCGTATTGGCGGATGAGCTGGGCCAGCGACTCGGCCTCGAGCTTGGCAAACAGGTTGGCGCGGTGCGTCTCCACGGTGCGGGGCGACAGGGCCAGGGCGCGCCCGATCTCCTTGTTGGTCAAGCCTTCAACGATCAACGCAAGCACTTCCTTTTCCCGTTCCGACAGGTGGCCGTAGCGTTCGCGCGCCAAGTGATCGCCATGCAGCCGCTCGCGGGCCTTCACGTGGTTACGCACGGCGTTTTGCAATGCTTCGATCAACTGCTCATCGTTGACAGGTTTCTCGAGGAATTCGGCGGCACCCGACTTGAACGCGCGACGGCACATGTCTACGGTTCCGTGGCCGGTCAGCATGACGATGGGATGGTCGATGCCCTGCGTCTTCAGTGTGTCGAGCAGGCTCAGGCCGCTGATGCCTGGCATGCGCACGTCCAGCACGATGGCGCCTATACCCTGGCGGTCGAACTGTTCCAGAAATGCCAATGGGTTGTCCCAGGTCTGCACACGCAGGCCAACGGTGCCAATGAGCAGGGCCAGGCTGTCGCGAACGGCGCTGTCATCGTCAACGAGGTGGATGAGCGGTGAATGTGCCTCGGTGGTCGGCTTCATGCTGTGTCGCTTGGCGCCTGCAAAGGCAATTGAAGAACGAAGCAGGCACCGGCTTGGGGGGCAGGGTGCAGGGTCAGGCTGCCATCCATGCGGGACGCAAGGTTTTCGCAAAGGCTCAAGCCCAGTCCCAGCCCGCCTTCCTTGGTGCTGAAGAAGGGCTCGAATATCCGGTGGCGCAAGTTTTCAGGTATGCCAGGGCCGTTGTCCTGTACACGCAGTTCACCGTGTGCGCTGCCGGCGCCGATGGTCAGGGTGATCAGTCGTTGTTCCGCCGATACCTGTTCAAGCGCCTGAAGGGCGTTCATCAGCAGGTTGTGGATGATCTGGTCGAGAGCCACCGGGTCTGCCAGCACGTTGACAGGCTTGTCTGCGGCCTGCACAGAAACTGTCACCGAGCGCTTGCGGCATTCGGGGTCGAGCAGGAACAGCACGCGCTGCAGGGCTTCACCCAGGTTCACGCCTTCCTTGGTCTGCTGGTCTGATGG
This sequence comes from uncultured Comamonadaceae bacterium, assembly GCA_966692625.1. GTDB lineage: Bacteria > Pseudomonadota > Gammaproteobacteria > Burkholderiales > Burkholderiaceae_C > CAMLOF01. The sequence continues at coordinate 1,800 of CBKZAG010000258.1, forward strand.
CCGCTCCACCAGACGGCGCAGACGGGTGAGAACGTCTGCCGCGCGACGGGCTTGTGCGGCAGCTTGCGTCATGGCATCCCGGGCGGTGGCTTCGTCGGGCGGCTGTTCTGCCAACAGCCGCTGTGCGGCCTGGGTGTTGGCCAGCACAGCCGTCAGAGGTTGGTTGAGCTCATGTGCCAATCCGGCGGCAAGTTCGCCAAGGGTATTGAGCCTCGCAACCTGCCCCAGACGCAACAGTTCTTCTGCCCGGCGCCTCGCCTGGCGCTGGCGTGTCCAGGCGACCAGGAAGGCAATGCCCCCCCAGACCGCAAGGCACCACGCGGCCATGCTGGCCCATGGCAACTCACCCCAGCCTGCGCGCCGCTGCACGCGCACTTCAAAGGGCTGGCTGTCCGCTGCCAGCGTCTTGGCGAACGCGAAGTTCCAGCCTCGGGCGGGGGAATGGCCTGGCTGGAGCACCCATTCGCTGTCTGCCAGCACCAGCGTGACGCGTGCCGGATGGTCCGAGCCAGACATGGGCCATTCCTCAGCGGGTACGGTTCGGGCCAGATCAATCACCATGGCGTAGCTTGCCGGGAAACCCGCCAGCACCAATCTGTACTTTCCCGCCGTTGCATCCAGATCTGCCAGAACGGCACGGCCCAGTTGGCGTGAGCGTTCTTCGGCTTGCGCCAGTGATGCGTCGCCCCACAAGTCGCCCGGACTGCGCCGTTGAACGGCCAGCACCTGTGGGTAAAGCGCGGGAAGGCGCTGTTCAGGGCCTGAGCCTTGCGCGGCGGGAGCCTGCAAAAGCGCCACGGTGGCCAGGATGGCGTCGTGCTGCACCACGCGCTGGCTCAGCAGGCGGTGGGCTATGCGCGCATTCGTGTCAAATGACTGGTGCAGTTGGTCCAGTTCCCAGCGTGCCAGCAAAGCGCAGCCTGCAACGGCGGCCAGCAGGCCGCTCAGCCACCACACACGAAGGGTCCACCAGGAGCGCATCGCGGCATTCTGGCATGGTGGTGCGAGACAATACACCCATGACAGTATTTGCTAGACATTGGCTTACTCCCGCGCGCCTGATGTGGGCGTCGGTGGGGGTGGCTCTGGCCACCATCGCACTCAAGACGCTGGCCTGGTGGTTCACGGGGTCGGTCGGTTTGCTGTCCGACGCCATGGAGTCGCTGGTGAACTTGGCGGGTGCCACGTTTGGCTTGGCGATGGTCACCGTGGCGGCGCGCCCGGCGGACGAGGACCACCCCTACGGCCACCACAAGGCCGAGTATTTCTCCTCGGGCTTCGAAGGTGTGCTGATCATCGTCGTGGCGCTCGGCATTCTGTGGGCTTCTGTGGATCGCCTGTGGCACCCACAACCCCTGGAGCAATTGAGCTGGGGGTTGGCGCTTTCCGTGGCCAGTTCGGCGCTCAACGGCCTGTTGGCGTGGGTGATGTTGCGTGCTGCGCGAGAGCACCGCTCGATGGCGCTGGAAGGTGATGCCCGGCACCTGTTGACAGACGTGTGGACTTCGGTGGGGGTGGTGGCTGGGTTGGGTCTGGTGTGGCTGACCGGCTGGCTGTGGCTGGATGCGGTGGTGGCGATGGGCGTGGCGGCCAACATCCTGCGCGAAGGCTTTCGCCTGATCTGGCGATCTTCACAAGGGCTGATGGACGAGGCGGTGGAGCCCGAGGTGTTGCAGACTGTGCAGCGCACGCTCGACGGGTTTGCCTACCGCCGTGGCGAGACGGAGATCGTCCGCTTTGACCACCTGAGCACCCGCAAGGCTGGGCAGCGCTGTTTCGTGGACGTGCACATGCACATGCCCGCCAGCTGGTCGCTGGGGCGCGCGGCTGCCCTGCGCGGCAGCGTCGAGCAGGCGTTGATGAGCGCTGTGCCGGGCCTGCGCGCGACCATACAGTTGCTGCCCAGCGACGTTGAGGCGCATTTCGATGATCCCCGTGATCTGATCTGACCCAGGAGTGAGTGGATGAAGGCAGTGCTGCAGCGCGTGAGCGAAGCGCGGGTGGTGGTGGACGGCGAGGTTGCCGGTGAAATAGGCGCTGGTTTGCTGGTGCTGCTATGTGCCGAGCGTGGTGACGCCGACGCAGTGGCCGAGCGCCTGCTGGCCAAGGTGTTGAAGCTGCGAGTGTTCAGCGACGAAGCGGGTAAGATGAACCGCAGCGTGCAGGACATGAACGGCGGCCTGCTGGTGGTGAGCCAGTTCACCTTGGCGGCGGATGTGTCTGGCGGCAACCGGCCCAGCTTCACGCAGGCGGCGGCACCGGACGAGGGGCGGCGGCTGTATGAGCGCTTTGTCGAGCTTGCCCGCGCCGCGCACCCCCAGGTGGCCACGGGCCGCTTCGCGGCAGACATGAAAGTCCACCTCGTCAACGACGGCCCGGTGACCATCCCCATCCAGATGACCGCGTAGAGTGACGAACCTGAAGACCCGGGACCCGCGATGACCGACGCCGACCTCTTTGAACTCTTGC
>CBKZAG010000259.1:0-4238 GCA_966692625.1 uncultured Comamonadaceae bacterium
AAGCACTCACGCGATGTTTGCCTTCCTGTTGGATGGATCGAACTAGCGTGCTTATCGAGTAGGAGCACAACCGCAACCAGCATGCAAGCTGTGGAACTGTGACTGTGGTACCCAGTGTTTCAATGGCTTTGACGACCAGGGACTCCAAGCCGGTGAATTCATGGCCAGTGAAGACAGTGATGTCACTGCTTTCAAACGAGCCGCTGTCGGTGGCCGCTACCAGTGCATCCATGAACTCGGGGAGGAGTTCGGTAGGGGTGAGCTTTTGAATGTGGTATTGCCAGAATGTCCCAAAACCGGAACGGCCTCGACGCTGTACATGTGTGGGCTTTAGGTACTGCAACAACTCCGCCGGTGGAAGATGTTCAGGATAAAGTTTCTGAAGCAAGCGGTTGTTTAACCGCCCCCGCGAGTCTGTCAGGACGTCATGCGACAGGTCATTCAGCAGCGTCCGCAACACGGCGGGTCCAGACACATGTATCGCCAGCGCTTCCAAAGCAGAGTTGCGCACCCCTTCCGAAAGTTGTTCGTTCCGCACCAACTTCAGCAGAATTGGCTCCCAAGCGGCATCGGGTGATGCATGCAGCAATGCGAGCAGCAATACGAACGCCACCTCAGTTTCCGAGGCGGTTGGTTGAGCTGATTTGCTGTACTGCTCCAGCCAATCGGTGACGAACCCGAGCATGTCGGGTTCCACCAGGGGGGCATGCGATGGTGCCCGTTGCCAGTGGTCGTTTTCCGTTTGGGTTCGGGGATGTTTGGCCAGGTGTTCGATCAACGCCTGCTTGGCCTGGGGGGGCAGCAGGTGCAGGTCGCCATAGTTCAGCACCGCTGCCGGGTCGGCCTGGAAAATGGTTGTGCGCATGGGTTCGCTCAGCGCGGCCAGCCAGCCGGCCAGGCCACGCAGGTTGCTCACCAGGTGTTGGGGGCTGGCCAACATCAGTGCGGCCACCCGGGTGGGCAGCAGACCAGCCTGTGTAATGCGCTGAGCTATGAAGCGAGCGGCGAGATATTCCGCCACGGTGCGGTGGATGGGGGTGTAACCCCTGCCCGGCTTGCAGAACAATCGGCGGTGCAATACCTGCCGCACGGCATCGGCCGAGAACCCATGGCTTGGCAAGCTGCCCAGGACTTCGACCAGCCATACCTGGCCGGGTATGGCTGCGTGTGGGGTCTCCTCGGACACTTCCCCGCAGTTGCTCAACAACATCAGGGCGCACAGCCAGCCTGCTGCGTTCAGCAGTTCGTCATGGCTCAGCAGGGTTGCGTGGCGTTGGGCTTGCTGGTGCCGTTCATTGACTTCCTTCACCAGCTCCTTGCAGGCCAGTTCATACGCTTCATGGCGGGATTTTGGCAATCCGTCTGGTCGATTCTTGGCTGCGGTAACCAATAACTGAAGCGATTGTGGGTTGCCCAGCATGTCAGCCAAACCCAAGCCTTCGGCCTGTTCTTCGAAGGCTTCCACGTCGGCAACGCCTTCATGTTTCAGCAGGGACCGGCGCTGTTCGGGCGTGAGCGGGTCTAGTGTGAACACGCGGATTCGTTGCCTCTGAGACACGGCCTCCAAGTCTTCTTTGCCCTTGGTTTCCCAGTCGGCGGCGCGGCAGGCGATGCCGAAACGGTGCAACCCAGCTTGCGCGATGCCCTTGCGGAGTTCCCGCCAGACGGTGGTGTCACCGCTGGCACGGGCTTCGTCCAGTGCGTCGATGAATATGGGGTTCCCGCCGCTGGACGGTGCAAGGCCCGTGACGATGAAGTCATTCACCGTGATGGGGTTGTCTTGCGTGAGCGCAGCCAAGGCCTTCAGTGTTTCGGACTTGCCCATGCCCGGTTCGCCCAACAGTACAAATACGGGTACGTCGGCCAGCTGGCGGACTGACATTTTTGCTGGTGCCGTGCTGGCGCGTTCTTCCTGGTTGTCGCCTGTCGGCAGCAGTTCCGTGCAGGTGCGCTCCAGTGGATCGACGGGCCAGGTCTTGGGCATGGTCAACTCTCCGGCAACCAGTGGCTGGCGGGTTGCGTCAGGGCTTCGGCCAGGGCAAAGTCGTCACCGCCTAGCACTTCGGTTCGCACGTGTTGCTGGGGGTGCTTTTCGGCAAAAGCACGCAGGCCTTTTCTGGCGCTTGGGTCGTGGGCGGCAGACTTGACCTCCAATGCGCCCACGCGGTCGCCCTGGTGGACGACGAAGTCCACCTCGTGCGGGCTTTCGCGCCAATAGGCGACTTGCAGCCCGCCAGTGGCGGTGTTGAGCAGGTGGGCGCCTATGCTGCTTTCCACCAAATGCCCCCAGAAGTGGCTGTCTGCCCGTGCCTGGGCGAACGTTTTGCCGCTGTACACCGACAGGAAGGCGGTGTTGAGCACGTTCAGTTTGGGCGCTGCGGCGCGCTGTCGTATGGCCTGGGCGGCGTATTTTTCGAGTCCCGCGAGCAAACCTGCTGCGCGCCGCAGTTGCAGGTAGTGCGTCAAGGTGGTGGTGTTGCCTGCGTCGTTGAGCTGGGTAAGCAGCTTGCTCAGTGCCACGATCTGGCCGGAATAGGTGCAACCGAGTTGAAAAAGCTGGCGCAGCACGGAGGGTTTCTCGATGCGCGCGAGAGCGAGGATGTCCTTCACCAGATTGGGTTCTATCAGGCTGTGCAGCACCTCGTCGCGCCAGCGTTCCTCCTGCCTCTCCAGTACCCAGTGCGCGGGGCCTGGGTAGCCACCAAAATAAAGGTACTGGTCCAGCGTGAACCCAAAGCAGTCGCTCATTTCGCTGAACGACCAGTGCGTCATCTCCAGCAGTTCAAAGCGTCCCATCAGGCTTTCGCTCAGGCCGCGCTGCATCAGCAAGGGGGCGGAGCCCAACACCACCACGTGCATGGGCAGGTCTTGCGCGCGGTCCTGGTCCCAGAGCCCCTTGACGATCGAGGACCAGTCGGGAATGTGCTGGATTTCGTCAAACACCAGCACGTAGGGCTGGGGCGTTTCTGGCTGTTCCGCAGGAAAGTGGGGGCGGTGCAGGCGCCAGTCAATTGCAGCCCGGCGCGCGGCTTGCCATTTTTCGATCAACCATGCAGCATCCCGTGGCGGAGTCATGCCGGGCATGCGGGTTGTGCCTGCCGAAGAAGCGCTGAAGTCGAGCGGGGCATCGGCTTCGATATCAGGTGCGTCAACCGCATGGAATTTGCATGACAAAGGGGGGCGCCCACGCAGTGCTTGGTGAACTGCCGTGGTTTTGCCGATTTGTCTGGCCCCGGCAACGACGATGATGCGCCTGACGGGTTCCGCCAGCCGGTTCATCAGACGATGTGTGGTGGGACGCAGATAATTTTCCATCATTGAGTAATTTTACTCAATAAAAGAAATTTGTCATCGGTGGAGCATTTTCAATGTGTCGGCTGTGGCTAAAGATTCGATTTTTATGCGACTTCCCACTAGACTGCCCCGCATGACCCCCCGGCTGTTCCCGAACCTTGCCTTGGCCTTGTTGGCCACTTTGGCGCTGACCGGCTGTGCCGTCAACATCATGCGCGAGGCGCCCGCGAGCCAGCTCTCCGACGAATCCCTCACCGTCGTCACGGGCCGCATGAACTACGTCATTGATGGCCAGTTCATGACCCCCTATGGCGCATTCCGCCCGGCGTGGCCCGCGCCCTTCATGAACGCGGTAAACCTGGGCTCGGGCGAGGTGCACGCCTTCCCCGCAGTGGAGGCGCAGCAGGGGCGCTTTCGCTGGCAGGTGCCGCCCGGGGCTTACGTGGTCACGCGCATAGGCTTTGGCACGTACACCGACGACACCTATATCTCGTGGCCGCGTATTGCGCTGTGCGTGCCCAAGGCTCCCGGGCAGGCGGTGTACGCGGGTCACCTGCGCCTGGAGGGGCAGCGCTACGCCGAGCCTGTGACGCTGAGCACCGGTACCAGCTACGTTGCGCGCGGCGTCCGCTATACCTTCAAGGTGGAAGACGAGGGCAGCGGTGCCCCAGGTGCGGTCCGTCACCTCATGCGCCACGTGCCCGACATGCCGATTGGCGACCACCTGCAGGCGCAGTGGAAGGCCGACGCCGCCGCGCTGGCACGACGGCTGTGCCCGGGCCTGCAGCTTCAGGCCGCGCCCTGATCCAGCGGCGTCACCGGCTCGTCCCGGTCTATCTGTCCGTCCACCAGTTCCACCAGCCGGTCGCAGCGTGCGGCGAGGTGTGGGTCGTGCGTGACGATGACGAAGGTGGTGCCGCGTTCGGCGTGCATGCGGCGCATGA
>CBKZAG010000260.1:0-4212 GCA_966692625.1 uncultured Comamonadaceae bacterium
CCAAGGGCGCCGACCGTCACAGTATGAGCCCCTGCAGGGCCAGGCCTGCCGTAGCCGAGAGGTGCCCCAAAGCCTGCCGTAGCCCGCGAAGCTCTGCCGGACCAACGGCCACCCAAACACATAAATAGGCCCGCAGCAGCGCCCCCGGCGGCTTTGGCAGACAATCGCAGGGTTATGCCGTCCCAGAACAACCAAGCCGCATCGCCCGCCAAAGACTATTTCCCCGCACCCGAAGCGCCCAACGTCCAGAGCCTGCGCGCCGCGCTGGGGCGGTTCGCCACGGGGGTGACCATCGTCACGGCCAAGGCGGCCAACGGCCGCATGGTGGGGTTGACGGCGAACTCCTTCAATTCTGTTTCTCTCAACCCGCCGCTGGTGTTGTGGAGCCTCTCACGCTCGGCGGCCTCCATGGCCACCTTTGCCGAGGGCTCGCATTACGCCATCAACGTGCTGGGCGCGCACCAGCGCGAACTGGCCGAGCGTTTTGCCGCCAAGGGGGTGGACCGCTGGCAGGGCGTGCGCTACCACGAGGGCGCAAGCGGCGCCCCGCTGCTGGAAGGCACGGTGGCGGTGTTCGAGTGCTTCAACCGCAGCCGTTACGACGAGGGCGACCACGTGATCTTCGTCGGTGAGGTGGAACGCTGCGCGCACCGCACGCACGTGCCGCCGCTGCTCTACCACGGCGGGCGTTTCTACACCGAACATCCGCTGTGAGTCTGACCTGGCCGCGCGCAAAACGCATCTGGACGGGCGCGCCATTGCCTTGCTGCTGGTGAGCCGACGCCAGCAGCGCAACTGACAGATCAGGCCAGGTCCACAGCCTCAAAGGCGGGGTGGAGTTCGTCCACCCAGTGCTCCACCTCGGTCTCGTCAATTTGCAGGTGCCGCAGGCATGGATCACCGTGCAGGCGCCAGTCGGCGGGTTCCGCCACGCCTTCGTGCTGCTGGACCAGGTATTCCGCGATCAACCCCATGGCCACCAGGTGGCGCACAGCATCGGGAAAGCGCCCGTCTTGCAGGGCCGAGAAATCGTGGTGCAGTCGAATGGCCACCGCCACCTCGGCAGGCAGGTGCCAGGTGCGGGCCACGATGGCGCCCACCACGGCGTGGTCGGTGCGGTGGTTGGCGTTCTCCGTCTGGGTGAAGGTGCGGTCTTTGCGGGCCAGTGCTTCGGTGATGGTGCTGCCGTAGCCTTTGACGCCGCGCAGCATCACCGGTATGCCCACGTGGCAGAACAGCCCGAAGCTGTAGGCCAGCCCAGGGTTCATGCCGTAGAGCTGGTGCCCGATGTGTTCGCAGGCGATGGCCCGGCGGGTGGAGCTTTCCCAGAAATGCCCCAGCAGCGGTGACTGCACCTGCAGGGCGTGCCGCGTGAGAAAGCCGGTGAGCAGTTGCACGGCGGGGCGCACGCCCAGCACGGTGAGGGCCTGCCCAACGGTGTGCACGGGCTGGGCCAGAGCGTGAAGCGGGCTGTTGGCCTGGCGCATCAGGGCAGCGGCCATGGCCACGTCGGCGCTGGCAATGCGGTCCAGCGCGGCAACGTCCGGCTCGCCGTGCGCGGTGGCTTCCTGCAGTTGGCGGAGCAGTTCGGGGCAGGGCGGGATGATGATGTCGCGCACCGGGCCCGTTTTGCGGGCACGGTCGAGTTCGTCCTGGATGTGCTGGGTCACGTTGAGGGCTGGATGTTGGGCGGAGCGGAGATGTCAGGCATCAAGACGGAGATTGTGCCTGCTCCGCGAGCGCAGGCGTGATGCACCACCTGGGCGCGCAACGCACCTTTTGCGTACTTTGCAAATCAGTTTTGTATTCAATTATGTGCAAAGTTTGCGTACAAACTTGGCACGAGGATTGCATGTGAGTGTGCATGAGCCATGCCACTTCCTCTCCGCCGCTGGAATTGATCGCGCTGACCAAGCGTTACGCCAACGGTGCCACCGCCGTTGACCGTATTGATTTGCGGATACCGGCAGGCAGTTATTGCTGCCTGCTGGGGCCCTCCGGGTGCGGCAAAAGCTCCACGCTGCGCATGATCGCCGGGCACGAGGTGGTGACGGAAGGCGACATCCTGCTGGGCGGGCGCAACATCACCGACTTGCCTGCCGCCGAACGCGGCACGGCCATGATGTTCCAGAGCTACGCGCTCTTTCCGCACCTGAGCGCGCTGGACAACGTGGCCTTCAGCCTGAAGATGCGCGGCGTGGGCACGGCGGAGCGGCGGGCTCAGGCGCAGGCCTTGCTGGAGCGCGTGGCCATGGGGCATCTGGCGCAGCGCAAGCCGGGTGAGCTGTCGGGCGGGCAGCAGCAGCGCGTGGCGCTGGCGCGTGCGCTCATCATGCGGCCGCAGGTGCTGTTGCTGGACGAACCCCTGTCCGCGCTCGACCCCTTCCTGCGCGTGCAGATGCGCGCCGAGCTGCGCAGCTGGCAGCGCGAACTGGGGCTGACCTTCATTCACGTGACCCACTCGCAGGAAGAGGCCATGGCCCTGGCCGACCAGATGGTGGTGATGAACCATGGCCGCATCGAACAGGCGGCCAGCCCGCGCGAGGTGTTCAACCAGCCAGCCACCGAATTTGTGGCCAGCTTCATGGGCGGGCACAACGTGTTCGACAGCCCGGACGGGCGTGTGGCCGTTCGTGCCGACCGCCTGGCGGTGCACCTGGATCAGGCCGAAGCGCAGTGGGGGCCGCACGCCCATGGGCAGGTGCGCGACATCGAATACCAAGGCACCTACGTGCTGTTGGGCGTGGAGCCCGCACAGGGCGGCCGCAGCATCCAGGTCAGCCTGTCAGAAGCCGATTTCCAGCGCGTGCCAGTGACCGTGGGGCAGCCGGTGTGGCTGTCGTGGCAAGCCGAACAGGCCCACCCGCTCAAGCCCGCGCAGCCCTGACCCCTTTTCTTCAACCGCCGCCTGACGGTCTCAGGTCTTTCATCCCACAAGGAGTGCACGTCCATGTCGAACACCGTTGACAACACCAGCGCCGAACCTCAGCGCCGCCAACTGCTCAAGGGCGCAGCGGCCATCCTGGCCACCGGCATGTTCCCGGCCATCCACGCACAGGAAAAGGTGACGCTGCGCTACCTGGGCACCGCGGTCAACCAGGACAAGGCCATTGCCGAGAAGTTCGAGGCCGACACAGGCATCAAGATCCAGTACGTGGCCGTGACCACCGACGAAGTCACCAAGCGCGCCATCACCGCGCCCAACAGTTTCGACCTGATCGACACCGAGTACTTCTCGCTCAAGAAGATCATTCCCACCGGCAACCTGCAGGGTATCGACACCAAGCGCATCAAGAACGCCGACAAGATCACCTCGCTCTTCACCAAGGGTGAAGTGGGCGGCAAGAAGGTGGGCGACCAGGGCACAGCGCCCAAGAAGGTGATGTACCTGGACAAGCCCGGCAGCAAGGCGTTTTCCGCCGCGTCCACGCAGTTCATGACGCTGATCCCCACCGTGTACAACGCCGACACGCTGGGTATCCGCCCCGACCTCATCAAGCGCCCCATCAGCTCGTGGGCCGAACTGCTCAACCCCGAGTTCAAGGGCAAGGCCGCCATCCTCAACATCCCGTCCATCGGCATCATGGACGCGGCCATGGTGGTGGAGGCCATGGGCCTGTACAAGTACCCCGACAAGGGCAACATGACCAAGGCCGAGATCGACCTGACGATCAAGACGCTGATCGAAGCGAAGAAGTCGGGCCAGTTCCGCGCGCTGTGGAAGGACTTCAACGAGAGCGTGAACCTGATGGCGTCGGGCGAGGTGGTGATCCAGTCGATGTGGAGCCCGGCGGTGACGGCGGTGCGTACCAAGGGCCTGGACTGCGTGTTCCAGCCGTTGAAAGAGGGCTACCGTGCCTGGGCGGCAGGCTTCGGCATTCCGAAGACGCTGTCGGGCAAGAAGGCCGATGCGGCCTACGAGTTCATCAACTGGTTCCTGGACGGCTGGGCCGGCGCCTACCTGAACCGCCAGGGCTACTACAGCGCCGTGCTGGATACCGCCAAGGCCAAGATGGAGCCCTACGAGTGGGCCTACTGGATGGAGGGCAAGGCCGCCACCAAGGACATCAAGAGCCCGCACGGCGACCTGCTGGCCAAGGCGGGCAGTGTGCGCGACGGCGGCAGCTACGAGCAGCGCATGGGCGGCATTGCCTGCTGGAACGCGATCATGGACGAGAACGAGTACATGGTTCGCAAGTGGAACGAGTTCGT
>CBKZAG010000261.1:0-4192 GCA_966692625.1 uncultured Comamonadaceae bacterium
CGCGCAGTGAGTTCCACCGCGCCAGCCCCAGGCCGTCAGACACAGCGAAGTCGGCAAAGCCGACCACCCTGGATGAGCCCCCGCAGGGCCAGGCCTGCCGCAGCAAGCGAGGTGCAGGCTCGCAACATCAGCGAGGTCTGCCGAATCAGAAGTCCCCGTGCTCCGCCCCCAGCGCGTCCAGGAACGCCTGCGTCAGCCGCAGCGGCGCTGGCGACTGCCGCACGATCGCCGAAAAACGGCAGGTGTAGCGCAGCACTTCTGGCGCCACCGCACGCATACGCCCGGCCCGCACAAAACCTTCCGCGTAGTGGTCTGGCAAGAAGCCCACGAACGCGCCAGACAGCACCAGCGTCGCCACCGCCTCCTGGTCCGACGCCGTGGCCCGCCGCTCCAGCCTGCGCTGGTGCGTCAGCGCCATGTTCGGCGAGTGGTAACCCAGCGCGGCCAGGTCCTGCTGGCGCAGATCGTCCCAGCCGAGCGGCTCGTCGTGCGCGTCAAACCACGGGTGCCCCCGGCCCGCGTACAACTGCATGGTCTCGCCAAACAGCTCGTGGTAGGCCAGCGTCTCGGAATGCCGGTGTTCGGGAATCACCCCCAGGTGGTAGCGCCCATCAATCACCCCGCGCTCAATCATGCCGATGGTGCCCACGTGCAGGTGCAGCGTGGCCTGCGGCGCCGTCTGCCGAAAGCGCGCCACGGCCTCGGCAATGTGCGCCTCTGGGTTGGAAGCGGTCTTCTCGAACAGTGCCACGTGCAGGTCGCCACCCAGGCGGCGGTGGATGTCGTGCAGGCTGCCCCGGAAGGCGTCGGTGGCGGCGAGCAGGCGCAGTGCGGCGTCGTACACCTGCTCGCCTTCGGGCGTGAGCGCAAAGCCCCCGCGCCCCCGGCGGCACAGCACCAGGCCCAGGCGCGTCTCCAGGTCCTTCACGTGGCGGCTGATGGTGGACATGGCGATGTTCAGCTCCAGCTCCGCCGACGCCATGCCGCCGCACTCCACCACGCTCTTGAAAACACGCAGCAGCCGCAGGTCGGCGTCGCCCAGCTGGCCCAGCACGGCCACGTTTTTTACTTGCATGAAATGTCAACCAAAGATGGATAAGTTTTCATTCATAAGAGTAACACCGGATTTCACAATTCACACATTCCCCTTTCAAAAAGCGCCCACCATGGACCTGACCGACAGCCAGCACATTCAAGCCCGCCCCCGCACCGATGCCGCCTGGCTCGAAGCACACTGGATGCCCTTCACCGGCAACCGCAACTTCAAGGCCGCGCCGCGCATGATCACCGGCGCCCAGGGTGCCTACTTCACCGACATCGACGGCAAGCGCATCTTCGACGGCCTCTCTGGCCTGTGGTGCACGGGTCTGGGTCACGCACGCAAGGAAATCGTGGAAGCCGTGAGCCGCCAGGTGGGCACGCTGGACTATTCGCCCGCCTTCCAGTTCGGCCACCCGCTGTCGTTCGAGCTGGCCAACCGCATCGTCGAGCGCATGCCCGAAGGGCTCACCCACGTGTTCTTCACGGGCTCGGGTTCCGAGTCGGCCGACACCTCGCTCAAGATGGCGCGTGCCTACTGGCGCGCCAAGGGGCAGGCTTCCAAGACGCGACTCATCGGCCGACTCAAGGGATACCACGGCGTGAACTTCGGGGGCATTTCGGTGGGCGGCATCGTGGGCAACCGCAAGACCTTCGGCCAGGGTGTGGAGGCCGACCACCTGCCGCACACCCAGCCGCCTGCCGGGTCCTTTTTCAAGGGCATGCCGCCGCAAGAGGGCCCGCACGGTGCAGCCCTGGCGGAAGAGCTCATCAACCTCATCAACCTGCACGATGCGTCCAACATCGCTGCCGTCATCGTCGAGCCCTTCTCTGGTTCGGCGGGCGTGGTCATTCCGCCGCAGGGCTACCTGCAGCGCCTGCGCGAGATCTGCACGCAGAACAACATCCTGTTGATCTTTGACGAGGTGATCACCGGCTTTGGCCGCTGCGGCACCTGGACCGGCGCCGAGGCCTTTGGCGTCACGCCCGATATCCTGAACTTCGCCAAGCAGGTGACCAACGGCGTGCAGCCCCTGGGCGGCGTGGTGGCCAAGAAAGAAATCTACGACACCTTCATGGCGCAGGGCGGCCCCGAGTACATGCTGGAGTTCCCGCACGGCTACACCTATTCCGCACACCCCGTCGCCTGCGCGGCGGGCATCGCGTCGATGGAACTGCTGGCGCGCGAGAACGCCCCCCAGCGCGTGCGCGAACTGGCCCCGCATTTCGAGGCCGCGGTGCACGGCCTCAAAGGCGCCAAGCACGTGGCCGACATTCGCAACTACGGTCTGGCGGCAGGCATCACCATTGCGCCGGTGCCGGGCGAACCGGCCAAGCGCCCCTACGAAATCGCCATGGCCATGTTGGCCAAGGGTTACTACGTGCGCTACGGTGGCGACACCATCCAGCTCGCGCCGCCCTTCATCAGCACAACGGCCGAAATCGACAGCCTGGTGAGCGCGCTGGGCGATACGTTGCAAAGCGTTGCCTGAGCTGCGGTGTGGCGGGAGGGCTCCCGCCACGATTGCGGGGGGGGGCGCGTGACGGCGCGCCACAATAAGCGCCATGAACCACCATTTTCAATGCGATTGCGGGGCGCTGCAGGGGCAGATACACCGACCGGACCTGGCCCTGCGTGGCGTCTGCTACTGCCACGATTGCCGGGCGTATTCCAGGCACCTTGGCCGCGAGGCGCAGGTACATGACGCTTATGGTGGCGTAGGGTTTGTCGCCACCCAGGCCCATTTCGTGTCCTTGCTGGAGGGCGAGCAGAATCTGGCGTGCCTGTCGCTGTCGCCCAAGGGGGCGTTGCGCTGGTATGCCAAGTGCTGCAACTCACCCATCGCCAACACGACAAGGCGCTGGCGGTTTCCCTATGTCGGGTTCGTCCATACTTGCCTGAACGCCGACCAGGAGGCGTTCGAGCAAGCGTTCCCGGCAGTCCAGATGCGCGCGAACACCGGCAGCGCCCGCCAGGCGCCGCCAGCCCAGCTTCTGGGCACGGCTGCCGCGCTACTGGGTTTCGTCCCCCGGGTTCTGCTCAGCGGGGTGAACGGGGCCTACAAGCAGACGCCTTTCTTCAACTCACCGAAGGGAACGCCCAGCGTGGACGTGCATGTGCTGACCCCGCAGGAGCGCCAGCGTGCGTACGGCATGGTTTGATCAGCCCAGCCCTTGCCCATCAGCCCGCAGGGGCATTGCGCGAGGCCGATAGATCAAGCCGCAGCGATGGACGCGTTGATCGAGATCGTCGTTGCCACGGGCGTCACGACCTTCTTGCGGCCATGTCCTTCGTTCACCACGGCTTCCACCTTGACCAGACCCAGTTCGGACAGTTTGCTCACGTCTCTTGACACAGCGCTGGGGTCTCGTCGGGCGGCTGCGGCTAGGTCGGCAATTGAACGCTGTCCTTTGCTGGCCAGACGCAGCAGCTCAAACCGCTTCGGGGTCAGTTGAGACAGAAACTCTTCAAACTCGAAGCTGGTGAACACTTTGGAATAGGGCAGGGATTCGGCATGTTCGTCCAAGGCGCGCGCCACCTCTTTGCTCCGGCGCGAGTGTTCGGCCAGTGCGCGGTGCTTGGCAAAGTCTTCCATCGAGATCTTCGGCTTCGTCATAGTGCTTCTCCGTTGACGAACTTGATGGCGATCGTCTGCCATTCGTGTTCGAAACGTTCGTACAGCTCCTCGTAGCTGGTGAACGGATCAGGCTTCACCGTTCCCATGTGGTGCCGGTGCGAGTACCCATGGCTGTTGTCATACCCCAATACCCTGCCGTTGTCCCCGCTGAAGATCAGCGGGTTGATGTACGCGAGCGCGTAGCTGACGACCTTTTTCGAAGGCAACTCGCGGATCACTCGCTCTTTGAGCACACCACCGCCCAATCGGGCGGGGATTCTCACGTCTGCCGGGGCATAGATTTCTTGCCTTTTAGGCTGCTTCATGTTTCAGGGATGATCTTTCAAATCATGTCTGATGTCAAGTTATGCCACCGCACCCGACGGCTCAGTCCGAGCTGTCCCCCATCAAGCCGCCGAGCAGGCCGCCACCCAGCACGGCGCCACCCAGTACCGAGCCCTCTTCGCGCGAGCCGCCACGCTGCGGCGCCGCCGCGAAGATGCGCGAGGCCAGACGCGAGAACGGCAGGCTCTGTA
>CBKZAG010000262.1:0-4179 GCA_966692625.1 uncultured Comamonadaceae bacterium
TGCCGCAGTGGCGGGAAGCCCTTGGGTTCGCCGTAGCCGCCCAGGTCCACGTGGTCAGACGCCAGACTGCGCAGGCTGCGACGCAGGCCTTCCTCGAACAGCCACTCGCCGGGCAGCCAGCCGCAGCCGGGCTTCATGCGCAGGTTGCGGTTCTCGAACACCCGGCGCAGGTACCACATCGAGTCGAAGCTGTAGTTCGTGCCCTGGCCGCGCAACGCATTGGCGTTGACCTCGCGGCGGCGCACAAAAAAGCCGGAATGTGGGCGCGAGACGAAAAAGCCCTGCGCCACCAGGCGGTCGTAAGCGTCCACCACCGTGTACACGCTCACGCCGTGCGCGTGAGCGAACTGGCGGATCGACGGCGCCTTGGCCCCCGGGCGCAATGCGCCAGACTGGATCAGGTCACGGAACCCCTCCACGATTTGCACCACCAGAGGCGTGGATTGTTGAGGGTCTAGCGTGAACATGGTGATGTCTAGGGTTTGACTGTACAGGTGGCAGGGGCTGCACAGTGCTTCGGCTGTGCCTGCCCGACTGTATATGTTAGCCGTGCACCATGCCCCCTACAGTGTCAGCTTGGCCCGTTTGCCTTTTTCAACCCCCAGGAGCCCCGCTCATGCACCGTGACCCCAACCTCACCGACGCCAAGACCAACGCCAACCTGATGGCCCGCCGCCGCGCCGCCCTTCCCGCCGGCCTGGGGCAGGCTTACGAGGTGTTTGCCGAACGCGCCGAGAACGCTGAGCTGTGGGACGTTGAAGGCAAGCGCTTCATCGACTTTGCTGGCGGCATTGCGGTGCTCAACACCGGCCACCGCCACCCCAAGATCGTCGAAGCCGTCAAGGCCCAGCTCGACAAATACCACCACACCTGCTTCCAGGTGGTGGCCTACGAACCCTACGTGGAACTGGCCGAGCGCCTGATCGCCAAGGCCCCGGGCAACTTCCCCAAGAAAGCCTACTTCCTGTCCACCGGCGCCGAGGCCGTGGAAAACGCCGTCAAGATCGCCCGTGCCGCCACCAAGCGCCAGGCCGTCATCGCCTTTGGCGGCGGCTTCCATGGCCGCACCCTGCTGGGCATGGCGCTCACCGGCAAAGTGGCCCCGTACAAAGCGGGCTTTGGCCCCTTCCCGGCCGAGATCTACCACGCCGAATACCCCTGCGCCCTGCACGGCGTGAGCGTGGCCGACTCGCTCAAGTCGCTGGAACACATCTTCAAGTACGACGTGGAGCCCGAGCGTGTGGCCGCCATCATCCTGGAGCCGGTGCAAGGCGAAGGCGGCTTCTACGCAGCCCCGCCCGAATTCGCGCAGGCCCTGCGCGCCCTGTGCGACAAGCACGGCATTGTGCTGATTGCCGACGAAGTGCAGACCGGCGCGGGCCGCACCGGCACCTGGCTGGCCTGCGAGCAATGGGGCGTGGCGCCCGACCTCATCACCATGGCCAAGAGCATGGCGGGCGGCTTCCCCATCTCTGCCGTCATCGGCAAGGCCGAACTGATGGACAAGCCCCTGCCCGGCGGCCTGGGCGGCACCTACGCGGGCAGCCCCCTGGCCTGCGCTGCTGCACTGGCCGTGCTGGACGTGTTCGAGGAAGAAAAGCTGCTGGACCGCTCCAACGCCGTGGGCGAGCGCCTGAAGACCAGCCTGCGCGCCCTGGCGCAACAGCACAAAGAGATTCAGGACGTACGCGGCCTGGGCTCCATGGTGGCGGTGGAGCTGTTCAAGAACGGCGACATCCACCAGCCCGACGCTGACCTGACCAAGCGCGTCTGCGCCGAAGCCCTCAAGCGCGGTCTGGTGCTGCTGTCTTGCGGTGTGTACGCCAACGTCATCCGCATTCTGGTGCCCATCACCGCCAGCGACAGCCTGCTGGATGAAGGCCTGGCCCTGCTGGGCGAGGCGCTGGCTGCGGCCAAGGCCTGACCGCGAACACTGCAAAAACGACAAAGGCCCGCGAGGGCCTTTGTCGTTTGGCACATCCGCTACCCAAGCAGCTTAGCCTCGCGCGACCAAGGGAAAATCCGCTGGCCGCCGAATCGAATCAACGGCCAGGTCAATATCCAGTGCGGGCCAATACAGATGATCCGCTGTCGGATGCTCCAAGTTAGTGATCTGTTCAATCGTGGCCTGCTTGAACCAAGGAAACTGCTCGAACGGCAAATACAACTCCTCATCACCGAGCAGCAGCCACAGGCCGTACTTGGAAACGTGCGTAACCTCAGCCGCCGAAGTGATGGTTCCAGGCATCTTCAATCTCCTTGATGTGCACTTGGACAACCGATTGTGCATCCGTGATCTGCTTTGGTGTCAGGCCCGCGGATGTGGCCAGATGAACAATAGGCGTCAGCCAAAACTTCGCCTCGCCGTCTGGATGCGCCACATGCACATGAATGCGCGGCTCTTCACGTGAAAAAAAGAACAGCCGATACGGCCCGTCACGAACAACAGTAGGCGCCATGCCAAGACTGTAGCCTATTCAGAACTCCGTCACCACGGTCACGCCAGCTACCTCGAACTTGTCCATGTTCACCAGGGCGTCGATGGACTGCTCCAGGCTGATGGTTCGGCCGATGAGCTTCTCGGGCTGCAACTTGCCCGAGGCCATCATGGCCATCATCGGCTCGTAACGGAAAGCCTGCATGCCGTGGCTGCCCAGGATTTCAAGCTCATGGGCAATGACCTGGCTCATGGGCACGGCGGGTTTGCTGTGTTCGCCCAACATCAGGCCAACCTGCACGTGCTTGCCGCGCTTGCGCAGGTTGCTGATGGAGTTGAAGCAGGTGGTGGGGTGACCCAACGCGTCCAGCGACACGTGAGCGCCGCCGCGGGTGATCTCGCGCACGGCGGCCACCACGTCAGCCGTCTGGCTGGCGTTGATGGTGGCAGCGGCCCCCACGGCGCGGGCGAGTTTCAGCTTGTCATCTGAAATGTCGATGGCCACCACGTTGGCCCCAATGCTGTTGGCAATCATGATGGCCGACAGGCCCACACCGCCACAGCCATGCACGGCCACCCACTGGCCCGCCATGGTCTTGCCCTGGTCCACCACGGCGCGGAACGATGTGACGAAGCGGCACCCCAGGCTGGCCGCCGTGGCAAAGTCCATGCTGTCGGGCAGCGCCACCAGGTTGATATCGGCCTGGTGAATGGCCACGTATTCGGCAAACGAACCCCAATGGGTAAAGCCCGGCTGGAACTGCCGGTCGCAAACCTGATGGTTGCCGCTGTGGCATTCGGGGCAGCTGCCGCAACCCGCCACAAAGGGCACCGTCACGCGGTCGCCCACCTTCCAGCGGGTCACCCGCTTGCCCACCGCCTGCACAACGCCCGCCAGTTCGTGCCCCGGCACGTGGGGCAGAACAATGTCCGGGTCGTGGCCCACCCACCCGTGCCAGTCGCTGCGGCAGACCCCCGTGGCCATGACCTTGATGACCACACCGTGTTCCTCGGGGGTCGGGTCGGGCACGTTCATCAACTTGGGCAAGGCAGAGAAGGATTCGTAAACAACGGCTTTCATGGAAACCTCTGAATTGAAAGGACCTTCAATTCTGCCGAGGCCGCTGGAAATTACCTTTCTGTCTGAAGGTCTACCCTGAAGAAATTCGATGTATTCTTCCGATGACGTTTGCCAAAACGAAAGAATCCGTCATGAAATTGCCACTGGAACGCCAGGACCTTGCAATTGCCAGCCGCCTGCAACAAGATGGGCGCATGTCGAACGCCAAGCTCGCAGAAGAACTGGCCATGAGCGAGGCCTCGTGCTGGCGGCGCCAGAAGCGCCTGGAAGAAGCCGGGGTGATAGAGGGCTACCAAGCCATACTGAACCGGCGCAAGCTGGGCATAGGGGTAATGGCCTTCGTGCAGATCGTCTGCACCCAGCACAGCCAGGACGTGACTGCGGCGTTTGAGCGCATCATCTTGGCCAGCCCCCATGTGCTGGCCTGCCACAACACCACCGGCGAGGCTGACTTCCTGCTGCAAGTGGTGGCGCAAGACCTGGACGAATACAGCCGCTTTGTGGAAAAAACCCTGCGCACGTTGCCCGGCGTGCTCAGCATACGTACCAGCATATCGCTGCGCGAGGTAAAGGCCACCAACCGGTTGCCAGTGGCCGATCTGGCCTTGGGTTGAAGCGGCAAAGTTCATGGCCCCCACGCTTCGCTGCCCCCCAAGGGGGC
>CBKZAG010000263.1:0-4169 GCA_966692625.1 uncultured Comamonadaceae bacterium
TCGCAGAAGCCGCAGAAGATGCACTTGGTCAGGTCGATGTCGTAACGCGTGGTACGGCGGGTGCCGTCTTCACGCTGCTCGGACTCGATGGTGATAGCCACCGCCGGACAGACAGCTTCACACAGCTTGCAGGCGATGCAACGCTCTTCGCCGTTGTCGTAACGGCGCTGGGCATGCAGGCCGCGGAAGCGGGGAGACAGGGGCGTCTTCTCTTCGGGGAACTGCACAGTCACCTTGCGGCGCAGGGCGTAGCGGCCGGTCAGGGCCATGCCCTTGAACAGCTCGACCAGCAGGAAGCTCTTGAAGAAGTCGCGGAAAGAGAAAGGCGCAACAGCGGTGGCAGACATGTTGTTCGGGCCTCCTTTATTTCCAGATGTTCCAGGAGGTCTGCATCAGGCCGCCGACCAGCAGCAACCAGATGAGGGTCACGGGAATGAAGATCTTCCAGCCCAGACGCATGATCTGGTCGTAACGGAAGCGCGGGAAGGTGGCGCGAATCCAGATGAACATGGACACGACGACAAAGGTCTTGACGCCCAGCCAGATCCAGCCTGGAATCCAGTTGAAGACGGCGCTGTCGATAGGTGCGGCCCAGCCGCCCAGGAACATCAGCACGGCCAAGATGGACACCAGCCACATGCTGGCATATTCGGCCAGGAAGAAGATGGCGAAGCCCATGCCCGAATACTCGACCATGTGACCGGCCACGATCTCCGCCTCACCCTCGACCACGTCGAAGGGATGGCGGTTGGTCTCGGCCACACCGGAGATCAAGTAGACCAGGAAGATGGGCAACAGCGGTAGCCAGTTCCAAGACAGGAAGTTCAGCCCCATGTCGGCGGCCATACCCCTGTTCTGCGAGGAGACGATGTCCACCAGATTGAGACTGCCAGCCGTCATCACGACCACCAGGAAGCAGAAGCCGATGGCGATCTCGTAGCTCACCATCTGTGCGGACGCCCGCAGCGCGCCCAGGAAGGCGTACTTGGAGTTGGACGCCCAGCCAGCGATGATCACACCGTACACCTCGATGGACGTGATGGCCAGGATGACCAGCAGACCGGCGTTGACGTTGGCCAGCACGGTTTCAGGGCCGAAAGGCACGGCCACCCACGCGGCCAGCGCCGGCATGATGGCCATGATGGGCCCCAGGCGGAACAGCCCCTTGCTCGCGGCGCTGGGGTTGATGAGTTCCTTGCTCAGCAGCTTGACTGCGTCGGCGATAGGCTGCAGCAAACCGAAGGGGCCCACGCGGTTGGGACCCAGGCGAACCTGCATGAAACCCAGCAGGCGGCGCTCCCACAGCGTCAGGTACGCCACGGCGCCCATCAGCGGTGCCAACACCGCCACGATCTTGATCAGGTTCCACAGCACCGGCCAGGCGGCAGTCTGCCACCAGGTAGCTGCGATCAGGTTCAGACCACCGTTGTACATCGCGTCGATCATGCGCTCACTCCCTCGGCTTCGGCGGCGCGGGCGGCACGCGCATCGGCCGTGGCCTGCAGCGACGGCGAGCGGCGCACCAGTGCGTCCAGTTCGTAGATCGCGGCCACGCAGGGCTGACCGCTGGCCGCACCCGTGTCGATGGCGGCAGACGTGGTGTTGTTCAGGCGGCCCGCAGGAACCACTGCACCACTTTCAGCACCAGGCAACGCCTTGGCCAGCACAGCCTGGGAAGACTCCTGGTCAAAGCCAGGCAGGCCCAGCAGGTTGGCCAGTACGCGCAACACCTTCCAGGCGGGGCGCGTCTCGCCCAAAGGCTTGACCACGGCATGGAAGCTCTGCAGGCGGCCTTCGGCGTTGACAAAGGAGCCAGACGTTTCGCTGAACGGAGCGATCGGCAGCAGCACGTCGCTCACATCCAGGTTGGTCTTGAACGGGCTGAGCGTGACCACCATGTCAGCCAGCGCCAGAGCAGAGGCCGGTGCGGCGGTGTCTGCCCCCGCTTCAACGTTGAGAAGCACAGCGGCTTTCACGCCGCCAGCAAGCATCTGTGCAGCGTTCTGGCCACCCACGCCCGGCAGCGCCTCGACCAGTTGCGCGCCGACGGTGTTGGCGGCTTCGGTCAGGTAACCGAAGCTGGCGCCGGTCTGGCTGGCAATCCACTGCGCCAGCGCCAGCAGGCTGGAAGCCTGGGCATGGTGCGCGGCGGCGTTACCGAGCAGCACGGCCTTGTTTTCACCGCTCATCAGCGATTCGGCGATGGCACGGGCGGCGTCAGTCACTTGTGCATCCGCGGGCGCAGCAACGCCCTTGGCCTGGGCCACGGCGGCAGCCACCCCGGCCAGCGCAGCACTCCAGCCAGAAACATCAGCCTGAAGAACATGGGCAACGGACATGGCCCAGGCCGGCGCCTCGTCCACCAGCGCGCTCACCTGCGCGCCCTTGCGGGCGGCCTGACGGATGCGCTGTGCGAACAGCGGATGGTCCTTGCGCAGATTGGAGCCGATGACGAACACACGCTGCAGACTGGACAGCGCCGCAATCGGCAGGCCCAGCCAACGTGCCTGGCCGGTGGGCGCGACATTGCCGAAATCGGCCGCACGCAGGCGAGTATCGATGTTCTGGCTGCCCAGACCCCGCACCAGTGCACCGGCCAGCGCCAGTTCCTCGACCGTGCTGTGTGGGCTGGCCAGCAGACCGATAGACTGCGCGCCATGGTCGTTCTTGATCTGCTTCAGACCATTGGCCACGTATTCCAGGGCGGTCTGCCAATCGACGGCCTTCCACTCGCCGCCCTGCTTCAGCATGGGCTGGGTCAGGCGGTCGGCGCCGTTGAGGGCTTCGTAGCTGAAACGGTCACGGTCAGCGATCCAGCACTCGTTGACCTCTTCGTTCTCGAAGGGCACGACGCGCAGCACTTGCCCGTTCTTGACTTGAACAATCAGATTGGCACCGGTGGAGTCGTGAGGACTGACGGACTTGCGGCGCGACAGTTCCCAGGTACGGGCGCTGTAGCGGAAGGGCTTGCTCGTCAGAGCCCCCACCGGGCAGAGGTCGATCATGTTGCCCGACAACTCGGAGTCCACCGACTGGCCCACGAAGGTCTCGATCTCGGAATGCTCACCACGGTGGCTCATGCCCAGTTCCATGACGCCAGCGATCTCTTGGCCGAAACGCACGCAGCGGGTGCAGTGGATGCAGCGGCTCATCTCTTCCATCGAGATGAGGGGGCCGATATCCTTGTGGAACACTACGCGCTTTTCTTCCTCGTAGCGGGAGGCGCCGCTGCCATAGCCAACGGCCAAGTCCTGCAGTTGGCACTCACCGCCCTGGTCACAGATGGGGCAATCCAGCGGGTGGTTGATCAGCAGGAATTCCATGACCGACTTCTGGGCCTTGATGGCCTTGTCGGACTTGGTGCGCACCACCATGCCCATGGTGACGGGTGTGGCGCATGCGGGCATGGGCTTGGGTGCCTTTTCGACATCCACCAGGCACATGCGGCAGTTGGCCGCGATGGAAAGCTTCTTGTGATAGCAGAAGTGCGGAATGTAGGTGCCAGCCTTCTCAGCCGCATGCATGACCATGCTGCCGGGCGGCACTTCCACCTTCTTGCCGTCGAGTTCGATTTCAACCATGTTCAGCTCTGGTTAAACGTATGCCGGGACCATGCAGGTCTTGTGTTCGATGTGGTGCTCGAACTCGTGGCGGAAGTGCTTGATCATGCCGCGCACCGGCATGGCTGCAGCATCACCCAGCGCGCAGATGGTGCGGCCCATGATGTTTTCCGCGACGTTGTCGAGCAGAGCCATGTCGCTGGGACGGCCCTGGCCGTTCTCTATGCGGTCGACCATGCGCCACAGCCAGCCCGTGCCTTCGCGGCAAGGCGTGCACTGGCCGCAGGACTCGTGCATGTAGAAGTAGCTCAGGCGCTGCAGGGACTTGACCATGCAGCGGGAATCATCCATCACGATGACCGCGCCGGAACCCAGCATGGAGCCCGCCTTGCTGATGGAGTCGTAGTCCATCGTGCAGTCCATGATGATGTTGGCAGGCAGCACAGGGGCCGAAGAGCCGCCAGGGATCACAGCTTTGAGCTGGCGGCCAGCACGCACGCCACCTGCCAGTTCGAGCAGCTTGCTGAACGGGGTGCCCAGCGGGATCTCGTAGTTGCCCGGACGCTCCACGTCACCGCTGACCGAGAAGATCTTGGTGCCGCCGTTGTT
>CBKZAG010000264.1:0-4145 GCA_966692625.1 uncultured Comamonadaceae bacterium
CGGCAATCGCCGTGGCGCACAGGAAGGCGGGCAGTGGCAGCAAGGCCGTGGGGTAACCCAGAACGACCGAGTGGCTGTCCAGCCCCACCACGACCTGCTGCCAGGCGCCGTGGGCCACCAGAGCTGCGCCGAACACCACCAAGACGCGGATGAGCGCGGTGACGGCCAGCATGACCCTGGGGCGGTGGCGCAGCAGGCCGACCAGGCTGGTGAAGGCCATGTGTTCTCCCGCCGGGTAGGCGGCGGTGGCGCCGATGAACACCATCCACACGAACAGCAGGCGGGACAGTTCCTCGCTGGCGGGCACACCGCTGTCGAAGCCGTAACGCAGCACGACGTTCACGAACACGGCCACGGCCATGATGCCCAGGCAGGCGGCCATGGCGGCATGGGTCAGGCGCTGCAGGTGGCGCTTGGGTGGGGTGGCTGTGTTCATGCGTGCGCTCCTTCATGCAGCCAGGCGCATACCTGGGCCTGCAGTTGCTCCAGGGGCAGGCTGGCATCCACGCGCAGCACGCCGGGTTCGCCCGTGGGCGGCTCCAGCGTGGCGAACTGGCTGTCAATCAGGCTGCTTGAAAAAAAGTGGGATGGGCGTTGCGCAACGCGCCGCTGGGCTTCTTCCCGGGTCACGTCCAGAAACACAAAACGCAGGCCGGGTGACGCGGCGCGCAAGCCCTCGCGGTACGCGCGCTTGAGGGCCGAGCAGGTGAGCACCAGCCCCTGCGGCGCCTGGCGCAGTTCTTCGCCCAGCCGGTTCAGCCAGCCTTGCCGGTCGGCATCGGTCAAGGCAATGCCCTGGCTCATCTTGGCCCGGCTTTCCGGGCTGTGGTGGTCGTCACCCTCAATCAGGTGCAGGCCTTCGGCGCGGGCAACGGCATCCCCCAGACTGGACTTGCCGCAACCGGCCACACCCATGATGACTATCGAATGGTTCATTGTTGGATAGCGCTATCCGAAAAGGTTCAAAAAAAGCGGCTTGCCTGTGGAATCCTGTTTGAAATAGGGATTTCCCTCTGGCTCACGCGCCTTGGATAGCGCTATCCTACAAGCATTCGCCAGATGTATGATCAGTAATAACCCTAGGAGCTTCCCCATGTCTGCCAACCGTCCCCGAGCCACCGGCCGAGTCACCCTGGCGGACGTGGCCAAGCTGGCAGGGGTCAGCCCCATCACCGTGTCGCGGGCCTTGCGCGGGGAACGTGCGGTGGACCCGGAACTGGTGGCCCGGGTGCAACTGGCCGTGGAACAGCTGGGGTACATGCCTGACCCTGCCGCCCGGGCGCTCGCCTCGCGCCACAGCAGCCATGTGGCGGTGCTCATTCCTTTGTTGTCGAACGCGCTGTTCGTGGATTTGCTGGAGGCGGTGCAGCGCACCCTGCGCCCGGCGGGCTACCAGACCTTGATCGGCATCACCCACTACGACATTGGCGAAGAGGAGCAGTTGCTGCGCGAGCAGTTGTTGCATCGCCCGGCGGGCGTGCTGGTGACGGGCATGGAGCGCAGCGAAGCCACACGCAAGCTGATCGCTGGCAGTGGCGTGCCCTGCGTGCACCTGATGGAGGTGAGCGAGGTGCCGGGCGTCTACAGCGTCGGGTTCTCGCAACAAAGCGCAGGGGTGGCCATGACGGAGCACCTGCTTTCGCGTGGGCACCGCCGCATCGCATTTGCCGCCGCCCAGTTGGACCCGCGAACCCTGCAGCGACGGGACGGCTGGCGCCAGGCCATGGAGGCGGCGGGTTGTTTTGACCCGGAGCTGGAGTGGCTGCGCACAGACCCGTCGTCGCTGGCGCTGGGAGGCGAGATGTTTGAAGACATCGTGCGCAGCGGCAAGGCGGTGGACGCGATCTTCTTCTGTAACGACGACTTGGCTCAAGGGGCCCTGCTGGCCGCGCTGCGGCTGGGTGTTTCGGTGCCCGGCGACATGGCTGTGGCTGGCTTCAACGACCTGACAGGCAGCGACCAGATGTGGCCACCGCTGACCACCGTGCGCACGCCACGTGCCGAAGTGGGCACTGAGGCAGCGCGCATGCTGCTGGCGCTGATGGCGGGCAAGCCGGTGCCTAGGCCGTGTGTGGACCTGGGGTACGAACTGGTGGTGAGGGGCAGCGCCTGATGTGGCTGCCACGGTTACTGGCATGATTCGTGCCTCCGCACACGTCATGAGCACAGACACTTCTTCCGTACAGAAACACACCGCCTTCGAGGATGCGCAAGCCATCTTCACGGGCACGCTGTTCGTGTCGCTGGCGCTGATTCTGTTTGCGCAGTCGGGGCTGCTCACGGGCGGCACGGCGGGGGCGGCTTTCGTGCTGCACTACGCCACGGGCCTGGGGCTGGGGCACCTGTTCTTCCTCATCAACGTGCCGTTCTACTGGTTTGCCTGGCAACGCATGGGGCGCGAGTTCACGCTCAAGACCTTCATCGCCATCAGCCTGTTGTCGGCCATGACGCAGTGGTCGCCACGCCTGTTCGCCATCGAGCGGCTGCACCCGGCCTATGCAGCGGTGCTGGGCGGCTTGCTGCTGGGTTCGGGCTGCCTGTTCCTGGCGCGGCACCGCGCCAGCCTGGGCGGCGCCACCATCATCAGCCTGTACCTGCAGCAGGCGCGCGGCTGGCGTGCGGGCAAGGTGCAGATGGGCATCGACTGCACCATCGTGCTGCTGGCGCTGACGGTGGTGGAGCCCGAGCGGGTGGCCTGGTCGGTGCTGGCAGCGGTGGTGATGAACCTGTTCATCGCCATCAACCACAAGCCGGGGCGCTATGCAGTGATTTGAGCCGCCGGCCAGCCCGGTTCAAAGCCCCGGCGTGAGCACCGTGGGCAGCGCCTTGGGCAGCAGTTCGGGGTAGTCGCGGCTGAAGTGCAGTCCCCGGCTTTCCTTGCGGGCCTGGGCGGAACGCACGATCAGGTCGGCCACCTGCACCAGGTTGCGCAGCTCCAGCAAGTCGCGCGTGACGTGAAAGCGCGCGTAGAACTCCTGGATTTCGGCCTTGAGCAGGGCGATGCGGTGGGCGGCGCGCTCCAGACGTTTGTCGGTGCGCACAATGCCCACGTAGTCCCACATGAAGCGGCGCAGTTCGTGCCAGTTGTGGGCGATGACGACCTGTTCATCGGCGTCGATGACGCGGCTGTCGTCCCAGGGGCGCACGCCAGGCAAATTAACGGCGGGCTGGGCGGTGATGTCGGCCACGGCGGCGCGGGCAAACACCATGCATTCCAGCAAGGAGTTGCTGGCCAGGCGGTTGGCGCCGTGCAGGCCGGTGCAGCTGGCTTCGCCCACGCAGTACAGGCCGTCCAGGTCGGTGCGGGCGCGCAGGTCGGTGACCACGCCGCCACAGGTGTAATGCGCCGCGGGCACCACGGGAATGGGTTCACGCGTGATGTCTATGCCCAGCTCGGCGCAGCGCGCCAGGATGTTGGGGAAGTGTTCGCGCAGGAACTCGGGGCTCTGGTGCGAGATATCCAGGAACACGCAGTCCAGGCCGTGTTTCTTCATCTCGAAGTCGATGGCGCGGGCCACCACGTCGCGCGGGGCCAGTTCGCCGCGCTCGTCGTGCGCGGGCATGAAGCGCGTGCCCCCCAGCTCAGTCGGCAGTTTGAGCAGACCGCCTTCCCCACGCACCGCTTCGCTGATGAGGAAGCTCTTGGCCTTGGGGTGGTACAGGCCGGTGGGGTGGAACTGGATGAATTCCATGTTGGCCACGCGGCAGCCTGCGCGCCACGCGGCGGCAATGCCGTCGCCGGTGGCTGTGTCGGGGTTGGAGGTGTAGAGGTACACCTTGCCCGCACCGCCCGTGCACAGCAAGGTGTGCGGGGCCACGAAGGCTTCGACCTCGTCGGTTTCCTCGTTCAGCACGTAGGCGCCCAGGCAGCGTCGCGGCCCTGGCTGGGGTTGCACAGCGTGCTTGTCGCTCAGGATCAGGTCCACCAGGTTGTGGGTTTCGAACACGTCCACATGGGGCAGTTCGCGCACGCGCTCGATCAGCGTCTTTTGCACGGCGGCACCCGTGGCGTCGGCCACGTGCACGATGCGCCGGTGGCTGTGACCCCCTTCACGGGTCAGGTGCAGTTCGCCGTCGTCGAGCGAGAAGGGGGTGCCCAGCTCCTGCAGCCAGGCAATGGCTTCGGGGGCGTTTTCCACGGTGAA
>CBKZAG010000265.1:0-4136 GCA_966692625.1 uncultured Comamonadaceae bacterium
CGCCACCGAAGCACACCCCAGCCCCAGCAACAGGGCCAGCACCTTGCGCAAAGAATTTCCAGTTCTCATGCCCGCTCCCTGTCACTTGAACTCATAGCGCAGCTTGGCAAACACCTCGCTGCGGGTGTGATCGTGCCAATCCACGTTGGAGCGCTGCCACTGCCGGGCCCACTCCCCTTGCAGCGTCCATTCGCGCGCCAGGCGGTACTGCACCGTGAGCCCCGCGTTCCACAAACTGTCTTGGCGGTGCGGCAGATTGGGGCCGTAGGGCGCGCGGTAGCTGCTGCGCATGAACCCGGCGTTGAGCACCACCAGCCAGCGGCTCGCGGGGCGGAAAGCCAGCTGGCTCTTCAGACCAGCCATGTTGCGCGACAAGTCACTGCGCCCT
This sequence comes from uncultured Comamonadaceae bacterium, assembly GCA_966692625.1. Taxonomy (GTDB): domain Bacteria; phylum Pseudomonadota; class Gammaproteobacteria; order Burkholderiales; family Burkholderiaceae_C; genus CAMLOF01. Next base: position 389 of record CBKZAG010000265.1, read on the forward strand.
GCGTCGTTGCGCTCGCGGCCCACGATCAGTTCATTCACCCACATGGGCGCCCAGGGGTGCACGAAGAAGTACGACCAGTTGACGCTGGCCTGCGTCAGCGCGCTGTCGCGCACGCTGCCGTCGGTGGTGACGGTGCCGCCGGAACCGTCCTTGTTCCGCTGGTAGTTGATGCTGTGGTAGTTCAAGTCTGAATAAGCCAGACTGGCGCCCCAGCGGTGAAACTGGTCGGGCCGGTAATGCCAGTCGCCGGTCACCGAGGCCACGTCCAGGAACCGCTGCCCATCAATGCTGGACTGGCGATGATCCAGCCCCAGGCGGTAGAGGTGTCGGCCCTTGGCCAGCTCCACGCCTGCTTCGGCGCTGGCGTCGGCGGTGTCGAACTGCTGGTTGGCACCGGTCTGGTTCCAGCGGCCGCGTGCATGCAGCCCGCCATACGCCACCCAGCCGGGCAGGAAGGGATAGCGGCCATTGACGCCCAGGGCCGCATGCGTCTGCGTGTCGGCCTCGCGCTCGTAGGTGGCCCCCTCCAGCACGTTCAGGCCGGGAATGCCCGCCACGGGCCCCGCAGGCAGACCAGCGTTGATGTTGTCGCTGCGGCCAACACCCACTTCTGCGTAGAAGCGGCCAACGGGCCGGTACCGCCCCTCGCGCCACCAGATGTTGTCCAGGTACTGCCAGATGACCGCCGCCTCGTCCGGGTCCTTGCCTGTCGCGAGCAGGTCTTCAAATTCTTCCTTGGCCCGAAGGTCTTCGCCCAGCACGAAGTAGCCCTTGCCCAGCATGAAGTGCCCCAGCCGGCTGGGCTGCTGCGCCACGTGGCGTTCCAGGGCGAACACTGCCTCGCCGGGCACCCCGGTGTGCAGGGCCGCGATGCCGTAGTACAGGTCAAACACAGGGTGGCCCAGCAACCCTTCGTTGGCACGCCCCAGGGCATAGGCCTGGTCGTGGCGCGACTGGCGCACCAACTCCTGCATCTGCGTGATCACGGCCTCCTCTGCCAGGTTGGCGGGTTGCGCCCTTGCGTCTGCCGCCGCCAAGCCCAGAAAAAGCAGCCCCAGGCCAGCCCGGCGCCATCCCGTCGAACGTCCCTCTCTCATCCCCACTCCTCTCGGCCGCAGCGGGCCTTGCGCTCACCGGCGGTCAGTGCCGGACCTCAGCAATCGACCTGTTCTGGCGCCAAGAAGCGCTGGGCGTATTGCTTGTAGACCTTTTTGTTCACGAACACATCGTACAGATCGGGGTCGATGTGTCCATTCGTTTTGAAGTTGTCCATGATACGCAGCGCCTGGGTCAGGGTCATGGCCTTCTTGTAGGGGCGGTCGTGCGCCGTGAGCGCCTCGAAGATGTCCGCGATTCCCATCATGCGTGCCTGCCAGCTCATCTGTTCGCGCGTCAGCCCCTTGGGGTAGCCCTTGCCGTCCATGCGCTCGTGGTGCCCGCCCGCGTACTCAGGCACGTTCTCCAGCCCCTTGGGCCAGGGCAGCTGCTCCAGCATGTTGATGGTGGCAACGATGTGGTGGTTGATGACATCGCGCTCCGCCGGGGTCAGGGTGCCCGCGCGCACGGTCAGGTTCTCCACTTCGTTGGCATTCAACAACGGCTGCGGCTGCCCATCAGGTGCTGTCCAACGGTACTGGGTAGCCAGCACCCGCACGCGCTCAATGTCTTCGTCGCTCATGCGTTCGCCGCCCACGTTGCAGCGTCGCAGAAACTCGCGGTCCTGCTCCAGCTTTTCGCACCACGTGTGGTGTTCGGCCTCGGCAGAAACACGGTCTTTCTGCCCTTGCGCAATGGCCCGCCACATGGCGGCCTCGGCCTCTCGCCGTGCGACCTCCAGCCTGGTATCGACAAGGTGAATTCGGTCGAAAATGGTTTCGAGCTTGGTGGCCTTGTCCACCACATGCACTGGCGTGGTGATCTTGCCGCAGTCGTGCAGCAAGGCGGCAATGCGCAGCTCGTGCAGGTCCTTGTCGGTCAGGCGCACGTCGGCCAGCGGCCCGTCGCTGGTGCCATTCACCGCCTCTGCCAACAGCATGGTGAGCTCCGGCACGCGCTCGCAATGCCCGCCCGTGTAGGGGGACTTTTCGTCGATCGCCACGTTGATGAGTTTGATGAAGGCCTCGAACAGGTCTTCCAACTGCTGCAACAGTTGCCGGTTGGTCAATGCCACGGCGGCCTGGGATGCGAGTGACTCGGCCAGTCGCTGGTCGGCGGCGGAAAACGCAGTCACGGCGGCAGTTTCAGCGTCGACCGCGTTGAGCAGCTGCAGCACGCCAATCAGCTCGCCTTCGTGGTTCTTCATGGGAACCGTCAAGAAGGACCGCGAACGGTAGCCGGTGCGCTCGTCGAACTTGCGCGTGCCAGAAAAATCGAACCCCTCGGCGGCGTAGGCGTCGGGCACGTTGACCGTTTTGCCGGTGTTGGCGGCGCACGCCGCCACCAGTGCGTTGTTCGGGGTGCCGTCGTCTTTGAACAAGGGCAGATCGTGGAACAGGCCGGTAATGGGCTGCCCACCCGTGCCGCCCAGGGCGATGTTCAGCGAGTCGGTGCGAACGATTTCAAAACGCAGGTGGCGCTTGTCTGGCGTGAGGGAGTAAAGCGTGCCGCCATCAGCCTGGGTCAGCTTCTTCGCGGCCAGCAGGATGTTTTCGAGCAAACGCTCCAGATTGCGCTCGCTCGACAAAGCCACCCCAATGTCATTGAGTTGCTCGAATCGGTGGAAAAGACTATCGAGACTCTCTGCCATGGGGTTGCTCCTCAGCTCTTGGGGTTGCGTGCAGCGTGCAGCGCGTCGCGGGTGCGCAAGGCCTCACGCCGTGCCGCCTCGGCAAAATCCTCACCCGCGCTGGCGTACAGAATGGCGCGCGAGGAATTGACCGCGATAGCTCCCGTGGTCGCGTCACCCTGACCGCGCCAGCCTGCCTGCACGGTGGCTTGCGCGTCGCCCCCCTGCGCGCCCACGCCGGGAATCAGCAGCGGCAAGGTGGGCGCCAGCTCGCGCACGCGGGCAATTTCCGCCGGGTAGGTGGCACCCACCACCAGCCCCAACTGCCCGTTGAGGTTCCAGGGCCCCTGCGCCAGCCGTGCAATGTGTTCATAAAGCAGGGGCTGGCCTTCCACACTGGCCAGCCGCTGGTTCTGGAAGTCGTCGCCACCCGGGTTGCTGGTGCGGCACAGCAAGAAGGCCCCCTTGCCCGGGTACTGCAGGTAGGGCTGCACCGAATCGAAGCCCATGAAAGGCGACAGCGTGACGGCATCCGCACCGTAGCGCTCAAAAGCCTCCTTGGCGTACTGTTCGGCGGTGCTGCCAATGTCGCCGCGCTTGGCGTCCAGGATGATGGGCACCTGGGGGGCGCGCACCCGCATGTGGGCCATCAGCTGTTCCAGCTGGTCTTCGGCGCGGTGTGCGGCAAAGTAGGCGATCTGCGGCTTGAAGGCCATGGCCAGGTCGGCCGTCGCGTCAACGATGGCGGCACAGAAATCGTAGATGCGCGCCGGGTCGTTGCGCCAGTGGTGCGGGAAACGCGAGGGCTCGGGGTCCAGACCCACGCACAGCATGGAACGGTTCTGGTGCTCGGCGGCACGCAGCATGTCGGTGAAGTTCATGCCCCGGATTGTAGGCAGGGGTTGTTTTTTTGGTAACGTCTGTGCGTCACACCACCCACGCCATGCCCACGCTAACCCGCCAACAAACCATCCTTCTCATTCTTCTTACCCTGGCATGGGGTGTGAACTGGCCGGTGATGAA
>CBKZAG010000266.1:0-4123 GCA_966692625.1 uncultured Comamonadaceae bacterium
GGGCTCGCGCCACGGCCTGGACGACTACATGCAGACCAAGTACATGTGCCAGGGCGGCGTAGCGTAAACAAGCCTGTGCCCCAAACGCCCTTCCGTGCTGAAGGGCGTTCCTCAGACCTCCACGTCATCCAGGAATCGATACATGACGTACGCGTCAACGAACCCCAGGCTTTTGTGCAAGAACGCTTTGGGCAGTGTTCCGACGATGGAAAAGCCGAGTTTCTGCCACAGGGACACCGCCGCCTTGTTTGTGCTCACGACAAAATTGAACTGCATGGCGAGGTAACCGGCTTTCTTTGCCTCGCGCAAGCAATGCAACCCCATTGCCCGTCCTGCACCCTTTCCGCTACAGCTGGGAGACACCATGAAGGAAGCGTTGGCAACGTGTCCACCCAGGTCCCGCTGGTTGGGAATCAATTTGTACATGCCGATGACCTGCCCATCGTCTTCGGCCAGATATGAAGTGACTCCCGGCGCGAACCAGTAGGCGAAAGCATCCTGATAGCTGGTATCCGGAGCAAAGACATAGGTGGCTCCTGGCTCTACCACTTCCTGAAAGATTGACCACATCGCGGCAAAGTCAGATTCTCGGGCTGGTCGGATATTCATCACTGAAGCGCCTTTGGTTCGAGTTCTTCGGTTCGCATCCTATCGCTGTCGATACGCACACCATCCCGACGCAGACAACGGCGTCGCCCGTCGCATCCATCACTCGAGAATGAGGATGGCCCTGAAGTCATTGACGTTGGTGAGTGTCGGGCCGGTGACAAGGGCATCGCCGAGCGCCTCGAAGAAGCTGTGTCCATCGTTTTCCGCCAGGCTGTTTGCCGGGAGTATGCCTTGCTCGCTGGCGCGCCTCAACGTGTCTGGAGTGAGGATGGCCCCCGCGACATCGCCGTGGCCATCCACACCATCCGTGTCGGCGGCCAAAGCGTAAATGCCGTCCCTGCCCTGGAGCGCGATGGCGAGCGAAAGCAGGAACTCGGTATTGCGCCCGCCCCGCCCGTTTCCGCGCACGGTAACCGTGGTTTCGCCGCCAGAGAGCAAGACGCAGGGCGGGCGGAATGGCTGCCCGTGTTCGGCACAAAAGCGAGCGATGCCAGCCATGACCTTGCCGACATCACGCGACTCACCCTCGATGGCGTCACCGAGTAGATGAACTTGAATGCCCGCCCTCTTCGCCACCTGCACCGCGGCCTCCAGCGCCATGCGCGGATTGGCGATGATGGTCGTCGTGTTCCCTGCCAGGCGCGGGTCGCCCGGTTTGATGGACTCACCATCGCCGCTGCGCAGCACGCGTTCGACGTGGGCTGGAAGAGGAATCTGGTATTTGGCAGCAATGGCCAGTGCGTCGGCGCAGGTCGTCGGGTCGGCCACCGTCGGGCCGGATGCGACGTCCAGCGGATCGTCGCCGGGCACATCCGAGATCAGCAAGGTCACCACCCGCGCCGGATGGCATGCTGCCGCAAGCCGGCCGCCCTTGATGGCGGACAGATGCCGCCGCACGCAGTTCATTTCGGCAATCGATGCGCCGCTGGCGAGCAGCGCCGTGTTCAGCGCCTGCTTGTCCTCGAAGGTGATGCCTGGCGCAGGCAGCGTGAGCAGGGCCGAGCCACCGCCAGAGATCAGACAGATGACCAGATCATCTTCGCTCAGGCCCTGCACCAGGCCAAGCAGGCGCTGGGTCGCGGCCAGCCCGGCGGCATCCGGAACCGGGTGGGCCGCTTCGACGATCTCGATCCGGCTGCAGGCGGTGGCGTGCCCGTACCGGGTGATCACAATGCCCTCGAGCGGCCCTTGCCAATGCTCCTCAAGCGCGCTGGCCATGGCAGCCGAAGCCTTGCCCGCGCCGATCACGATCGTCCGGCCCGCAGGAGGCGGCGGCAAATGCTTCGGCAGGCAAAGTGCCGGCTGGGCGGCGTCGACCGCCGCCTGGAACATGGACCGCAGCAGATGCCGGGCCTGAGCGCGCTTGAACTCGTGCATGTAGAAAACCCGCTGGAGCGAATGTTGAGCGCCGTACTTACGCCACCGCTGCCACCGTCGACGCAGCCACGATGTACTCGCACACGGCTTTCGTGACGTCGGCGGTCGTGGCCTTGCCGCCCAGATCGGGCGTGTGGACGCCGCTTGCAGTGGCGTGCTCGACAGCCTGCATCAGCAGCCTGGCCGCACCCGTCTCGCCAAGATGTTCCAGCATCATGGCCGCGGTCCAGAAGGTGGCGATCGGGTTGGCGATGCCTTTGCCTGTGATGTCGAACGCGGAGCCGTGGATCGGCTCGAACATCGACGGGAAGCTGCGTTCCGGGTTCAGGTTGGCCGTCGGCCCGATGCCCAGGCTGCCGGAAAGCGCCGCCGCGAGGTCGGACAGGATATCGGCGTGCAGGTTGGTGGCAACAACCACGTCCAGCGTCTTCGGCTTCAGGACCATGCGGGTCGTGACCGCATCGACCAGTTCGCGGTCGGTCTTCACATCTGGGTAATCGGCCGCGACTTCGTAGAAGATCTCGTCCCACATGACCATGCCGAAGCGCTGCGCGTTGGACTTGGTGACGAGCGTGAGATGCTTGGCAGGACGGCTGCGCGCAAGCTCGAAAGCGAAGCGATGGATGCGTTCGACGCCAGCACGCGTGAAGATGGCCGTCTCCGTCGCGGTTTCAATCGGCAGTCCCCGGTGCGCACGGCCGCCATGACCGGCATATTCACCTTCGGAATTCTCGCGCACGATCACCCAGTCGATGTCCTCGCCGTTCTTGAGCGGGCTCTTGACGCCGGGCAGCACACGCGCCGGGCGCACATTCGCGTACTGGTCGAAGCCTTGCGCGATCGGAAGACGCAAGCCCCAGAGCGAAACGTGGTCCGGCACATCCTGGCTGCCGACGGCGCCGAAGAAGATTGCATCGAAGGTCTTGAGTTTCTCCAGCCCGCCTTCCGGTATGTAGTAGCCGTGCTTCAGGTAATACTCGGAACTCCACGGAAAGTGTTCCACATCGAGCTTGAAGCCGCCGTCGCAGGCCGAAAGCGCCTGGAGCACCTCGAGTCCGGCCGCAATGACTTCGGTTCCGATTCCATCTGCGGGAATCGCGGCAATTTTGTGTACACGCATGATTTCTCCTGGTAACTGCTGGTAATAGCGTCTGCCGAAAGCGGCGCGTCCACGCCGGCATTCGAGCGATTGGTTAAAGACGAGAGGGAGCTCAACTCACTTCATCGCCTATGTCCGCGGCTCCTGAGTGAGCCTCTGTCCGATTGCGTCGATCAGCCCCCCGCACTCATTGCAGCCAGTCCTTGAACCGGTAGTAGGCCCCTACCAATGGCAAGAACCAGGGCTTGCCAAAATGGCCAGGAACTGCCGGCCACTTCAGCGTGCGCCATGGATTCCGCTCGGGGTGGCCGGCCATCACATCGGCCATGACCTGCCCCATGTGCACGGACATCTGCACGCCATGTCCGCTGTAGCCCGTCGAGTAGTACATGCCACGGTGCTCGCCGGCGCGCGGCAGGCGGTCGGCCGTCATGTCCACCAGCCCGCCCCAGCAGTAGTCGATGCGCACGTCGCGCAGCTCGGGGAAGAAGTCTTCCATCGCCGCGCGCAGGATGCGTCCGCTCTTCTGGTCAGAACGCGGATTGGACATCGCAAAACGCGCACGCCCGCCGAAGATCAACCGGTTGTCAGCCGAAATGCGGAAGTAATTGCCGATGTTCTTCGATGTGACGTAGTTGCGGCGATTCGGGAGCAGACGATCGAGCAATGCGGTGTCCAGCGGCTCCGTGGCGATGATGAAGCTGCCGACCGAAATCATGCGGCGACGGAAATGGAAAAACGGGCCCGTGCGGGAGTTGCCTGTCGCCAACAGCACCTGTCCGGCATCGATGGTTCCACGGCCGCAGGTGACGCTGAAGCGGCCGTCGGCACGGCGGTTCAGACCGGTCACCGGTGCATGCTCGTAGACATGTGCTCCTGCACGTGCGGCAGCTTGCGCCAGCCCCACGCCGAACTTGCCCACGTGCATCTGCGCACTGGTCTTCTGCAACAGACCGCCATGGAAGCTTGCGGAGCCGACTTCAGACCGGATGTGCGCCGCCGGCACCATCTCGACATTCGGGTCCACCTCGCGGCGCA
>CBKZAG010000267.1:0-4105 GCA_966692625.1 uncultured Comamonadaceae bacterium
CCTTTTCACGCGGTTGAGGATGCCGTAGGCGATGAGGGAATCGAGCTCGTTGTAGCCGTCGAAGGTGAGGATGGCGATGTGCATGGGCCCATGTTAGCGCGCAAAGCGCTCAGTCCAGCTTCAGCTTCTGGCGGTCCACCACCGTCTTGTACACCTCGTACTCGGCCTTGATCTGTGCCGTGAACTCGGCAGGCGTGTTGCCCACGACGAGCGAGCCGGTGTCTTCGATGCGCTTCTTCACGGCCGGGTCGGCCAGCGCCTGACGGGTGGCGTTGTAGATCTTGTCCGTCACCTCTTTGGGCAGGCCTTTGGGGCCGATGATGCCGTAGTAGGCCATGCGGTTCACCGGCTCCAGCCCCACTTCCTTGAAGGTGGGCACGTCGGGCAAAGTGGCCAGGCGGTTGGGTGCGGCCACCACGATGGCCACCAGCTTGCCCGCCTTGATGTGTGGCAGCGCAGAGGGCAGGTTGTCAAAGATGATGGGCACCTGGCCCGCCACCGCGTCGTTCAGCGCCGGGCCCGCGCCACGGTAGGGAATGTGGGTGATGAAGGTGCCCGTCAGGCTCTTGAACAGCTCGGTCTGCAGGTGGCCGATGCCGCCCGTGCCGGAGCTGGCGTAGCTGTACTTGCCTGGGTTCTTCTTCAGCTCAGCCAGGAAGGAGTTGTAGTCTTTGGCCGGGAAGCTGGGGTGCACGGCAATCACGTTGGGCGTGGCCGCGATGTTGATGACCGGTGTGAAATCGGTGAGGGTGTTGTAGGGGATCTTGGCGTTGATGGCCGGGTTGGCCGCCGTGGTGGACACCGTGGCCATGCCCAGGGTGTACCCGTCGGGCGCGCTGCGCGCCAGTTCGGCCGCGCCCACCACACCGCCGCCGCCCGGGCGGTTCTCCACAATGACCGACTGCCCCAGCGACTTGCTCAGCGGGTCGGCAATCACGCGGGCGATGATGTCGGTGGTACCGCCAGCCGCAAACGGCACTTGCAGGCGGATGATCTTGCTGGGGTAGGCCTGCGACCAGACCAGCGGGGAAACGCCAAGCGTGGCAGCAGCCACGCCAAGGGACACCAGGTGACGGCGAGCGATCATGAGCAAGACTCCTGTAAGGGTTGCAACAAAAAGGAATGCTGCAACGATACCTTTGGAGACGCGCGCTGCCTCTGGCAAATTCACCTAGGCGTTTTCCCTAGGCAACCAGGAAGCGGTAGCCCGTGACCGCCCGGTAAGGCTGCCCCGGCGCCACCAGATTGAGCGGGAACGCCGGGCAGTGCGGCGCGTTGGGGTACTGCTGCGGCTCCAGGCACACACCCATGCGCGGGCCGTGCGGCGCGCCCAGCTTGTCGCCGGTGTAGAGCTGCATCACCGGCTCGATGGACCAGGTCTCCATTACCCGGCCGGTAGCGTCGCAACCCAGGCGGGCGCACAGGCGGGGCTGCCCTTGCACCTCTGGTGGTTGCAGCACATAGGCGTGGTCAAAGGCCCCCGCTTCGGCCAGCGCGCGGGGCTGGCGCAGGTCCAGTGCGGTGGCGGCCACGGCGCGGCGTTCGCCCGTGGGCACGTTGTCGGCCGTGGTGGCCAGTGTTTCGTCTGCCAGCACCTGCAGCCAGTGGCCGTCGATGGTGCGTTGCCCAGGCAAGCCCAGGTTGAAGTAGCCATGGCTGGTGAAGCTGGCGGGGGTGGGGGCGCCTTCACACGTGGCCTCGTGTTCTATGAGCAGTTCGTTGCCCTGGCCCAGGCGGTAGCTCAGGCGCAGGTCCAGCGTGCCGGGGAAGCCCGTTTCCTGCGCGGGCATGCGCAACTGCAGCACCAGCGCCGTATCGTCGTGGCTGACCACGTTGAACACCTGATGGCGTGAGCCACGCGGGCCGCCGTGCAGGCAGTGCGGGCCTTCGTTGGCGCCGAGGCGGTAGGTTTGCCCGCCCAGCGTGAACTGCGCGCCCGCAATGCGCCCGGCGTAAGGCGCCACAAAGGCCCCCAGCGATGGCGACCCGGCCAGAACCTCCTGCAAGCTGCTGTACCCCAGGGCCACGTCGCCCGGCTGGCCGTGGCGGTCGGGCACCTGTATCTGCATGATCTTGGCCCCCACGTTGGTGATGGCCACAGTCATGCCGCTGCCATTGCGCAGGAAGTACAGGCCGGTGGGGCGGCCGTCCACTTGGCCAGCGAAGCGTTGGGGGTCCAGAACGGTGGGCATGGAGCGCTGAGTCGGGGTTGATGAGCTAGGGATTTTCCCGCACAAGAGGGGGTAAACGGCGCCATTTGTCGCCTGCCGGATGTTTGCGCGGCGCACGCCTGTTGCAAGATATCGAACGATCGTTCGTTTTTTCATCAGGAGTCGCTGAATGCGCTTGAGTATTGCCGTCAAACTGTGGTTGCCTACGCTGGTGGTGACGGTGGCGCTGATCGCCATGTCGGTGGGTTCGGCCGTGCGGACGGTGCGTTCGCAAGCCGAAACCACCCGCCAGCAAAGTGAGCAGCAGGCCAAGCTGGAAGGCGCGGCACGCTGGAGCGGCCTGGCCCAGGCGAACGCCATGCGGCAGGTAGGTGCGGCGCTGGCCGCTGACGACTCCGCCGCACAGCTTTTGCTGACCGACGCCACCCCCACTGCCAATGCCATAGGCCAGCTCAAGGCCGAACTGGGCCGCATGCTGCAGCACCCGGACGAACAACGCGAACTGGCCAACGTGCTGGCGCGCGAAGCCGCTCTGGCCCAGGCGCTGGAACAGGCCCGCACCCTGCGCGCCACGGGCGACATGGCCGCCGTGCAGACCCACGTGCAGCAACAGGTGCAGCCCCGGCTGCAGGCCTTCACCAGCGCACTGCACCAGCTGGTGGCGCTCACCGAAACAGGCGCCACGGCCCTGCGTGACAAGGTGGGGCAGGAACGCATGCGCACGGTGTGGATGGTGGCGGCCATCATGGCCTTCATTGCCGTGGCCATTTCGCTGGGCACACGGCTGCTGCAGCGCAACGTGTGCGAACCGTTGCAGCGCATCGTGGACACGGCCAACGCCATCGGCCAAGGCAACCTGGCCGTGCGCATGGACACCACACGGCGCGACGAGATGGGTGACGTGCTGCGCGCGCTGCAGGGCATGGTGGCGTCGCTGGCCACGCTGCTGGAGCAGGTGCATGGCTCGGCCAGCAACATCAGCCTGGCCAGCGCCGAGATCGCCAGCGGCAACCAGAACCTGTCGGACCGCACGGAACACACTGCCAGCAACCTGCAGCAGACCACGGGAGTGATGAACCACCTGAACACCAGCCTGCGCGAAGCGGCCGAGGCCAGCCGCCACGCCAGCGAACTGGCGCAGTCGGCCTACCAGGTGGCGCAGACCAACGGGCAGACGGTGGGCAACGTGGTGAGCACCATGCACGAGATCCACGCGTCGTCCAGCAAGGTGGTGGAGATCATCGGCGTGATCGACGGCATTGCCTTCCAGACGAACATCCTGGCGCTGAACGCGGCTGTGGAGGCTGCGCGCGCGGGCGAGGCGGGCCGGGGCTTTGCCGTGGTGGCGGCGGAAGTGCGCGCACTGGCCGGGCGCAGCGCCGAGGCAGCCAAGGAGATCAAGGCGCTCATCGGCAATTCGGTGGATGGCGTGAACCGGGCTGCGGGTTTGGTGGACGGCGCGGGGCAGGCCATGCAGCAGCTGGTGAATGCCGTGCAGCAGGTGAGTGACATCGTGACGCAGGTGTCGCACGCCACGAGCAGCCAGATGCGCGACATGCAGCAGGTGTATGCGAGCGTTGCGGAGCTGGACGGGATGACGCAGCAGAACGCGGCCCTGGTGGAGCAGAGCGCGGCGGCCACGGCGTCGCTGCACGAGCAGGTGACGTTGATGGAAGGGCTGGTCAAGCGCTTTGCCTTGCCCGCTGGGCAGAGGCTGCTGACGGTGGGGTGACCAGGGCTGCCTTGTTTCCGATGCTTTCCAGGGTATGGGTGGCCAAGGCGTGTGCGCCCAGGGGCTGGCGCTTCAACGAGGTGGCCGGTGCGCAGCACCGGCTCCCCTGCGATGCTCGATGCCGTGGCTACGCGGCAGAACTCCCTGCACGTTTGTAGCGAAACGCTCCGGTCGGACATCTGCCGCAAGTCAGTTACGAAGC
>CBKZAG010000268.1:0-4002 GCA_966692625.1 uncultured Comamonadaceae bacterium
GCGTCCACGCGGCGCGTGAGGGAGTTGTAAATGCGCAAAGTCATCGGAACAAACAGGGGCCGCAACCCCTCAGATACAATCTTTTGCAGTATATCGGCGTGCCGTCCGGGGGACCCTGGAGCACCCCGCCAGCGTTGCCGGAGGTCGCGTATTGTGCCCGTTTGTTGCGACCACCACAGAAACCCGCTGAGGTCACCATGCCCCTTCCCCTGACTCCGGTTGCCAGCAACCCCTCCCATTCGTTCTGGCGCGCGCAGGTGCTGCGCCTGGCCTGCGCGGCTTTGCTGCTCTGCGCCGCTGGCGCGCACGCCCAGGAAGCCCCCTACCAGGATGTGAACCGTCTGTTGCAAGCCGGCGATCTTCAGCAAGCGCACAAGGTGGCCACCGGCTACCTGGCAGACAAGCCCCGCGATCCGCAGATGCGCTTTCTGCTGGGCGTGATCCAGACGCAGCAGGGCCAGGACGACACGGCCCTGGAGACCTTCACAGCCATCACGCGCGACTACCCGGAACTGCCCGAGCCCTACAACAACCTGGCCGTGCTGCACGCCGCCGCCAACCGGCTGGACCAGGCCCGCGAGGCGCTGGAAATGGCCGTGCGCCTGAACCCGGCCTACGCGATTGCCCACCAGAACCTGGGTGACGTATTCGCCCGTCTGGCGTCACGCTCGTACGGCGAGGCCCTCAAGCTCAACCCTGCCAACGAGGCACTGCGCCCGAAGATTCAGGCGCTTGACGCGGCGCTGGCAGCACGCCCCGCGCAGTGACCCTTGCACCGAGACCATGAAACGACGCACCCTCGCATCCCTTCTTGCCGCTGCCAGCCTGCTGGCTACGCTGCCATTGCAAGCGCAAACCACCCCGCGCGTGAAGCTCGATACGTCCCAGGGCGCCATCGTCCTGGAACTGAGCCAGGCCAAGGCCCCCAAGACAGTCGCCAACTTCATTGATTACGTCAAGGGCGGCCATTACGACGGCACTGTGTTCCACCGCGTGATCAGCGACTTCATGATCCAGGGCGGTGGCTTCACCGCCGACATGCAGCAAAAGCCCACCAAGGCACCCATTCCCCTGGAGGCCAGCAACGGCCTGAAAAACGACCGCGGCACCATTGCCATGGCCCGCACCGCCAACCCGAACTCCGCCACCAGCCAGTTTTTCATCAACGTGGTGGACAACGCAATGCTGAATGCACCCCAGCCTGACGGCCACGGGTACACGGTGTTCGGCAAGGTCGTTTCCGGCATGGACGTGGTGGACAAGATCCGCGCCGTGCCCACTGGCAACCGTGGCATGCACCGCGACGTGCCCGCCACCCCTATCACCATCCTCAAAGCCACATTGGAGAACTGAACATGGCCAACCCGAAAGTCGAACTGCACATCACCGGTCACGGCGTCATCACCCTGGAACTGGACGCTGAAAAGGCACCCAAGTCCACCGAAAACTTCCTGGCCTACGTCGCCAGCGGCCACTACGACAACACGATCTTCCACCGCGTGATCAACGGCTTCATGATCCAGGGCGGCGGCTTCGAGCCCGGCATGACGCAAAAGCCCACCCGCGAGCCGATCGAAAACGAAGCCAACAACGGCCTGAAGAACGACAAGTACACCATCGCCATGGCGCGCACGCAGGCGCCCCACTCCGCGACGGCGCAATTCTTCATCAACGTGGCTGACAACGGCTTCCTCAACCACACCGCACCCTCGCTGCAGGGCTGGGGCTACGCCGTGTTCGGCAAAGTCGTGGGCGGCACCGAAGTCGTCGATGCCATCCGTGGCGTGAAGACCGGCCGCAAGGGCTTCCACGATGACGTACCCGTCGCCGACGTGGTGATCGAAAAGGCCGTTGCTGTCTGACGTGACCGAGCCGGGCTGGGGCACCCTGCAGGCCGCGCCGCACTGGCGCGCTGTGGATTGCATCGCCGATCTGCACCTGCAGGCTGGCGACCCGGCCACCTTCGAGGCCTGGCAGAGCTACCTGCGCCAAGCCGACTGCGACGCCCTGTTCATCTTGGGCGACCTGTTCGAGGTTTGGGTGGGTGACGACACACTCAACACCCAAGACGAAAACCCGGACCATCTGTTTGCCCAGGCCTGCTGCGACGCGTTGCGCGAATGCACGCAGCGCATGCCCGTGTACGTGATGCACGGCAACCGCGACTTTCTGCTGGGGCCAGACTTCTTCGCGCGCACCGGCACGCAACTGCTGCACGACCCCACCCTGCTCGATTGGGGCGCCCACCGCTGGCTGCTGAGCCACGGTGACGCCTGGTGCCTGGACGACCGGGATTACATGCGCTTTCGCGACGAGGTGCGCACCCCCGCCTGGCAACACGCCTTCCTGGCACGCTCCCTGGCCGAACGCGAGGCCGTGGGCCGCCAGTTGCGTGCCCAGAGCGAGGCTCGCAAACGCGAAAGCCGCCAGATCAACAGCCCCATCACTTACGCCGACGTGGACACGCCCACCGCCGAACGCTGGCTGCAAACCACTGGCGCCCAGGCGCTGGTCCACGGCCACACGCACCGGCCTGCGGAGCACACACTCGGCGGTGGCCGCCTGCGGCTGGTGCTGAGCGACTGGGACGCGCGCTCCGTGCCGCCCCGTGCGCAGGCGCTTCGCCTGCATGCCGATGGCCGCTGGGAGCGGCGGCCCTGGAACACATGATCGCCCCGCGTTGGTGGCGACACCTGCGCCAGACCCTTCGCCGCTGGCTTGGCGGCAATCCAGACATCCCCGACGGGCTATGGCAACACGTCTGGCAACGCCATCCCTTCCTGCACCATCTGGACGCCAACGAACAGGCACGCTTGCGCGAACTGTGCCGGGGCTTCCTGTCCAGCAAGGAATTCAATGGTGTGCATGGCGTGCACATCACCGATGCCATGGCCCTGACCATTGCCATGCAGGCCTGCGTGATGCTGCTGCACTGGGGCAAAGATGCGTTGACCTGGTACGACGACTTCGTGGGCATTGTGGTGCACCCCAACGAAATGTGGGCACCCCGCGAGGTGGTGGACGAAGCCGGCGTGGTTCACCGCTACCGCGAAGCCCTGCTGGGTGAAGCCATGGAGGGCGGCCCCGTGACCCTGGCCTGGTCCAGTGTGGCCAGCGCCGCCAACGAGGCCGGGCGAGGCCACAACCTGGTGATCCACGAATTCGCCCACAAGCTGGACATGCGCAGCAAGTCGCATGGCCAGCCCCCGGACGGCTGCCCGCCACTGCCGCGCGGGTTCAGGGGGCAGGCACAGGCAGGCGAAGCCCGGCGCCACTGGCGCCAGACGCTGCATGCGGCCCACGCACGCCACCGCCAACGGGTGGAGATGGCGGAACGCTTTGGATCCGAGCGACCGTGGCTGGACAGCTACGGCGCCCACTCACCCAGCGAATTCTTCGCCGTGGCCTGCGAGGCGTACTTCGTCAACCGCTCGAGGTTTGAGGCGGAATGGCCGGATGTCTGCGCCCTGTTCGACGCCTTCTTCCGGCCAGACAGCTTGATCAGCGCTTGAGCAGCGCTTTGAGGACGGTTTGCAAACGCCGTGCCGTGGCGGCATCGTGGGGGGCTGCCAGCACCTTGGCCACGTCCTGTACCCAGGTTTCGGCAGGGCCTGCCGCGTTGCGCTGCGTCAGCAACTGCAACTGCAGCATACGGCGCGCGCTCAGGTGCTCGGCAGGCGTCGGCACTTCTGCGGCCATTTCCAGGCGCAACATGCTTTGAGCCGCCTGGTCACCGCCAGCCGCCGCGCCAGCCAGAGCCTGCGCCCAAGTGGAGCGTGCGGGCGCACCGGCACGTCCACCCAGGGCCTGCGCCGTGGGCAGAGCCTCTGCATCGCGTTTTTCCCAAGCGGTGAGCAGTTGGGTCAGCACTTCACCATGGGCCTGTGCAGCCAGCTTGCGCAGTGCGGCTTCAGCGTGCTCCTGTGCTTGGCGCTGCGCGCGGAAGGCGGCATCGCCCAAGCGCGGGCCACGCTGCTCAAAGCCTGGGCGCTCGCCCCAACG
>CBKZAG010000269.1:0-4000 GCA_966692625.1 uncultured Comamonadaceae bacterium
GCCCCCACGCTTCGCTGCCCCCCGAGGGGGCCTTCGTCGCCTTGGGGCGGCCCGGCGGCGCCTCACATAAAACAAAAGCCGGAGCCCTGTTGGGACTCCGGCCTCGGCAACCGTCCAGCGGCGCGGATCGCACCGGGACAGAACACTGTCTGGGATCAGTACTCCCAGAAAATCCGTTGCAGTTCCTTGCTGTCCTGCGTCTTGGTCAGGGCCACCATGGCCAGGATGCGGGCCTTCTGCGCGCGCAGGTCGTGTGCTACCACCCAGTCGTACTTGTCGTCGGGCTGTTCGGCGTTGCGCAGCACGAAGCCATCGGGCACGCGGGCCGAGCGGATGACATGCACACCAGCAGCGCGCAGCGCCTTGAGCGATTCCACCGCCTGTGCGGCCACCGAGCCGTTGCCCGTACCTGCATGCACCAGCGCCTTCACGCCAGCCTTGCCGTAGGCCTCAATGCCGGTGGTGTTCATGTTGCCGTAGCCATAGACGATGTCCACCGCAGGCAGGGCCTTGATGTCGTCGATGTTGAACTCCGACTGCGTGGTGTGGCGCTTGACCGGGGCGCGGAACCAGTAGTTCTTGCCTTCCACCACCATGCCCAGCGGGCCCCACTGACTCTTGAATGCCTCGGTCTTGATGTTGATGGTCTTGCTCACGTCGCGGCCGCTCTGGATCTCGTCGTTCATCGTCACCAGCACGCCCTTGCCTGCGGCGTCCTTGCTGGCGGCAACGCTCACCGCGTCGTACAGGTTGAGCGCGCCGTCGGCCGACAGGGCCGTGCCCGGGCGCATGGAGCCCACCAGCACGATGGGCTTGGCGGTGCGCACGGTGAGGTTCAGGAAGTAGGCGGTTTCTTCCAGCGTGTCGGTGCCATGGGTAATGACGATGCCGTCCACGTCGGCCTGCTTGGCCAGGGCCGAAACGCGTTGCCCCAGCTTCAACAGGTGGTCGTTGGTGAAGCTCTCAGATGCGATCTGGAACACCTGCTCCCCGCTGACCTTGGCCACGTTGGCCAGTTCGGGCAGCCCTGCCAGCAGCTTGTCCACCGGCACCTTGGCGGCGGCGTAGGTGGCGCTGTTGGCGGCAGACGCTCCGGCACCAGCAATGGTGCCACCCGTGGCCAGCACCACCACATGGGGCTTGGCGGCCTGGGCCAGCGCCACGGTGGAAGCAGCGGTCAACAGCAGGCCTGCGAGCCAGCGCGACACAGGGGAAGAAGAAATGACGGACATGAATCGGGTCTCCAGGGTGTGTGAGTTATTGGTTTCCGGGAGCCGGATGCTATGGGAACTTCATGCACATACATGAGGAATAATTGGCGCAACACTGTGAATTTCACTCACAACCAGCAAACCCCATGAACCTGCGCCAACTCGAAGTTTTTCAAGCCGTGCTGCAAACGGGCAACATGAGCGCGGCGGCGCGGCTGCTGTGCATCACCCCATCGGCCGTGAGCAAGGCTGTGGCCCATACCGAACTGCGGCTCGGCTACCGGCTGTTCAACCGCTCTCCTGCGGGCCTCACGCCCACGCCCGAAGCCCAAGTGCTGGCCGCGGAATCCAACAGCATCCACCGCCAGTTGGAGGCCCTGCAGCGCACTGCGCGCAACCTGGCCAGCCGCGAAGGCGGCGAGGTGCGGCTGGCGGCCATTCCGGCCATATCACACGAATTTCTGCCGCAGCTGCTGCAGCACCACGCGCAAAAGCACCCCGAAGTCGGTATAGAAGTGCGCACCATCCACCAGGACCAGATGACCCAGGCCCTGCTCACACGCAGCGTGGACTTTGCCCTCGGCTTCTACAAACACCCCCACCCGCAAATCGCCAGCGAACTGCTGGTGAGCGGGCGGCTGTACCTGGCGGTGGCGCAGACCATCTGGTCGCGCGCGCCGCGTGCCTCGTCACCGGCCACCCGGCTGGCCCGAGTGCCGGCCATACGCCTGGTGGGCGACGACCCCATGCGCCAGTCCATCGACGAACTGGCGCAGCGCCTGGGCACCCGCGAAGGGCCTGGCATCCAGGTACAGACATCGCGGCTGGCGCTGGAACTGGTGAAGCTGGGCATGGGCTGGACCATCGTGGACTTCATCACCGCTACCCGGCTGGACAACTCCCAGATCATGGCGCTGGAACTGCACGAGCTGCCGCCCATATCGCTCTACAGCTACCACGCGCGCAACTCGCCGCCTGGGCTGCACGCCACACGCATGCTGGCCATGCTGCCTGCGCTGCTGCGCGAGGTGCTGTCGGCTGGGGCGGCGGGGCGTTGAGCCCGTCACCGCTCCCGCAAGCTTTCGCTGGAGTGCTGCAACAGCGGCGTCAGGAAGAACTCGATCAGGCGGCGCCTGCCGGTCTTGACCTCCGCCGTCACTGCCATGCCCGGCGTCAGCGGCACCTCGGCACCGTCCACCCGCATGCTGCCGCGCGCCATCTTCACCCGCACCGCGTAGATCAGCCCGCGCCTCTCGTCGGGTATGGCGTCGTGCGACACCAGCGTCACCGTGGCGGGCACCGTGCCGTACTTGGTGTAGGGGAAGGTCTCGACCTTGACCTCGGCGTCCTGCCCCGCCCTCACAAAGCCAATGTCCTTGTTCTCCAGGAAGGCCTCCACCTCCAGCGGGTGGTCGCGGGGCACCACGATCATCAAGGGCTGCGCCGCCGTCACCACGCCGCCCACGGTGTGCACGGCCAGCTGCTGCACGGTGCCGTCCACGGGGGAAGTGAGCGTAGTGAGTTTTTCGCGGGAATCGGCCTTGCGCAGCTCCTGCTCCAGCGCGTCGGCTTTTTGCTGGCCGTCGCTGACGTCGGCCAGGGCGGCGCGGCGGGTTTCGGCGCCCAGGCTGGCCAGTTGCGCGCGGGCCTCTTCCAGCGCGGCGCCAATTTCTTGCAGACGGCTGCGCTGGGTGGCCAGGTCGGCCTCTTGTTCCAGCCGCACCTGCTCGCGCTCCAGGTAGCCGTGGCGCGACACGTAGTCCTGCGCCACCAGCCGCTCGAAGTCCTTGGCGCGCTGCTGCGCAATGGGCACGGTCTGCTCGAGCTTGCGCACCAGTTCCTGGGTGGAACGCAGTTCGGCCTGGCGGCGCGTCACCTCGGCCTGCAGCTGGCGCTGGCGGGCGGCGTGCTCGGCCACCTGGCCGGCCAGCAGTTGCCGGGCCTGGGTCAAGCGTTGGCGGTCCACGCCTTCGGGGTGGTCGAACGGCATCTGTGCCGCCTGTGGCATGCCGTCGAGCGCGCGCAGCAGGGCGCGGGCGCGGGCCACCTGCAGAGTGGCGGCCTCCCACTCGCCCTGCAGGCGTTCCTTGTCGGCCTGGGCCAGGGTGGCGTCCAGCTCCAGCAGCACCTGCCCGGCCTTCACCTCCTGGCCGTCGCTCACGGCAATGCGGCGCACGGTGGCGGTCTCCAGCGGCTGGATGGTCTTGGTGCGGTCGTTGGGCACGATCTTGCCTTGGGCGGTGGCCACCACGTCCACATGGCCCAGCACGCTCCACAGCAGGGCCAGCACCACCAGGGCCACCAGCAGGCGCAGGGTCCAGCGCGGCGCGGCGGGCGGCGGCGTGTCTTGCAGGGCCAGGGCAGCGGGCAGGAACTGCGCTTCGTGCGGCAGCCGCTCGGGCGGGGTCAGCTCGGCGCGGCGCGCCCAGGCGTGCCGCCAGGCCCGGCCGTAGCGCCCCAGCAGGTCGTGCAGGGCTTGCAGCTGCAAAGTCAGCTTGTTGCTCATGGTGGCGCCCTCAAGCCAGTTGCAGCTGGTGCAACCGGGCGTAGGGGCCCAGGTGGCCGTCTTCGCGCGGGCGCAACAGGTCGCCGTGCTTGCCTGCCTCCACGATCTGGCCCCGCTCCATCACCACGATCAGGTCGGCGTCGCGCACGGCGGACAGGCGGTGCGCGATGATGATGACGGTGCGCCCCTGGCAGATGGCCTTCATGTTGCGCTGGATGATGCGCTCGGACTCGTAGTCCAGCGCGCTGGTGGCTTCGTCGAAGATGAGGATGCGCGGGTCGTT
>CBKZAG010000270.1:0-3949 GCA_966692625.1 uncultured Comamonadaceae bacterium
TCGACCCCATCCAGGTTGGCGCCTGGACCCTGCCCAACCGCGTCGTGATGGCGCCCTTGACCCGCAACCGCGCGCCCGGCCAAGTGCCCACGCCGTTGATGGCCACCTATTACGCGCAACGTGCCCAACGCGACCAGGGTGCCGGCCTCATCATCACCGAAGCCACGCCCGTCTGCCCCGAAGGTCACGGCTATGCGGACACACCCGGCATCCACACGCCGCAGCAAGTACAGGCCTGGAAGGCCGTGACCGAGGCGGTGCACCGCGAAGGCGGGCACATCGTGGTGCAGCTGTGGCATGTGGGCCGCATTTCGCACGTGGACCTGCAGCCGGGCGGCCAGCGGCCCGTGGCGCCGTCGGCCATCCGCGCCAATGCCAAGACCTACCTGATCCGCGAAGAGAACGGCCAGCGCGTGGGCGGCTTCGTGGACACGTCTGAACCGCGCGCACTGCGCCTGGATGAGTTGCCGGGTGTTGTGGAAAGCTTCCGCCAGGCTGCACGCAACGCGGTTGAAGCGGGCTTTGACGGCATCGAAATCCACGCCGCCAACGGCTACCTGCTGGACCAGTTCCTGCGCAGCGGCTCCAACCAGCGCACCGACGCGTACGGCGGCCCGATCGAAAACCGCGCCCGGCTGCTGATGGAAGTCATGCAGGCGGTGTGCGAAGAAATCGGCGGCGAACGGGTAGGCATTCGCCTGTCGCCCGTGACCCCGGCCAACGATGCCCACGACCCGGCGCCGCAACCGCTGTTCGAATACGTGGCACGCCAGCTGGCCCCGCTCAACCTGGCCTACGTGCACGTGATTGAAGGGCAGACCGGCGGCGCGCGTGATTTCCAGCAAGGCGAACAGCCCTTTGACTACACGGCCTTGCGCCAAGCCTACCGCGATGCAGGCGGGCGCGGCGCCTGGATGGTGAACAACGGCTACGACGGCGCACTGGCCAACGGCGTGCTGGGTGAAAGCGCAGACTTGGTGGCGTTTGGCAAGTCCATGATCGCCAACCCCGACCTGACACGCCGCCTGCGTGAAGGCGCCATGCTGAACGAACCCGACCGCGCCACCTTCTACGGCGGTGGCGAGCGCGGCTACACCGACTACCCGGCGTTGGCCTGAAGCCGCCAGTCCGCCACTGAACGGCGGGCCGCCAGCCACCCGCCCAGTTCGTGGGCAGGCATGGCCTTGGCGGTCAGCCAGCCTTGGTAGGCCTGGCAATCGTAGGCTTTCAGGAAGGCAAGCTGCTCGCGCGTTTCCACACCCTCGGCCACCACCTCCAGCCCCAGGGTGTGTGCCAGGGCCATCACGGCACGCACCAGCGTGGCATCACCCGGCTGGTGCGGCACATGGCGAACAAACTCGCGGTCGATCTTGATGCGCTGGATGGGCAGCACCTTCAGGTAGGACAGCGACGAGTGCCCGGTGCCAAAGTCGTCCAGCGCCAGCCGCACGCCCAGGTCCGCCAACTGGCCCAGCAGCCCAGCGGCCTGCTCGGGGTCGGCCATGGCCTCGGACTCGGTGATCTCCAATTCGATGGACTGCGGCTGGACGCCCGTTTGCGCCAGCAAGCCGGCCAACCGCTCACACAACCTGGGCTGGCGGAACTGCCGGGCCGACAGGTTGATGGCCACCTGTATATGCAAGCCTTGCGCCGCCCACTCAGCCTGCTGGCGGCAGGCGGTCTCCAGCACCCAGTCGCCCAGGGGCAGGATCAGGCCGGTGGATTCGGCCACCGGAATGAAGCGGTCGGGCGCCACCTCGCCCAGCACCGGGTCGTTCCAGCGCAGCAGGGCCTCCACCGAACAGACCTCGCCGCTGCGCACGTTGACCTGGGGCTGGTAGTGCAGGCGCAGGTGTCCTTCCTTCATGGCGGTCTTGAGGCGGTCATGCAGCACAATGCGCTCCTCCAGCCGCTGCCCCATCTCGGATTGGTAAACCGCGTAGGTGTTGCGGCCCGCCGCCTTGGCCTGGTACATGGCCATGTCGGCATAGCGCATCAGGGTTTCGGTGTCGTTGGCGTCTGCCGGGAAGCACGCCACGCCTATCGACGCGCCCGACTGCACCTCGTAATCGTGCACGCGGATGGGGGCTGACAAGGCTGCCAACACCTTCTGCGCCACCAGGTCCACGTCGCTCGGGTGGGAAATCTCGGGCAGCAGCACGGTGAACTCGTCACCGCCCAAACGCGCCAGAACGTCACCCGCGCGCAACACGCTGCGTATGCGCCGCGCCGTCTCCACCAGCACCTGGTCGCCCGCGGCATGGCCATGCCCGTCGTTGATGGCCTTGAAATCGTCCAGATCCAACAGCAACAGCGCCATGGCGCGCTGGCGGCGGGCAGACTGGGCCATCGCGTACATCAGCTGCTGCATGAACTGCCAGCGGTTGGCCAGGCCGGTCAGCGCATCATGGGTGGCCTGGTATTGCATCTGCTGCTCCAGCCGCCGAACGCCCGACACGTCACGCAGAAACACCACGGCGCACGGCTCGTTGCCCATGTGGCAGTGGCCCAGCGCAATGTCCACGGGCATCGTGGCGCCGTCGCAGCGCTGCAGTTGAAGGTTGCCCACCATGCCCATGGCCCGGCGCGATGGGTGGGCAAAGAAGCCGCTCATCATCTGGTCGTGCCGACTGCGCATGTGCGGCGGCAGAAAGATGTTGATGGACTGCCCCACCAGCTGCGCCTTGGTGTAACCGGATATGGCTTCCATGGCCGCGTTGGCCATGAGGATGCGGCCGTCGCGCCTGACCAGCAGGATGCCGTCTGGCGCGGCATCGATGACGGCGCGCTCCAGCACGGCACGCTCCTTGAGCAGCAAAAGCTCCGCCGAATCGATCAGCGCGGCGGGTATCTGGGACGCAAAGATGGCAACGTCACCATTCATGGCTGCTCCAACTTGGGCTTGATCGGGTTGACAAGACCTGCCGCGTGACGAGCCCCCCTTGTGCAGCCCATACCCACGACGTTTGGACCATTGTGGGCGCAAGGCCTCACGACCGCATGGCCAAACTAGGGTATTTACTGTGATGACTGCGATGAAATGTGACTTCAGTCACACCATGGCAGGCTGCCCGCTGCCCGCCAGTTCGAGCAAGGCGTGCTCGCGCACCTCGCAATGCCGCCGGTCACGGCGCACCAGCGCGCCCTGGGCCTCCATCTGGCCCAACACGCGCGCCACGGTTTCGCGGCGCGTGCCCAGCAGCTCGGCCAGGTCGGCCTGGCCGGGCAGTTGCACCACCTCGCTGCGCTGCGTCTGCATCAACAGCAGCAGGGCGCCCGCCACCTGGCCAACGATGCCGCGTATGCGGGTGACGTGGGACCAGTCGGCCACACGGGCAAATGTGCGGCCGTGCACCGCCGCCACACGTTCGCGGAACTCGGCATGGCCCAGGTAGGCATGGGTGAGCGTGTCCACGCTCAGCTCGCACCAGCGCCCGCCCGACGTGGCCACACAGGTGACGTTGTTGCTGCCGCCAGCCAAGGCAAACAACCCCAGCATGTAACCGCTGCCCAACAGGGCCACCGGGCGCACGCAGCGGTCGGGCCCGCGCCGCTTCAGCAGGAATGAACCCACCTTCACCACGCGGAACATAGGTTCCACCTCGCCCTGCACCTGCAACACGTCGCATTTTTGAAACGCGCGCTCCACCACGGGCGACGCGGCCAGCAGGTTTGCAGGCAGCACACTGAAGGGGCAGTGCGTGCGCCCGACACAGCCGTCACAGCCCCTGTGCTGCAGCGCGGGGGGCGTGTTGAGGGACGGGGCCGGGAGCGGGCTCATCCGGCCATCATAACGGGCTGTCGATGCGGATCCAGGTGGTCTTGGTTTCGGTGTACTTGTCGAAGGCGTGCAGCGACTTGTCGCGCCCCACCCCGCTCTGCTTGAAGCCGCCAAAGGGCACGGTGATGTCGTCTTCGTCGTACTGGTTCACGTGCACCGTGCCCGCGC
>CBKZAG010000271.1:0-3905 GCA_966692625.1 uncultured Comamonadaceae bacterium
AAATCATGCCGCTGCAATAGTTGCTGATGGCGGTGAGCGGCTGGTTCAACTCGTGGGCCACGCTGGACGCCATTTCGCCCATGGTGATGAGTCGGCTGGCAGTCTCAGCCCTTTCAGCTTGCAGTGCCGCCTGCTCTTCTGCGTGGCGGCGGGCGGTGATGTCGGTGGCGATGACCATCTGCGCGAGGCGACCGTCAACCCAGGTGAGGTAGCGGGTACGCATCTCCAGCCATTTGTCCAGATCGGGGATGTAAACCTCAGCGTTCTCTGCCGACGCCTCCAGCAGTGCATTGGTGGGCAGACCGGCCAGCACGTCCACCTGGTCACCGTTTTCTGCGTGGTTGGTGGCGGGCAGGTTGGAAGCCAGGTCGACCATGACGCGGTGGCCGTGGCCGCTGGTGCCGAACCAGGTGCGGTACATCTTGTTGGCGAACAGCAGTTCCGAACTGCTGAGCGGCGCCACTGAAATCGCGGCGTCCAGACTGTCGAGCACGGTGGTGAAGCGTTCATAGGACGCGGTCAACTCTTCCCGAATGCGCTTGGGCTCGGTGATGTCGGTCATGGACGTCATCCAGCCCGTCTGGCGGCCCTGGGGGTCGATGAGGGGCGAGACGTACAGGCGCGCGTAGAAGATGCTTCCGTTCTTGCGCTTCACGGGCACTTCGAAGCCGCCCGGGGTGGAGCGCCCCTGGATCTCCTCTTCCAGGCGGGCGGCCAGGACTTCGTGCTCGGATTCCGGCCAGTAGGGGAAGGGCGCAGCGCAGCCAATCAGTTCATCCTCGGTCCAGCCCGTCATGCTGCAGAACGCGGGGTTGACGTAGCTGATCCGGCCTTCCATGTCCAGTGCCCGCATGCCGGTCAGCATGGAGTTTTCCATGGCGCGGCGGAAGTTGGTTTCGGCCACCAGGGCGCGCTGGGCTTGCAGACGGCGGCGGGTGTGCCGCATGTTGGCCAGAAGCATCCAGACAGTCAGCGCGCTCAGCGCGCCGACGATCCAGAAGAAGGCCTCGCCCATGGTGTCCTTGGAGGTGCGGTACCCCTCTGCGCGGATGATGAGGCTGTTGCCGATGGGCGACACAGGGATGTCATGCGCCTGGGGTTTGATGGACCACGGCAGGCGGCGCGGGCCGCCATTGGCGTTGAAGTGCACGGTGCCTGCGAGCACGTTTTGCTGCTCGTCCAGCAAGGCCACGGCGTACCTGGCCATCACCTCGGGTGGTACGCCGAACCTCAGCAGTCCATCGATGGAGTATTCGGCAACCACCGCGCCGTTGAACCGCCCCTGCTCGTTCAGTGGGATGACCAGCATCACGGTCTTGGGTTCGTTCGGCCGCCCCAGCGGGCGGGAGTAGATGGGCTGGTGCAGGTCCCTGGCCAGTTCGAAGCTGCCATCTGTTTCGCCAGCGTGCAGGGTTGAGCCTGCTTCCCGGCTCAAGGATTCCGGGGCGCTCGGCGAGGCGTATGAGGAGACAATTTCGCGCCGCGCGTTCACCCAGGTGATGGCCAGCAGTTCCGGGTATTGAGCGACCAGCGATTCGCTCTGGAAGTTGAATTCCGTCTCTTCAATTTCTTTGTTGGAGACATCGCGGGCAACGCGCATCAATTGTTCCTGCCGTTCCAACAGTCGCAGCCTCAAGCGTTGCTGTGCGTATTCGACGTCGCGCGTCACGGCCTCCTGCTCGCGGTCGATCTCCTCCAGCGTGAAGTATGTGATGGCCGCAACGATGGCAGACAGGAACAGCAACACAGACAGCAAGGGTCCGAGCGTGGCGATGCGGTCTTGCCGTGCAGGAGACAGCTTGCGCCACCAGATTTTCCACCGGTTGGCGAGGGACAGCCGCTGTTTGGCAGGCGGAGGGGTGTTTGACATGGCGTGGAGTCTAAAGGAGCCGGTTGGTCTGTGGCATGCAATTCACCGACGTGATTTCATAATAAGAAATCGATAGGCACATGTTGAAAAATGAGAAATTTCATGAGACACTTGCGGCATGGCGTGTAAATCGCCTAACCTTCCCTGACGTACCTTTAGGAGACAAACATGTCCGCGAGCCCCAACCCGGCGCAAGGCATTGGCCTGCCCGACATCGACCACCAGGAAACCCGTGAATGGCTGGATGCCCTGAACGCGGTGATCGAGAAGGAGGGCGCCGAACGGGCTCACTTCCTGCTGGAGCAACTGCTGGAAGAGGCGCGTGAGCACAGCGTGGACATGCCGTTCTCGGCGAACACGGGCTACGTCAACACCATCAGCCCCGACGAGGAAGAGCGCAGCCCCGGCAACCTGGAGATCGAAGGCCGACTGCGTGCCTACATGCGCTGGAACGCCATGGCCATGGTGGTGAAGGCCAACCGCCTGAACCCGGCCGATGGCGGCGACCTGGGTGGTCACATCAGTTCCTTTCAGTCGCTGGCGCACCTGTTTGCCTGTGGCTTCAACCACTTTTGGCATGCGGACAACACCGGCAAGGGCGGCACGCACGGTGGCGACCTGCTGTACATCCAGGGCCACAGTGCGCCCGGCATCTACGCCCGCGCCTTCATGGAAGGCCGCTTGACGGAAGACCAGCTGTTGAACTTCCGCCAGGAAGTGGACGGCAAGGGGCTGTCCAGCTACCCGCACCCCAAGCTGATGCCGGAGTTCTGGCAGTTCCCTACGGTGTCCATGGGGCTGGGGCCCTTGATGGCCATCTACCAGGCGCGCTTCCTGAAGTACCTGCACGCCCGTGGCATTGCCGACACGTCCCAGCGCAAGGTGTGGGTGTTCTGCGGCGACGGTGAGATGGACGAGCCCGAGAGCCTGGGCGCCATCGGCCTGGCGGCACGCGAGGGGCTGGACAACCTGGTGTTCGTGGTGAACTGCAACCTGCAGCGCCTGGACGGTCCGGTGCGCGGCAACGGCAAGATCATCCAGGAACTGGAAGGCGAGTTCCGCGGTTCCGGCTGGAACGTCATCAAGCTGCTGTGGGGCAGCAACTGGGACCCGCTGCTGGCGCGCGACAAGGACGGCGCCCTGCGCAAGATCATGCTGGATACGCTGGACGGCGACTACCAGGCCTTCAAGGCCAACGACGGCGCCTTTGTGCGCAAGAACTTCTTCGGCCGCGACCCGAAGGCGCTGGAGCTCGTCTCCAAGATGAGCGACGAGGATATCTGGGCGCTGCGCCGTGGCGGCCACGACGCGCAGAAGGTGTACGCCGCCTTCCACCGCGCACACAACGCCAAGGGCCAGCCCACCGTGCTGCTGGTCAAGACCGTCAAGGGCTACGGCATGGGCCGCGCCGGCGAGGGCAAGAACACCGCCCACCAGACCAAGAAGCTGAGCGATGACGACATCCGCTACATGCGCGACCGCTTCAACATTCCCATCCCCGACAGTGAACTGCCCAAGGTGCCGTTCTACAAGCCGGCCGATGACACGCCGGAGATGAAATACCTGCATGAGCGCCGCCAGGCGCTGGGTGGCTACCTGCCGCACCGCCGCACCAAGGCCGACGAGAGCTTCACCATCCCGTCGCTGGAGACCTTCAAGGCGGTGCTGGAGCCGACTGCCGAGGGCCGGGAGATCTCCACTACCCAGGCCTACGTGCGCTTCCTCACGCAACTGCTGCGTGACCAGGCACTGGGGCCGCGCGTGGTGCCCATTCTGGTGGACGAGGCACGTACCTTTGGCATGGAAGGTCTGTTCCGCCAGATCGGCATCTACAACCCCAAGGGCCAGCTGTACACACCGGTCGATAAAGACCAGGTGATGTACTACAAGGAAGACAAGGCCGGCCAGATTCTGCAGGAAGGCATCAACGAAGCGGGGGGCATGGCCAGCTGGATCGCGGCGGCGACGTCGTACAGCACCAACAACCGCATCATGGTGCCGTTCTACATCTACTACTCGATGTTCGGCTTCCAGC
>CBKZAG010000272.1:0-3902 GCA_966692625.1 uncultured Comamonadaceae bacterium
TTCCATCTCGCCCGCCACGTACTGCATTTCTTCCAGGCTGGGCGTGATCAGGCCGCTCAAGCCCACGATGTCTGCACCCACTTCCTTGGCCTTGGCCAGGATTTCGTGGCAGGGCACCATCACGCCCATGTTGACCACGTCGAAGTTGTTGCACTGCAAGACCACGGTCACGATGTTCTTGCCGATGTCATGCACGTCGCCCTTGACGGTGGCAATGACGATCTTGCCCTTGGACTTGACGTCGCCCCCGGCGGCCTGGAGTTGGCGCTTTTCCTCTTCGATGTAGGGCACCAGGTGGGCCACGGCCTGCTTCATCACGCGTGCGCTCTTGACGACCTGCGGCAGGAACATCTTGCCCTGGCCGAACAGGTCACCCACCACGTTCATGCCATCCATCAGCGGGCCTTCGATGACGTGCAGCGGCCGCCCGCCGTCAGCGCGCAGGGCCTGCCACATTTCCTCGGTGTCTTCGGTGATGTGTTCGTTGATGCCATGCACCAGCGCGTGCTTCAGACGCTCGCGCACCGGCAGGGCGCGCCAGGCGTTGCGTGTGCTGTCGTCCTTGGCTGCGCCTTTCACGCTCTCGGCGATGTCCAGCAGGCGTTCGGTGGCGTCCGGGCGGCGGTTGAGCACCACGTCTTCCACGCGCTCGCGCAGCTCGGCGTCCAGGTCGTCGTACACGCCAATCATGCCGGCGTTGACGATGCCCATGTCCATGCCCGCCTGGATGGCGTGGTACAGGAACACGGTGTGGATGGCCTCGCGCACGGGTTCGTTGCCCCGGAAGCTGAACGACACGTTGGACACCCCGCCCGACACCTTGGCCCCGGGCAGGTTCTGCTTGATCCAGCGCGTGGCATTGATGAAATCCACCGCGTAGTTGTTGTGCTCTTCGATACCCGTGGCAATGGCGAAGATGTTGGGGTCGAAGATGATGTCCTCGGGCGGAAAGCCGACCTCGTCCACCAGAATGCGGTAAGCGCGTTCGCAGATCTCAACCTTGCGCTCGTAGGTGTCGGCCTGGCCCTTCTCGTCAAAAGCCATGACGACCGTAGCCGCGCCGTAGCGCTTGATCAGCCTGGCCTGGCGCTTGAACTCGTCCACGCCCTCCTTCATGCTGATGGAGTTGACGATGCCCTTGCCCTGGATGCACTTGAGACCCGCCTCGATGACCGCCCACTTGGACGAGTCGATCATCACCGGCACACGGGCAATGTCGGGCTCGCCGGCCATGAGGTTGAGGAAACGCACCATGGCGGCCTGGCTGTCCAGCATGGCCTCGTCCATGTTCACGTCCACCACCTGCGCGCCGTTTTCCACCTGCTGGCGCGCCACGGCCAGCGCCTCTTCGTACTGGCCGTTGAGGATCATGCGCGCGAAGGCCTTGGAGCCGGTGACGTTGGTGCGCTCACCGATGTTCACGAACAGGCTGCTGCTGTCGATGAGCAGCGGCTCCAGGCCAGACAGCAGCATGGGGGGCACGGAAGCACGGGCCGCGCTGGCGGCCTGGGATGCGGAATTCACGTTGGCGGGAGGATTGGGGTTGGACACGGCACTCACCTGCAAAGGGCACATTCAGGTGAGCGCGGTTGTGTTCGGGGAAGTCCAAGCCTGACGGCCGCCTGTTGCCGTGCTTGATGCCACGCAACCGGCGCGCCGCTGCAGCGCTCCTTGGAAGCCCTCTATTTTACTTGCGTGCGGCCGCCAGGAAAGCATCCAGCAGCGGGGAGCAGTCCAGCATCTCCTCGCCACCCAGGTGGTGGAACTCCGGATGCCACTGCACACCGCACACAAAACCGCGCCCGGTCCAGCGGATCGCCTCCACCACGCCGTCTGGCGCGGTGGCTTCCACCACCACGTCCTTGCCCAGCCGGTTGACCGCCTGGTGATGGATGGACGCCACACGCCGCCCCCCGGGCACGTCGCGGAACCACTCGGCCAGCTTGCCGCCGGGCGTGAACGTCACCTCGTGCGCGTTGCGGTCGTAATCGGGCGACTCATGACCCGCCGCCTCCGGGCAAAGGGTGGGAATGTCCTGGTACAGGCTGCCGCCCAAGGCCACGTTGATCAGCTGCATCCCCCGGCAGATGCCCAGAATGGGCTTGCCCGCCTCCATGAACTCGTGCACCAGTTCTAGCTCGTAGGCGTCGCGCACCGGGTCACCGCTCCATTCGGGCTTGAGGGGCTCCTCGCCGTAGGCCTTGGGGCTCACGTCGGCGCCGCCCTGCAGAATCAGGCCGTCCAGGTACTCGGCGTAATCGCGCACTCGGATGCTGCTTCGCATCAGCGGCCCGTCCTGCAATACCGAAGGCACCATCAGAACCAAGGTATCGCGCGATGCCGCCCACTGCGCGACAGACTGCTCCAGAACCTGCAAGGTCTTACCCTTCAGGCCCACGCCTCCTGCCTCTGGGTGGAAGATGCGGGCCGACAGCCCGATATGCACTGGACGCTTGCGATACATCAGCGTAACCCCTTTGAACGACACAGGCCGGTCGATGCGCCCCCCAAGGGGGGCGCCCAGCCTTTTTAGAGAGAACGATGAGCCCAAGGTTCATAATATTCCTGCTTCCACACACCCGGCCACCGCCACCCGCACAACATGCCCTCCCCCTCGGAACTCCGCCACAGCGCCTCGGCAGTTTGGTTGGACATGCTGCCTGCAGGTGTGGTGGTCGTGGTCGGCGAACACATCCGCTACGCCAACACCGCCGCCGCGCGGTTGCTTGAAACCAGCTCAACAGACAAGCTGGCCGGGCAGTCCGTCAGCCGCTATATCCATCCGCTGGACCTGCACCGCGCCCTCGGGCGGCTGCGCAACGCCGAGCGCAACGAACAGACCAACCCTGTCACGGAACTGCGCGCAATCACCGAAAAAGGGCGAGACATCGTGTTGGCCATGACCAGTTGCCCCACCCAGATGGAAGGCACTCCAGCCGTGTTGGCGACGTTCCTCGACATGACCGAGCGCGCCACCATGGAGGCGCGGCTGAAAGAAACCGACCAAAACTTCCAGCGCATCATGAACACCATGCAGGACGTGTTCTACCGCACCGACGCGGACGGCATCACGCGTTACGTATGCCCTGCGGTGAAGAACGTGCTGGGCTACAGCGCAGACGAGATCATCGGCCTGCCCGCGGCTGCCTTCTACCCCGACATGAGCGAGCGCGACGCGCTCGTGGCAGCCATACGCGCGAAAGGCTTCGTGCACGACTTTCCTGGCCGCATGCGGCGCAAGGACGGCGCCATCATCGATATTTCCATCAGCACCCAGGCCTTGCGAGACGAACAAGGTCAGTTTGCCGGAGTGGAAGGCATCTGGCGCGACATCACCCAACGCAAGGCCATGGAGCGCGAACTCCAACGGCTGGCCACGCACGACCCGTTGACCGGACTGCTCAACCGGAACGCTGTTCTGGAATCGCTTGACCGGGCCTTCGGCCGGCGCGGCGGCCGGCGTGGAAATGGCTTGCCGCCGTACAGTGTGCTGATGCTTGACCTTGACCATTTCAAGGACATCAACGACACCCATGGCCACGCGGCTGGTGATGCGGTGTTGTGCCACGCCACCGCGCTGGTCACGGCCCAGTGCCGGACAACCGACAGCTTTGGCCGCCTGGGCGGCGAGGAATTCCTGCTGGTGCTGGACGACACCAGCCTGGAGGAAGCCGCCGACGTCGCCGAGCGCATCCGCGCCACCATTGCAGCCACGCCCTGCGTGGTACCGGGCAAGAACCCCATCGGGGTCACGGTGAGCGTCGGCATGGCACAGTTCACCGATGCCGACGCGGACGCCAACGCCACCCTGGACCGGGCCGACCGCGCGCTTTACGAGGCGAAGCGGCGAGGCCGCAACCAGGTCTGCCACCTGCGCACAAGCTAACTGCGCGGGGGCGCGC
>CBKZAG010000273.1:0-3821 GCA_966692625.1 uncultured Comamonadaceae bacterium
AGCCCTCAGCCCCGAGGGGGCTTCAGTCTCCTTGAGACGGCTCGGCGGAGACTGATATGGCTTCTACTGAACCGATACACTCCAAGCAGGAGGCTGCGAGGCTGATGCTGTCGTGCCTGGACTTGACCGAACTAGGCGACGCCAGCACCGAGGCAGACGTGGACCAGTTGTGCCAGCGCGCGCAAGGGCAGGCTTTTGGCATGCCGCCCGTGGCAGCGGTTTGCGTGTGGCCGCGCCTGGCCGCGCACGCCCGCCGCCAGCTGCCCAGCCATATTTCAGTAGCCGCAGTCGTCAACTTTCCGTTGGGCGACGAAGCGCTGCCCGACGTGCTGGCGCAAATCGCGCAGATACGTGATGCGGGCGCACAGGAGGTGGACTGCGTGCTCCCTTACCGCCGCTTGCTGCGTGGCAGCCCGCAAGACGTGGCCGATTGTGCGGCCTTGTTGCAGCAAGTGCGCAAGGCCAGCCATGGCCTGCTGTTGAAGGTGATTCTGGAAAGCGGCGAACTGGACGCGGCGCATTTGCCGCAGGCTTGTCAACTGGCGCTGGACGCTGGGGCCGATTTCCTCAAGACCAGCACCGGCAAGACGCCGCACGGCGCCAGCACGCAGGCCGCCGACGTGATGCTGCGTGCCATCGCGGCCAGCCCGCGCGCTACTCAGCTGGGGTTCAAGCCCTCTGGCGGGCTGCGAACCGTTGATGACGTGCTGCCTTACCTGGACCTGGTGCGCCAGCACCTGGGGCAGGCGGCGCTCACACCCGCGCGTTTTCGCATCGGCGCCAGCGGCTTGTGGAACGACCTTGCCCGCCACCTTGCGCCGAACGCTGGCCATTCCCAATCCCCCGGCGCATCCAACTACTGAAGACCCATGCTCGCACAGGAAATCATCCGCATCAAACGCGACGGCGGCACGCTCGACGCCGCGCACATCCAGTCCTTCGTGCGTGGCCTGGTGGACGGCAGCTGGAGCGAAGGCCAGGCCGCCGCGCTGGCCATGGCCGTGTTCTTCCAGGGCATGTCCATGTCCGAGCGTGTGGCGTTGACGCAGGCCATGATGCGCTCTGGCGAGGTGATGGACTGGGCGCAGGCCGCGCTGCCCGGCCCGGTGCTCGACAAACACTCCACCGGCGGCGTGGGCGACAAGGTCAGCCTCATGCTCGCGCCCATGGTCGCCGCGTGTGGTGGGTTTGTGCCCATGATCTCGGGCCGGGGCCTGGGCCACACCGGCGGCACCCTCGACAAGTTCGACAGCATCCCCGGCTACCAGACCGCGCCTGCGGTGGACCTGCTTCGCCAGGTCGTGTCGCAAGTCGGTTGCGCCATCATCGGCCAGACAGCTGATCTGGCCCCCGCCGACAAACGTCTCTATGCCATCCGTGATGTCACGGCCACCGTGGAGTCCATTCCCCTCATCACCGCCAGCATTCTGTCCAAGAAGCTGGCCGCAGGCTTGCAAGGGCTGGTGATGGACGTGAAAACCGGCAACGGCGCCTTTGCCGCGCAACTGCCCATGGCGCAGGAGCTGGCCGATTCCCTGGTGCGCGTGGCGCAAGGTGCGGGCCTGCCTACGCGCGCCTGGATCACCGACATGAACCAGGTGTTGGGGCACAGCTGCGGCAACGCGGTGGAGATGCTCGAAGCCATCGACTTCCTCACTGGCCGTTACCGCGACCCGCGCTTGCTGGAGGTGACCTGCGCGTTGGGCGCCGAGATGCTGCTCATCGGCAAACTGGCGACCACGCGGGAAGATGCTCTGCGGCAAATGCACGACAGCCTGAACAGCGGCCGCGCCGCCGAGCGTTTCGCCCGCATGGTGTCCGGCCTGGGCGGCCCGGCTGACTTGCTGGAGCACCCGTCCCGCCACCTCGTATCCGCCCCGGTGCAGGTGGACGTCCTAGCGCCGCGATCCGGCTGGATTGCAGGTATGCAGACGCGCGACATTGGCGTGCTGGTGATTGAACTGGGGGGCGGCCGCCGCAAGGCTTCCGACGCCATCGACCACCGGGTGGGTTTGACCCAAGTGGTGCCTGTAGGTGCCAAGGTTGCGGCTGGCCAGCCCATTGCCCGTGTCCACGCCGCCAACGACGCCAGTGCCCAGCAGGCGCAGGCCGCCTTCTTGCGTGCATTGACGTGGGCCGATGCCGAAGTGCCGCTCACCCAACCCTTGCTGCAATACGTTGATGGAGCCTCCTCATGAAACGCGCCGTGGTGCTGGTGCTCGATTCGCTGGGTGTGGGGGCCGCGCCGGATGCGGCAGCCTTTGGCGACGCAGGTGCCTGCACGCTGGGCAGCATTGCACGCTGGTGTGTACAGCAGGGGCGGCCATTGGACATTCCCAACCTGTTGCGGCTGGGGCTGGGGCATGCCGTGCAAGCAGCCACTGGCACTTGGCCCGAGGGCTTGCCGCAGACCCAACCACGGCACGCGTGGCACGGCGCAGCAGCTGAGGTCAGCCGCGGCAAAGACACCCCCAGCGGGCATTGGGAAATGATGGGCTGCCCCGTGCCCTTTGACTGGGGCTACTTCGCTACACGCGATGCGTTGAAGGCCGATGCAGACCATGTGGGTGTGTTCCCCGCAGAACTGATGAACGAATGGCTGCAGGCCTGCGGGCTGGGTGGCAGCTTGTGCAATGACCACGCCAGTGGAACCGAAGTCATCGCCCGCCTGGGCGATGAGCACGTGCGCACCGGCTGGCCCATCTGCTACACCAGCGCCGACAGCGTATTCCAGGTGGCCGCCCACGAGGAACACTTTGGGCTGGACCGTCTGCTGCACATCTGCGAAGTGGCCAAGCCCATCTTCGACAAGGCCCGCATTGCCAGGGTGATTGCCCGGCCCTTCGTGGGCAGCAGTGGCAACTACCGGCGCACCGGTCATCGCAAAGACTTCACCACACCACCGCCCGCTGAAACGCTGCTGGACCGGCTTCAGTCGCACGGGCGAGAAGTGCATGGCGTGGGCAAGATCGGTGACATCTTTGCCTACCGTGGCGTGACCCACCTGCACAAGGCCGATGGCAACGCTGCACTTTGTGACGCCACCTTGCGTGCATGGCAGCAGTGCCCGCCGGGGGGAATGGTGTTTGCCAATCTGGTGGACTTCGACACGCTCTTCGGCCACCGGCGCGACGTGGACGGCTACGCCGCCGCGCTGGAGTCGTTCGACGCTTGGTTGCCCACGTTGTTGCAGCACATGAAAGAAGACGATTGCCTGGTCATCACCGCTGACCATGGCTGTGACCCCACTTGGCGCGGGACCGATCACACCCGCGAACACGTGCCCGTGCTTTTCTTTGGAACAGGTGTCACAGCAGCCGTTGACCTGGGTGTGCGGCAGAGCTTTGCCGACATTGGGCAGACCCTGGCGCGGTGGCTGGATGTAGGTTCACTGCCAGCAGGGCAAGATATTGGATTCAGAATCCACTGAAACAAAAAAAATCGACGTGCACCGAAGTGAACACGTCGACCTTTTCAAAGCCAGGGCGGTTACCGAAGTGACCACCCCAAACCGTCAACTCAAGGCTTCTTGGCCGTGGGGAACGGCCAGGCAGCTTGCGGGTTGAGCTTGGTTTGTGCTGCAGGAGCCGGTGCTGCTGCCGCAGGGGCAGGGGCTGCAGGGGCAGCCGCCTTTTTCGCAGCAGCCTTCTTGGCTGGAGCAGCTTTCTTGGCGGGAGCGGCAGCCTTCTTGGTTGCAGCAGCTTTCTTGGCAGGAGCAGCGGCCTTCTTCGCCGGAGCTGCAGCCTTCTTGGCAGGAGCAGCGGCTTTCTTCGCCGGAGCAGCAGCCTTCTTGGCGGGTGCAGCGGCCTTCTTCGCCGGAG
>CBKZAG010000274.1:0-3819 GCA_966692625.1 uncultured Comamonadaceae bacterium
GGCTGCAAGAGCCCCGAGATCGAGGCCGCCTGCCGCAAGCCCAGCTGCGTGTACCCCGGCATCTGCCAGAACCTGAACACCAGCCACGACCCGCTCATCCACATGTACCGCCGGGCCCGGCAGCTCAAGGGTGTCAAGAAGATCCTGATCGGCTCCGGCCTGCGTTACGACCTGGCCGTGAAAAGCCCTGAGTACGTGAAGGAGCTGGTGCAGCACCACGTGGGGGGGTACCTGAAGATTGCGCCCGAGCACACCGAGCAGGGCCCGCTGTCGAAGATGATGAAGCCGGGCATAGGCACCTACGACCGCTTCAAGCAGATGTTCGAGAAGTACAGCGAAGAAGCTGGCAAGAAGCAGTACCTGATCCCGTACTTCATTGCCGCGCACCCCGGTACCAGCGACGAGGACATGATGAACCTGGCGCTCTGGCTCAAGCGCAACGGCTTCCGTGCCGACCAGGTGCAGACCTTCTACCCCAGCCCCATGGCCACGGCGACCGCCATGTACCACTCGGGGCTGAACACGCTCAAGGGCATCCACCGGGACGACCGTGCCGAACGCGTGGACGTGGTGAAGGGCGAGCGCCGCCGCCGCCTGCACAAGGCCTTCTTGCGCTACCACGACCCGAACAACTGGCCGCTGCTGCGTGAGGCGCTCAAGGCCATGGGCCGAGCCGACCTGATTGGCAACGGCAAGCAGCACCTGATTCCCACCTTCCAGCCCTTGACCGACGGCGGCTACCAGAGCGCGCGGCGCAAGAACAGCACGCCTGCCGAAAAAAGCGGTGCGGCCAAGCCAGTGCAGACGGGCAAGGGTGGCTCACAGCCGCAGCGCGGGCGCATCCTCACCCAGCACACGGGGCTGCCTCCCAGGGCCAACGGCGCCGGGGGGCAAAAGCGTGGCGCCAAACCCTCTGGCGGCCGCTGACGGACAGGGCATGCGGCTGGTTGTGCTGGTTGATGCGGGGTATCACGCTGGCATAGTATGCAGGGGGATGTCTTTTTGAGCGGCCAGCCGTTCAAGTTGCCGTCTGGTTCGGCCCGCCATGAAGGCCGCGATCGCCTCGTGAGTGACTGGCTCGAACAGGGTGGAATAGCCTTGGATGGCGACGCCAGCAGCTTGACAAAGGGCCTGCGCAAAGTGGGGCTCCAGCGCAGCCAGTGCGACGCGGCCGTCCTTGCACGGGTAGACCCGGTAGCCCGCGTGTGCGCCTCCTACGGCAGCATGGGGCAGCGTGAGTCCCCAGGTGCGGGGAAGAGCCA
Source organism: uncultured Comamonadaceae bacterium (assembly GCA_966692625.1). Taxonomy (GTDB): domain Bacteria; phylum Pseudomonadota; class Gammaproteobacteria; order Burkholderiales; family Burkholderiaceae_C; genus CAMLOF01. Next base: position 1,263 of record CBKZAG010000274.1, read on the forward strand.
GCCAGGCGGCGGCGTCTGACAGGGCCACCTCCTGGAAATTGCCCTTTCCACTGCGTTGCGCGGTCAGCGTGGCCTGCAACACGGCTTCGCTGGCCAACAGCGCGCCACCCATGTCGGCGAACAGGGTGGGGGGCATGGACAGGCCGCTGACCAGGCCAGCGTCGGCCAGGTAGGTGAGGTCGTGCCCTGGCTCTTCGGCACGTAGTCCGGGGCTGCCGACGATGGCCACCATCGACAGGGCTGGGTAGGTCTTTCGCAGTGTTTTCCAATCCAGCCCCAGCTTGCGCAGTGCAGACGGGCGGAACGACGTGAGCAGCACGTCAGTGCTTTCCAGCAACTGGCGCAACTTGGCCTGGCCTGTGTCCGTCTTGAGGTTGGCCACGACCCGGCGGATGCCCTGGTGCAAGGCCTGGTAGGCCGTGACGCTGTACTGCGCCATGGGGTCACTGCTGGCACTGCCTGCTGGCGCGGGCGCTTCCAGCTTGGTGCAACGGGCGCCCATGGCACGAAGGCGCTTCAGGGCGGCAGGGCCGGGCAGGTTGAGGGCAAGACTGAGCACGCGCACACCGCGCAGGGGTTTGAGGGGCTTCATGCCCCTCATCTTAATCAGCCCCGTGTCAGCCCCGGCTTTGCAGTTGCCGGAGCAACAGCCGCGCCGTGGCGGTATTGGTGGCGCAGGGCACGTTGTGCACGTCGCAGGCGCGCACCAGCGCGTTGATGTCGGGTTCGTGGGGCTGGGGCGTCATCGGGTCGCGCAAAAAGACAACGGCGTCGATTTCGTTCACGGCCAGGCGGGCGCCGATCTGCAGGTCGCCGCCCAGCGGGCCGCTGAGCAGCCTTTCCACGCTGAGGCCGACTTCATTTTCCAGCCTTCCGCCCGTGGTGCCGGTGGCGCACAAGGTGCACTGGCTCAGCCAGTCGCGGAACTCGCGTGCCAGCAGCACCATGTCGGCCTTGCGCCCGTCGTGGGCAATCAGTGCAATGCGCATGGTGCGTGCCTCAAAGCCGCTGGTCGGTGGAGGGACGTTTCCACAGGTTGATGCCGCCGTCGATGGCATGCTGGTCGATGGTGGCCAGCTCTTCGGCGCTGAAATCCAGGCGCTTCAGCGCACCTGCCAGTTCCACGATCTGTTCCGGGCGGCTTGCGCCGATGAGGGCGGACGTCATGCCCGGGTGGCGCAGCACCCAGGCCACGGCCATCTGGGCCAGGCTCTGGCCGCGTGCCTGAGCAATATCGTTGAGCGCACGCACGTGTTTGAGGTTTTGATCGCTCAGGTGTTCCGGCTTGAGCGAGCCGCCGCCAGGGCGGTTGATGCGAGCGTCCTGCGGTACGCCCTGCAGGTACTTACCCGTGAGCAGCCCCTGCGCCAGCGGGCTGAAGGCGATGCAGCCCATGCCCAGGTCGTCTAGGGTGTCGATCAGTTCTTCCTCGATCCAGCGGTTGAGCAGGCTGTAGGAGGGTTGGTGGATCAGGCATGGCACGCCCATTTCCTTGAGCAGCGCCACGGCTTCGCGCGTCTTGCCTGCGGAGTAGCTTGAAATGCCCACGTACAGCGCCTTGCCTTGCTTCACGGCGCTGGCCAGCGCGCCCATCGTTTCTTCCAGGGGGGTGTCCGGGTCAAAACGGTGGGAATAGAAGATGTCCACGTAGTCCAGCCCCATGCGCTTGAGGCTTTGGTCCAGGCTGGCCAGCACGTATTTGCGCGAGCCGCCACCCTGCCCATAGGGGCCGGGCCACATGTCGTAGCCAGCCTTGGAGGAGATGACGAGTTCGTCCCGGTAGGGGCGAAAATCGCGGCGCAGGTGCTCGCCGAAGTTGGCTTCGGCGCTGCCGTAGGGCGGGCCGTAGTTGTTGGCGAGGTCAAAGTGGGTGATGCCCAGGTCGAACGCTGTGCGCAGCATGGCGCGTTGCGTTTCCAGCGGCGTGGTGCCGCCAAAGTTGTGCCACAGGCCCAGCGTGATGGCTGGCAGCTTGAGGCCGCTGCGGCCGCAGCGGCGGTAGATCATTTCCTGGTATCGGTCGGAGGCGGCGTGGTACATGGCGTGAACCTCAATGTGTGGATGGAGGAGGGGGGTTGGACACGAAGCGAGAGCCCCAGGCGAGCGTGGCAGATGCGATGACCACCAGACCCAGAGCCCAGGAGAGCGACCACGCTTCGGCGGCAGCACCGATGAGTGGAGGCCCGATGAGGAAACCACTGTAGCCGATGGAGGACACAGTGGCGATGGCGGAGGCACGGGCGGTTCCCGGCACGCGCGTGGAAGCGTTGTATAGGATGGGTACCACCATGGCAAGGCCCACGCCCACCAGAGCGTAGCCGGCAAACGCCAGCACGGGCGAGCCTGACAGCAGAACCACAGCCATGGCGGTGGCGCTGATGCCTCCACCTACGCGCAGCAAGGCGCGTTCGGGGTAGCGGTGGCGCATGGCGTCGCCCCCAAAGCGCGCAAGCGCCATCGCAGCCGAGAACACGGCATAGCCGATGGCGGCGCGGTCTTGTGGCATGCCCACCTCCTGCTTGAGGTAAAGCACGCTCCAGTCGTACATGGCACCTTC
>CBKZAG010000275.1:0-3816 GCA_966692625.1 uncultured Comamonadaceae bacterium
CTCGTTCTTCATCATGTTCACCATCGGCATCACCAAGGGCCGCTGGAACACCCTGTTGACCGCGCTGCAGCAGTTCAAGGACGATTACGACAAAAACCAGCCCATGTGGCGGGTGATGCCCGAGTTCTGCCAGAAGCACCGCCGCTACGAGCGCATGGGTCTGCGCGACCTCTGCCAGTTCGTGCACGAGATGTATGCCAAGTACGACATCGCGCGCCTGACCACCGAGATGTACCTGAGCGATCTGACGCCGGCCATGAAGCCGACCGACGCCTACGCCCAGATCGCTCACCGCAACACCGAGCGCGTGACGGTGGATGACCTTGAAGGGCGCATCACCACCGCTCTCATCACGCCGTACCCTCCGGGCATTCCGCTGCTCATTCCTGGTGAAGTGTTCAACCGCAAGATCGTGGACTACCTGAAGTTCTCCCGAGAATTCGCGCTGAAGTGCCCAGGTTTCGAGACCGACATCCACGGACTGGTGGTGGAAGAGGGCGCGGATGGCGTGAAACGCTATTTTGCGGATTGCGTAAAGAAGGTTTGAACCAGATCAAACTTGGCCGTGTAGAACGCGGGACACAATGCAGGTTTCACATTGAGGAGGTGCCTATGTTTCCCGAGTTCCGCGACCTGATCACCCAGCTCAAATCCACTGATCACCACTTCACCCGCTTGTTTGACAGGCACAACGAGATCGATCAGCAGATCAAGAACATGGAGTCCCACATCACCCAGGGCACCCATGAAGAGATAGAGAATCTCAAGAAGGAAAAACTGCAACTCAAGGACGAGTTGTACGCCATCCTGAAAAAAGCCGCGGCAGCCTGAGGCTGCCGGATGGTTACATGCCGGTGGAAAAGTCTGCCGGGGCGCCATCGACACGCCGCGCCCCGTTGAACCGTTGCACCCAGTAGCTCTTGCTCATGTCCTCCACACGCACCTCCGCGCCGCTGCGTGGAGAATGGATGAACTTCCCGTTGCCAATATAGATGCCCACGTGGCTGAATGCCTGGCGCATGGTGTTGAAGAACACCAGGTCGCCGGGGCGGAGTTCGTCTTTGGAGATTTTTTGTGTGGCTTCGGCCTGTTCCGCAGCCCTGCGCGGCAGCAGCAAACCGGCGCTCTGTTCATAAATGGCCCGCACAAAGCCACTGCAGTCAAAGCCGGTTTCAACCGAGTCGCCGCCACGCTTGTAAGGCACTCCCAGAAAACCCATGGCATGCACCACGAGTTGAGAGGCCTTTTCTCGTACGCTGTCCAGCCGCTCAATGAAACCGCGCTGCGTCAGAAAGCCTGACAATGCGTCATCAGAGGCAGGGTCGGCCTGCGCCTGGACTGCCGAAAATAGCAGCCCAAGGGCCAGTGCGTAGGTCGTCAAGCGTCGCATGCCCGGCAGGCTAATTTGAAAGTGCTGTAAAGTCAAGGGCTTATACAGTTTTGTGAATGTGTTTGCGTCAACGCAACGGAGCCCCCAACCATGCTTCTCGATGTTCAGGACAGCCAGCTCGTGCTGGTCGATTATCAGGCCAAATTGATGCCGGCCATTCACCAGGGTGACGATGTGCTGTCTCGGGTGGTTTTTCTGGCCAAAGTAGCCAACCTGCTGGACGTGCCCGTCTGGGGTACGGAGCAGAACCCGGGGAAGCTGGGGGCAAACGACACGCGTGTGCGCGAGTTGTGTCAGAAGACTTTTGCCAAGACCAGTTTTGATGCCAGCCAGTCTGGGCTGGTTCAAGCGCTGCGGCCGGCACCCAAAGCAGGGGGTAACGCGCGCAGCCTGCCCAAGCATCTCCAAAAGAACGTTCCCGCAGAGCCTGCGCGTGGCACCATCGTGCTGGCGGGGGTGGAGGCCCACGTTTGCTTGTTGCAGACAGCCTTGGGTCTGGTTGAGCAGGAATTCGACGTTTGGGTGGTGACCGACGCCTGCGGCTCAAGGCGCGAAAGGGACCGTGATGCGGCTTTTGACCGTCTGGCGGGCAACGGCGTGGAGTTGGTGACCAGCGAGATGGTGGCCTACGAGTGGATGCAGGATTGCGATCACCCCAAGTTCCGTGAGGTGCTGGAACTCGTCAAAAGCTGAAGTCCGGCGGTTAGGCCTGGGGCGGTGTGAGGGTTGCTCCGGCGTTGTTCCGCGTTGTCTGTCAGGGAGGCGCAAGCAGGCTGTTCATAATTATGAATTCATTTTTATAAGCGAAACCTTTTGCTTTGCCCTGCTTGCCTGGAGGCCTGCCATGTCCAATGCCGACTACAACGTCTTTTATCGCCGCTCCATTGATGACCGCGATACCTTCTGGGCCGAGCAGGCCCGTTTGATTGACTGGCACAAGCCCTATGACCGAGTCTGCAACTACGACAACCCGCCGTTTGCGCGTTGGTACGAAGGCGGGCTCACCAACCTGTGTCACAACGCCGTGGACCGGCACCTCAAGGACCGTGCCGATCAGAACGCACTGATCTTCGTGTCCACCGAGACCGACACCGAAAAAACCTACAGCTTCAAAGAACTGCACGCCGAGGTGCAGCGCATGGCGGCGATTTTGCAGGGTTTGGGCGTTGACAAGGGCGACCGCGTGTTGATCTACATGCCCATGATTGCCGAGGCCTGCTTCGCCATGCTGGCCTGTGCGCGCATCGGCGCCATCCACTCGGTGGTGTTTGGCGGCTTTGCCAGCCACAGTCTGGCCAGCCGTATCGACGATGCGCAGCCCAAGGTCATCGTCAGCGCCGATGCGGGCATGCGTGGCGGCAAGGTGGTGCCCTACAAGCACTTGCTGGACGAGGCCGTTCACCTGTCCAACAACAAGCCCGCCAAGGTGCTGATGGTCAACCGTGGCCTGGCCGACTTGGCGCCCGTGGCCGGGCGCGATGTTGATTACGGCGAACTGCGCCAGAAGCATATGGAGGCCCAGGTGCCTTGCGAGTGGGTGGAAAGCACCCACCCCAGCTACATCCTCTACACCAGCGGCACCACCGGCAAGCCCAAGGGCGTGCAGCGCGACACCGCCGGTTATGCCGTGGCGCTGGCTGCGTCCATGAAGCACATCTACATGGGCGAGCCGGGCGAGACTTATTTCTCCACCAGCGACATCGGCTGGGTGGTGGGGCACAGCTACATCATCTACGGGCCGCTGATCAACGGCATGGCCACCATCATGTACGAAGGGCTGCCCATCCGCCCTGACGCGGGCATCTGGTGGAGCCTGGTGGAGAAGTACAAGGTGTCCGTGATGTTCTCGGCGCCCACGGCGGCGCGCGTTCTCAAGAAGCAGGACCCGGCCTACCTCAGCAAGTACGATCTTTCCAGCCTCAAGGCCCTGTTCCTGGCGGGCGAGCCGCTGGACGAACCCACGGCCACCTGGATCGCCGACGCAATCAAGAAGCCCATCATCGACAACTACTGGCAGACGGAGACAGGTTGGCCCATCATGGCCATCTGCAATGGCGTGGAGAAGGCTCCCACCAAGTTCGGCTCGCCGGGCAAGGCGGTCTATGGCTATGACGTCAGGCTCATTGACGAGTCCACCGGCGAGGAGATCAACGAGCCCAACAAGAAGGGTGTGATCGCTGTGGAGGGGCCATTGCCCCCGGGGTGTCTGCAAACTGTATGGGGCGACGACGAGCGCTACGTCAAGACCTACTGGTCCAGCATCCATGGCCGCACCATGTACAGCACCTTCGACTGGGGTGTGCGTGACGAGGAGGGGTACTTCTTCATCCTGGGCCGCACTGACGACGTGATCAACGTGGCGGGCCACCGGCTGGGCACGCGGGAGATCGAGGAAAGCATTTCCAGCCACCCGGCGGTGGCCGAGG
>CBKZAG010000276.1:0-3759 GCA_966692625.1 uncultured Comamonadaceae bacterium
GTGTTGAGCGACCGCTGGGACGCCAATGGCCAGTTGTGGAAGACCGGCTGGTCCCACCCTGTGGTGATGCCCGACATTCCAGCCACTGCGCCCATGCAGCAGTGGGGCTTCAATGACCTGCTTTCTGGTGCGTGGTACGCCAGCGGCGTCTACAACGAAGTCAACAAGCAGCATCAGATCGTGCCGCGGCGCTCCGCTGCAGCCTTTTCGCCGGATGCCATGGCTGCACAGGGTGTGCGCTGAACCGTCGTCAAAGGGCTTCGCGATCCCTTTTGCCGCTGCATTGGCGGCGGAAGGGATCTCTGTGTCTGGAGAACACATCCGGGCCGTTCACATAGACGACGCGGCTCGCCCGATAAACCGATCTCATCACCGGCAGCTGGACTATGGGCCGGGACGCTAGAAGACGGCGATTACGCGTGATCTGGCCCCCTGATGAAAGGTCCATGGTTATGAGGCACTGGTCCTGGCTGAGACGAGTCTGGCCTCGTTGTCCGCGGTCCAGGGCGCCCGGGCGGTCGCCACTGACCACGAACTCGCTACACATCAGGTCCGTCCGTTGGGCAATGACGACGCCTTTGGGCGTCGTATGCGTTGGACGGTGTGCGTTACATCCCCTTCTTGGCCACCATCTTGGCCACCATCCGGACCGCCGGGCCCGACGATAGCACGGGTCGAAGCTTAGGCAGCAGCGTCTCCAGCGGACCGGGCAGGTTCGGAATCACGTACTCCTTGCTCTTGGAATGATCGTCTGGGTCGAAGTGGTTCTTGGCCTTGCGGGAGTAGCCGGGAGCCTTGCCCGCCCGTTCGCCCACCACGTCTGACACCGGGCCGAGTGCGAACGCCGCTACGCCACAGGGCTGCTTCCACATGTGCCCGTAGTGGCTGAGAATGCCGCGTGTGCCCGAGCGGCGCGAACGTTCGTCGGCCGGATCGAACTGGAAAATGTTCTCCGCCCACATGTAGCGACCTTCGTTCGGCCAGATCCACTGCTCGTCGCTGCTGCCCTCGGCCAGGCCGCCGCCGGGCTGGTTGTCACCGGCCAGTGTTTTCTGTGCCAAGTCGATGCAGCGGGGCAGGAAGTGGAAGGAGTCGAGCACGCCGAAGGACGTGGTGATGCCCGAGGCCGGGCGCAGTACCCGGGGCACGTACTGCGAGGTGACCAGCGCGTGGTAGAGCACCTCGCGGTGGTCCTGATCGATGGGCAGGAAGTGCCCGCCGGTGCGCTCCACGATCTGCTTGACGCACTCGGTGCGCCAGGCGTGCTCGGCCGCCGAGCGCGAGGCGGTGAGGATGGTCCAGTTCTTTTCGTGCCGGGCCTGGGCCACGGGCGGCAGCGTGCCGGCCTGGGCCTTTTCCACGTACTCGGCGTTGGTGCCGGTGATGGTCCAGCCGATGTTGTCGGGTGGCATGCGCAGCATGGCCATGGTGAGGTCGTCCTGCAGCAGCTCGAACGAGGCGTCGCGCTGCTGCTCCCACGTGGGCCAGACGGCCTGGAAGATCTCGGAGAACTCGGGGATTCGGGTGCCGATCTGCGGCAGGCGGCCGGTGTGCTGGAACTGCCCCTTCTCGGTGACGGGGTAGAGCTTGTAGCCGATCTTGGTGAACACGCCCAGCCCGCCGCCGGTGCCGAACAACCCGCGCAGCAGGCCGCGCGTGCCAGGGCCGGGGCCTTCGCCAGCAAACCAGCCCGGGCCGCTGCCGGCCGAGCCGCCGCGCACGATTTCGCCAGTTGGCGTGACCCACTCCCAGGACAGCAGGTTGCGCATGTTGGTGCTGGTGCTGTTGGAGGTGGTGCCCACACCCAGCAGCGCCGTGGCAGAGGCCAGCGGCGAGTGGGCCGGCCCGGCGCCGATGATGTGACAGGTCAGCCCGTGGTTCAGGGCCTCGGCCTGCAGGGCATTAGCGGTGGCGTATGGGCCGATGATGGCCATGCGGTCTTCAGGAATGATCTCCAGTTGGTTCATGCGCCGCAGGTCGATCGACACGCAGTCGAGCGCTGGCACGCAGGCCATGGATCCGTAGCCGGTCGAATGCGCGCGGTAGTGCAGGCCGTTGCGCAGGCAGCACTTGATGACGGCGGCGACCTCTTCGGTGGTGGACGGCAGCACCACCGCAATGGGCCAGATGTCGGCGAACTTCTTGTCGCCGGGCACCTTGCCAACGCCCGTGTTCCAGGCGTACCCGCTCAGGGTGGCGGGGTCGGTCGAGATGTACTTCGTGCCCAGGATGTGCTCGAACTCGCGCCGCACGGACGCGGGCAGCTCGGGGCGTGGGCTGTTTTGTTTTTGGGTCATGTCAGTTTCCTGTGTGGACGGGGCGCAGCGATTCGGCGAGCAGGTCGATCAGATCGATGACGGCGGCCTGGCCTTTGGTGTGTTTGCCCAGATGGTGGGCGCAGTTGCCGCAGGCGCTGACCAGCACGTCGGTGCCCGTGCCCTGCAGTTCCGACAAGCGGTTCTGCGCGGCCATCTTGGCCGCGGCGGGCACGGTTTCCTTGACGCCGCCGGCCGCGCCGCAGCAGTAGCTGGCAGCGCGGTTGCGTTCCAGTTCGGCCACGTCAATGCCCATCAGCTTCAGCAGCTCACGCGGCGCTTCGTAGTTGCCGCCGTTGCCGAACAGCATCGTGTCCCGCTCCTCGCTGGCGTAGTAGCCGCCCATCTTGCGAACGACATTCAGGTTCTTGCGTTCCCACGGTTCGCTCAGGCGACCCGATTTGCAGGTGTCGTGGAACGCCACGGTCTGACCGGCGTGGGTGCTTGACGGGGTGAGCTCCAGTACACCCGCCGTGATCTGCTGCTGCAGGTACTCGGTGATGTGCAGCGTCCTCACATTGCCGAAGGACAGACCCATGCGCGGGTAGAAAGACCGGTACGCAGCAATGGCCGATGACGAGAAGGTGACCACTGTCGCGGCGCCCGATTGGGCCACTTGCGACATAAAGGTCCGGGCCAGATCCAGCGACTGGGCCTGGTAGCCCAGGTCAAACGCAAGTGCCCCGCACGAGCCTTCGTTCTGCCCCAGGTAACCCACTCGGACCCCGGCGGTCTGCAGGGTCTGGACGATGGCGCGCAGCGCGGCGTGTTTGCCGCTGTCGTAGGACAGCGTGCTGCCAACGTGCAGCAGCACATCGCAGCGGTGTCCCAGGTCCAATCCGTTGGCCCATGCGCTGCGCAGGGCGTGGGGGTGGCCCGCACTGTTGCCTTCTGCGGCGATCCTGTCCATCAGTTCGCGGTGGCGCTTGGGCGATTGACCGTCGGCCACGACGCGCGCGCGCAGGGCATACAGGCCATCCAGCGGTTCGACGCTTTCGCCGAAGTTGATCTTGCAGGACACATCGCAGGTGCCGCACATGGTGCAAGCGCTCATGGCGTCGAGCAGACCCGGCGAATAGCCGAACTCTCCGTGCGCGATGCCCGAGGCCATGATGAGCTGGCCGCTGGCACTGCCGGCGTGGTATTCGACGAAGTCCATGCTGGGGCAGGCCGAGGCGTGCTTCTGGCTCCGGGGGGTTGGCACGAACTTGCACTGTGAACAGCGCGTGCAACGGTCCAGAAAGTCCAGCCGTTCTTCCAGGGGGGCGGTTCCGTTCATCATGGGGCTTTCTTGTAGGGCAGGCGGTTGGGGTTCATGGTGTCGTTGGCGTCGAGCAGGGTCTTGGCCGCGGTCATCATGGTGTGCACGCTGGCGTCGCTGGCAAACGCACGGTCGAGCCAGTTGCCGTAGGGGCGGCTGAAGAAGGCGCGGGCCTGGGCGCAG
>CBKZAG010000277.1:0-3752 GCA_966692625.1 uncultured Comamonadaceae bacterium
CTCGACCCGCGTAACCAGGGGCTATCGCAGAAGGTCGAATTCGGTGGACGCATCGCACGTCATTCGATGGACGTGCACGAACTGGCTCAACACTTGCGCCTCAAGTCAGCCGCCTATGTGGGGCACTCAATGGGAGCGGCAATACTGTGGAGCTACATCGACCTCTTCGGCACGGACTCAATGAGCAAAGTCGTCTTCGTCGACGAACCGATAAGCATTTATGCTCACGCTGATTGGTCAGAGCAGGAACGGCGCGATGCTGGAGGCACCACAACGTCACCTGAGAGGATGGTTGCGGCCTTCACAGCAGGCGGACCGGTGAACGCGCTCGTCACCGATTTGAAGGTGTTCGAGCGCTCGCAACAGATGGATTCGCCGTTCTACCAGAACTCGGAAAGTTTCGCAGCCGCGTTCATCAAGAACGACCCTGCAGCGCTTGCCAGGGTGCTGTTCAATCACACCGTCAATGACTGGCGCGATGTGGTTCGACACAAGATCAATATTCCGACAGCCATCTTCTCTGGTGAGGAAAGCAATAACTTCCCCAGCCAGCGATGGGCGAAGTCGGTGGTGCAGGGCGCGCAGTTGTACTCCTATACAGCCGCAGAACAGGGCGACCACTTCTTGATGTTCAAGAACCCGCTGAAGTTCACCCAAGACTTACGCTCTTTCCTGGAGCGCTGAAGCGCCAAGTGGACGGTGAGCCAACAGAGCCTCGCGGCACCGCGAGGCATGTCAAGGGCCCTCGTGCACAACAAATTCGTAGCCCAGGTGGTGCATGCATTCACGCAAGATCAGCAGCATGGCTGCCGACTCGGGTGGCGTGATTGGCTCTAACTGCTTGCCCGGGTATCCCAAAGACAAAGAGGCCAGCTGTTGAAACTGAGCCTCCACCGCTTCACGCGTACAACGTTCGCCCGCGAGGCGCAAACCCAGCAGATCGAGCAACAACGGTTCAATGGCAAGGAGGTCGCCGCGCCCGACCTGCTTCAGGCCCGTGGTGGTCAATGCATCTTCTACCACGTCGATGGCCCGCTCGATTTCGCCAGGCGCGGGTGGTTCGTGACGAAACAGTGTCGTGGCTATCGCGAAAGGCTCCACTGGCAACACGATCGCGGAGACTGTTCCCCATGACAGCGTCGTACAGTCTTCTCCAAAACGAATCCGGGTTGCATTGACGACGCTCATGAGGTGCATTCCTTGTTCAGGGTGCCATTCGCCTGGCAATGGCATCCACCACCCGTGCGTCTATTCCGTGGCCCAGGTTTGTGAAGCGGTCAAGGGTCGAGCTTGCCCTCAGTGCACGCAAAGCCTGGTCGGCGTCCACGGCCAATTGAATTGGCATCACCTGGTCTTGCTCACCGTGCATCAGATGAACCGCAACGCCTTGAGGCGCAAGACGCGGTGCTTGAGCGAATCGTCCAGCTATAGCGATCACGCGAACGGCGCTGTTTGCCCGGCTGGACAGTTGGGTGGACTCAAGGGCCATGATGGCGCCTTGCGAGAAGCCGGTCAGCGTGGTGCGTTGAGGCGTTACCCCCGTTTCTTTCTGCCATGCGCCAATCCGTTCCAAGAACGCAGGCATAGCCGTTGCGACGCGCTGCGGGCGGTTCGCCTCGGTCACCCCTTGAACAGAGAACCACTGCCAACCATGTCCAAAATCCGATTGGTCCGGCGAGCGTGCGCTAACGATCCACGCGTTCGGTCGCTTCGAAGCCAGTGCTTGACCCAGCGGAGCCAAATCTTCGGCGCTGGAGCCCACGCCGTGAAACAACAAAAGCAATTCGGCACCATCTGTTGTCGCAGGGCGTTGAATGATCAGATCGGTTTTCATCAGGCATCCTTTGATCAATGAGGCGTGTCGGTCAGACCGAACGCATACGAATCCATGGCCAGCATGCCGTGGGCGATGCCGCCTTCGATCACCGTGGCTGGCAAGGTGCCGCCGAGCGTATCGGCCGCACCTGCGGCCACCAGCAGCGGCCAAAAGTGCTCCGTTGACGGGTGAGCGCGTCGGGCGGCGGGGGCATCGTCCAGCGTTCGCAGCAGGCGTGCTTTGTCACCTCGCTCGGCTGCGTCGCGCACCCAGGCGGCAAATGCTGTCACGTAGGCTTCGTCATTCCCATGACCCAAACGAAACTCGTACAGGTTGTGCGTGAGGCTTCCCGAGCCGACGATGAGCACGCCTTCGTCAGCCAGCGGGGCCAGCGCTTGCCCAAACGTCCACGCGCGTTGTGCATCCAGCTGTGAGGGCATCGACACCTGGAACACTGGAACATCTGCATCGGGGAACAAGTGCAACAACGGTACCCATGCACCATGGTCAAGCCCGCGCCTTTCGTCAGCTTGGGCAGACCACCCCGCCAGATTCAACCGCTCAATCGTGCGTTGTGCCAACTCAGCGTGCCCCTGTACTGGATAGCTGAGCCGATAAAGCGCCGGGGCGAAGCCGCCGAAGTCGTGAATCGTTGCAGGCTGCATCGAGGTACCAACGCGCGGTGTGGGCGTCATCCAGTGAGGAGAGACTACCAGTACCGCTTGCGGGCGGGGCAGTGATCGGCCCAGCGCGGTCAGCCGCGGCCCGGCCAGACCGGGCTCAAGCGCAAAGGTGGGGGCACCATGCGATACAAACAGGCTGGGCAAGCGTGCCATCAGCGTTCTCCGATGATCGCGCGGTCAACCGAGAAGCGCCCCGCGCCGCTGAACAGCAGAGACAAAGACGCGGCAAACAAGGCGAGTGCATATTCGTAGCCGCCCTTGTCAACGAAGAAGCCGTTGCCCACATGCACCGAGAAGATGGCAATCAGCATGGCAAAGGCGAGGGCTGCGGCTGCTGGGCGAACCAGCAAGCCCACTACCAGCGCCAGGCCACCGAAGAACTCAGCGGCGCCGGCCAACAAGGCCATCAGGTAACCTGGGTTCAGGCCGATGGAGCCAAAAAACTGGCCGGTGCCTTCCAGGCCGTAGCCGCCGAACCAGCCAAACAGCTTCTGTGCGCCGTGCGCTGCAAAGATGATGCCCACGGGAATGCGCAGGGCCAGAGCGCCGGTACTGTTGTCAGTACCGAGTACTCGGTTCAAAAGTGAGTTGCTCATGATGATCTCCGAATGTCGTGTTGCAGATTTCAGGCCTTGTAGATCCAGGTGGGCGCAATCGCAGTGCCCAAGCCAGCGCCATAGCCGAGGTAGATGTTCAGACCTGCCAGCGGTTCGAGGTAGCGTGCATTCTTCAGACCGCCCGCATCTACCACGTCGAAGCCCATGCTCTCGGCAAGAGCGCTCGCGGTCTGCTTGGCCCGCTCGCTGTCGCTGGCGACGAAGACTGTGACCTTGCGGTCGTTGCCAAAGTCCGCACCTTCGTTGAGCACCTGAGCGAACACCGTGTTGAAGCCTTTGACCACTTCAGCGCCCGGTACGGCCTTGGCAATTTCCTCGGCGGCGGAGGTGCTGTGACCCAGAGTCAAGCCCATGTAGTCGGCGGTCAGCGGGTTGGTGATGTCGATGACGACCTGTCCCTGGACGCTGCCCACTGCCTCAAGCGCTGCAACAGCATCGCCGTAACCAGTTGCCAGCACGATGGCGTCGGCTCCGACTGCTGCGCCCGCGGTGGCAACCGCTTGGGCCCCAGGGTTGGCTGCGGCAACCTGCGCGGCCTTGGCGCTGTCGCGCGCCGTCACGCTGACCTGGTGGCCTGCACGAACGAGTTGTTTGACGAAGGCCGAGCCCATGTTGCCGGCGCCGATGACTGTGACT
>CBKZAG010000278.1:0-3746 GCA_966692625.1 uncultured Comamonadaceae bacterium
GCCCGTCCGCAGGACTCGTCTGCGGATGCCTTTCTGCTCATCCACGACCGGGGGCGGACGGAAAGGGTGCCACTGGACGATGTCATCTACCTCAAGGCCGAGCTCAAGTACGTTACCGTGCGCACGCCCGAGCGGTCCTGGCTGTACGACGGCTCCTTGCAGGAGCTGGAGCAGGCGCACCCCCAGCGCCTGTTGCGCATCCACCGCAACGCTTTGGTGGCGCGCCGTTGCCTTCGCGCCCTGGAACGTGCCAGCGAAGTGTCGGGTCAGGGGGACGCGTGCACTGACGAAGGTGACGGCTGGGTGCTGCGCCTGGATGGTGTGGATGAGCGCCTGCAGGTGTCCCGGCGCCAGTTGCCTGCCGTGCGCGAGGCGCTCGCGCGAGCCTGAAAGCCCCCTGCAGAGGTGCTCCGTGCCGCGCCGCTAAAATGTCCGGTTACGGTGAAAAGCGCCGACGACGGCTTGGCGTATTTCCAAGCAAGTTCTGAGAGAAGCATCCTGCCATCGCGTGACGCACGTGCGCGCGCGGTGGTGCTGTTCTTATGGCCATCCAATTCCTGACCAAAATTTTCGGCAGCCGCAACGACCGCCTGCTCAAAACCTACCGCAAGACGGTGGCGCGCATCAACGGGCTGGAGGCGCAGTTCGAAAAACTCACCGACGAACAACTCCAGGCCAAGACCGCCGAGTTCAAGCAGCGTGTCGCCAACGGCGAAACGCTGGACGCCCTGTTGCCCGAAGCTTTTGCCACCGTGCGCGAAGCCAGCAAGCGCGTCATGAAGATGCGCCATTTCGACGTGCAGCTCATCGGCGGCATCGCCCTGCACAGCGGCAAGATTGCTGAAATGCGCACGGGAGAGGGAAAGACGCTGACCGCCACGCTGCCGGTGTACCTCAATGCCCTGTCGGGCAAGGGTGTGCACGTGGTCACGGTCAACGACTACCTGGCCACCCGTGACGCGCAGTGGATGGGCCGCCTCTACAACTGGCTGGGGCTGAGCGTGGGCATCAACCTGCCGCAGATGCCGCGCGAGGAAAAGCAGGCGGCCTACGCCTCCGACATCACCTACGGCACCAACAACGAATACGGCTTCGACTACCTGCGCGATAACATGGTCTACGAGGCCGTGGACCGCGTCCAGCGCGGGCTCAATTTCGCCATCGTGGACGAGGTGGACTCCATCCTCATCGACGAAGCTCGCACACCGCTGATCATCAGCGGTCAGGCCGAAGACCACACCTCGATGTACGTGGCCATCAAGCAGCTGGTGCCTCGCCTGGTGCTCCAGGAGGGCGAGGAAGACCCGCGCACCGGCGAAGGCGTCACCAAGCCCGGCGACTTCACCGTGGACGAAAAAGCCCACCAGATACACCTGACCGAGCGCGGCCACGAAAACGCCGAGGCGTTGCTCGGCCAGGCTGGTCTGCTGCCCGAAGGCGCTTCGCTCTACGACCCGTCCAATATCGTGCTCATGCACCAACTGGTCACGGCGCTCAAGGCCCAGCACCTCTACCACCGCGACCAGCACTACGTGGTGCAGAACGGCGAGATTGTCATCGTTGACGAGTTCACCGGCCGCCTCATGGCAGGCCGCCGCTGGAGCGACGGCCTGCACCAGGCCGTGGAGGCCAAGGAAGGTGTGCAGATCCAGCCCGAAAACCAGACGCTGGCGTCCATTACCTTCCAGAACTACTTCCGTCTGTACAACAAGCTGGCAGGCATGACCGGCACGGCCGATACCGAGGCCTACGAATTCCAGGAAATCTACGGCCTGGAAACGGTGGTGATCCCGCCCAACCGCTCCAGCCAGCGCAAAGACGAGCTCGACCGCGTCTACAAGACCACGCCCGAGAAGTACCAGGCCGCCATCCAGGACATCCGTGAATGCCACGAGCGTGGACAGCCAGTCCTGGTCGGCACGTCCTCCATCGAGAACTCCGAGATCATCTCCGAGCTCCTCAAAAAAGAGAAGCTCCCGCACGAGGTGCTGAACGCCAAGCAGCACGCCCGCGAAGCGGACATCATCGTGCAGGCAGGCCGGCCCGGCGCCATCACCATCGCCACCAACATGGCGGGCCGTGGCACCGACATCGTGCTGGGTGGCAACCTGGAAAAGATGATCCTGGCCATTGAGGCCGATGCTTCGCTGGATGAAGCCGCCAAGGCCAAGAAGATCGAAGCTGCTCGCGCACAGTGGCAGGCCGATCACGAGAAGGTCAAGGCCTTGGGCGGCCTGCGCATCATTGCCACCGAGCGCCACGAGAGTCGCCGTATCGACAACCAGCTGCGCGGCCGTGCCGGCCGCCAGGGCGACCCGGGCTCCAGCCGCTTCTACCTGAGCCTGGACGATCCGCTCATGCGCATCTTCGCGGGCGACCGCGTGCGCGCCATCATGGACCGCCTGAAGATGCCCGAGGGCGAAGCCATTGAGGCAGGAATCGTCACCCGCAGCATCGAAAGCGCACAGCGCAAGGTCGAAGCCCGCAACTTCGACATCCGCAAGCAACTGCTGGAGTACGACGACGTCTCCAACGACCAGCGCAAGGTCATCTACCAGCAGCGTAACGACATCATCGATGCGCAGGACATGGCGGCCCAGATCGCGGCGTTGCGCGAAGGCTGTCTGACCGACGTGGTGCGGGAATACGTGCCCGCCGACAGCGTCGAAGAGCAGTGGGATCTGCCTGGCCTTGAGAAGACCTTGGCCGAAACCTGGGGACTCGAACTGGCCCTGACCAAAGAGGTCGAGGGCTCCAGCGAAATCACCGACGAGGACATCGTCGAAAAGGTGGTGGTTGCGGCCAATGCGTCCTACAACGCCAAGGTGCAACTGGTGGGGCGTGAGAACTTCACCAACTTCGAGCGCGTGGTGCTGCTGCAGAACATCGACAGCCACTGGCGCGACCACCTCAGCGCGCTGGACTACCTGCGTCAGGGCATCCACCTGCGCGGCTACGCTCAGAAGCAGCCCAAGCAGGAATACAAGCGCGAGGCCTTTCAGCTCTTCGCCCAGTTGCTCGACATGGTGCGAAACGAAGTCACCCGCATCCTGCTGAACGTGCGAGTGCAGACGCCCGAGCAGGTGAATACCGCTGCCGAGCAAATGGAAGCGCAGGCCGAGCACCTGAGCAACGTGACCTACACCGCGCCCACCGAGACCGGCGAGGCCGAGACCACCGCTGACCAGGGCTTGCTGGGTGGCACCGCTGTGGCCGAGGTGCCGCGCGTGGGCCGCAACGACCCCTGTCCCTGCGGCAGCGGCAAGAAGTACAAGCAATGCCACGGCAAGCTCTCTTGAGCCAGGCCGCCATTCCATTCATCACTGACAGTCCCACCGGAGTTCCACCATGGCTGTGAACTGGACCGCCCCCGAAGCGGCAAGCCTTCTGCCCGTACCGGGCGTGCGCATCGGCGTGGCCGAAGCGGGGGTGCGCAAGGCCAACCGCAAGGACCTCACCGTTTTCCTGCTGGACGAAGGCTCTGCCGTGGGCGGCGTCTTCACGCAGAACCGTTACTGTGCGGCACCCGTGCAGGTGTGCCGTGAGCACCTGGCCGCGTCGTCCGCCATCCGTGCCATGGTCATCAACACTGGTAACGCCAACGCGGGCACTGGTGCGCCGGGCCTGGCTCACGCCCGCCAGACCTGCGACGCCTTGGCCGCCCAACTGGGGCTGCAGCCGCAGCAGGTGCTGCCGTTTTCCACCGGCGTGATCATGGAGCCGCTGCCGGTTGAGCGCATCGTGGC
>CBKZAG010000279.1:0-3721 GCA_966692625.1 uncultured Comamonadaceae bacterium
CTGGGCTGGGCCCTTTCCGCCCCCATGGGGGACCCGTTTCGCGTTGCCTGGGTGGCGTTTGCCACGGCGAGTGCTGTGCTGTTCTATTTCAACTGGCGGCACCACCGCCTGTCGCCCGCCTGGGCGGAGTCGCGGCTGATGGCCTTGCAGGCGCGCATCCAGCCGCATTTCCTGTTCAACAGCCTCAACAGCGTGCTCTCTCTGGTGCGTGACGAGCCGCGCCGCGCGGAAGAGATGCTGCACGACCTGTCAGACCTGTTGCGTGCCTTGCTGGCAGACAGCCGGTCACTGGTGCCCTTGCAGCATGAACTGGCCGTGGCGCGTGCCTATGTGGCGGTGGAGGGCGTGCGCTTCGGGCCGCGGCTGCGCGTGCGCTGGCTGTGTGACGCCGCCCCTGGCGACGCCCTGGTGCCGCCACTCCTGTTGCAGCCTCTGGTGGAAAACGCGGTGCGCCACGGGGTGGAGCCCTGCGTCGACGGAGCCGAAATCACCGTCGAGGCCTACGAGGACGGCGGGTACCTGACGCTGTTCGTGCGCAACCCGGTTCCGCCGCCTGGCCGAGGCATCCAGGCTTCCAACGGCAACCACATGGCCATGGACAACATCCGGGAACGCCTGGACCTGCATTTCGACGCCGAGGCCCGTTTCAAGACCTACACCTCCAGCGAGGGCGAATACGTCGTGCAGATCCGCCTGCCCGTTCGCCGGGTACCGGCCAGCGCCAGCGGCGGGAACGCGGTGGCATGATGCAGCCATGAGCACTTTGCGCGTGGTCACCTACAACATCCACAAGGGCGTGCAGGGCCTGGGGCCGGTGCGCCGGCTGGAAATCCACAATCTGCTGCATGCCGTGGAGCAGTTCGACGCCGACATCGTCTGTCTGCAGGAGGTTCGTTCCTACCACCACAAGCTGCAGAACCGCTTTCGGCACTGGCCGCAGGCCGGGCAGGCGGCGTACCTTGCGCCCGAGGGTTACGAGGCCATCTACCGCACCAACGCCGTCACCCGTCATGGCGAGCATGGTAATGCCTTGCTGTCACGCTGGCCCGTGCTGGGGCATGGCCACCAGGACGTTTCGGATCACCGGTTCGAGCAGCGCGGCCTGTTGCACGTGACGGTGCAGGTGGACGGCTGCCCGGTCCACGTGATCGTGGTGCACCTGGGGCTCATCCATGCCAGCCGGGAGCGCCAGATCGA
Source organism: uncultured Comamonadaceae bacterium (assembly GCA_966692625.1). Lineage (GTDB taxonomy): Bacteria > Pseudomonadota > Gammaproteobacteria > Burkholderiales > Burkholderiaceae_C > CAMLOF01. The sequence goes on from CBKZAG010000279.1 coordinate 1,198, forward strand.
GCAACTGCGCCGCTTTGTGGAGCGCGAGGTGCCGGGTGGCGCCCCGCTGATCGTGGCGGGAGATTTCAACGATTGGGGTGTGCGCCTGCACCAGCCCATGGCGGCCTTCGGTTTGCGTACCTTTGAGGACATCCGGTTGGCGACCTACCCGTCGCGCCTGCCGTTGCTGCACCTGGACCGTGTGTACGTGCGGGGGCTGCGCCCAGTGGCCGCACACGTGCCGCACGGCAAGGCCTGGGCGCGCATGTCCGACCACCTGCCCCTGATCGCGGAGCTGGCGCTGGCGTGAAGGCTCCCCTGCGTTCCGGCCACGGGTTGCGCTTGCTTGAAGGCGGTGAGGAGCTGTTTCCCTCGCTGGTGCGAGCCATGGACCGGGCGCGGCAACTGGTGCACCTGGAAACCTACATCTTCGAATTCGCGAACAGCGCCCTGCAGGTGGCGCAGGCCCTGGAGCGCGCTGCCCTGCGCGGTGTGACCGTGCGGCTGGTGGTCGACGGCATCGGCACCCCAGGCCTGCCCGCCGAGTGGGCGCAACGGTTGAGCCGTGCCGGTGTCCAGTGGCGCATCTATGCACCGCTGGGCAAGTTCGGGTTGCTGATACCCAGCCGCTGGCGGCGGCTGCACCGCAAGCTATGCGTGGTCGATGGCGTGCTGGGCTTCTGCGGCGGCATCAACATCATCGACGACAGGGACGACGTGGCGCTGGGCCACTTGTCCGAACCCCGGCTGGATTTTTCCCTGCAAGTGAGCGGGCCACTGGTGGCTGACATGCTGGAGACGATGGAGCAACTGTGGTGGCGGCTGCAGGCAGTGCGCAGCGCGCGCCAGCGGGAATTCCGCGCCGCCTGGCTGGCCCTGCGCGAGGCCTTGCCCCAGTTGCGGCCCGAAGACTGGCCCGAACTGCCACCGCGCGGCGGCAAGGAAAAAGCCGCGCTTGCAGCGCTGGTGTTGCGCGACAACGTTCACCACCGGCACGACATTGAACGGGCCTACCTCAAAGCTATTGGTGAGGCGCGCCGCGAGATCGTCATCGCGAACGCTTACTTCATTCCCGGGCGGCGGCTGCGCCGGGCGCTGGTGCTGGCCACGCAAAGGGGGGTGCGAGTGCGGCTTCTGCTGCAGGGCAAGTACGAGCATTTTCTGCAGTACCACGCGGCCCGCCCCGTCTATCACCGGCTCCTGGCCGCCGGGGTGGACATCCACGAATACGCCCCCAGTGCACTGCATGCCAAGGTGGCCGTCGTTGACGGGCGCTGGGCCACCGTCGGCTCGACCAACCTCGACCCCCTGAGCCTGCTGCTGGCCCGCGAGGCCAACGTCGTCACCACCGACGCCGCCTTTGCCCGGAGCTTGCGCGACCGGTTGGACATACTCATGCGTACCGCAGGCAACAAGCTGGACGCTGGCCGTTTTGCCGGCCGGCCATGGCACCAGCGCGTGCTGGATCGCATGGCCTTTGGCGTGATGCGGGCGGTGCTCTTCCTCACCGGGCACCGCTACTGAGCGCTTAACCCCTTGGCTTGGCGCCCTTTGCGGGCGGTGTTAGCATCCCCAGATGCTGATGAAAGCCCCAGAAAACATGACCGACGCCACCCAGGACGAGGGCACCCCTGTGTCCGTGAAGATTCGCGAGCGCATCAAGGCGGCGCGGCAACGCTTCCATTCCAACGACAACATCGCGCAGTTCATCCGGCCGGGTGAGCTGGACGCCTTGCTGGATGAAGTCACCGAGAAGATGCAGGGTGTGCTCGACAGCATGGTCATCGACACCGAGAACGACCACAACACCGACAACACCGCGCGCCGTGTGGCCAAGATGTACCTCAAGGAGGTCTTCGCCGGCCGCTACGTGGCCGCGCCCACCATCACTGAGTTTCCCAACGCCGAGCACCTCAACGAGCTGATGATCGTCGGCCCGATCACGGTGCGCAGCGCATGCAGCCACCACTTCTGCCCGGTCATCGGCAAGGTGTGGATCGGGATCATGCCCAACGAGCACACCAACGTCATCGGCCTGAGCAAGTACGCACGACTCGCCGAGTGGGTGATGGGCCGCCCGCAGATCCAGGAAGAGGCCGTGGTGCAACTGGCTGACCTGATCCAGGAAAAAACCCAGCCCGATGGATTGGCTATCGTCATGGAGGCCAGCCACTACTGCATGGCCTGGCGCGGCGTGAAGGATATGGACAGCAAGATGATCAACTCGGTCATGCGCGGGGTGTTCCTGAAAGATCCGACCCTGCGCCGCGAATTCCTCTCGCTCATCCCCCGGAGCAACTGACATGCTGGTGCGCCTGCTTTATGTGAGCCGGGCCGTGGAGCCGGGCAATGACGAGGCCATCCACGCCATTCTGGCGTCCGCGCGGCAGCACAACCTGCACAACGGCATCACGGGCATTCTCTGCTACGGCGGTGGCATCTTCGTGCAGGCCATCGAAGGCGGGCGCCAGGCGGTCAACCGCCTGTACAGTCACATCATCGAAGACCCGCGCCACAAGGATGTGGAGTTGCTGCACTACGAAGA
>CBKZAG010000280.1:0-3661 GCA_966692625.1 uncultured Comamonadaceae bacterium
ATTCTGAAGAACGTGCCCACCTACATGGGCCGCAAGCCCGATGACCTGAAGTACATCCTGGCCAACCTGAAGGACCTGGTGGTGAAGGAAGTGCATGGCGCTGGCGGCTACGGCATGCTGGTGGGGCCTGCCGCCACGCAGGCCGAGATCGAGGCCTTCCGCCAGGCGGTGTTGGCCAAGCCGGACGGCTACATCGCCCAGCCCACGCTGAGCCTGTCCACCTGCCCCACGTATGTGGAGTCTGGCGTGGCGCCGCGCCACATCGACCTGCGGCCCTTCGTGCTCAGCGGCAAGGAGGTGCAGATGGTGCCAGGGGGCCTGACGCGCGTGGCATTGAAAGAGGGTTCTCTGGTCGTCAACTCGTCACAGGGTGGCGGTACAAAAGACACCTGGATTCTGGAAGCCTGAGGGGACACGAAAATGTTGTCGAGAACCGCTGATCACCTGTTCTGGATGTCGCGCTACACCGAGCGCGCCGAAAACACCGCCCGCATCCTGGATGTGAACTACCAAACGTCGCTGCTGCCCCAGTCGGCCGCCGTGGCCCAGGTGGGCTGGGAAGGCCTGTTGCGCATCAGCGAGCTGATGCCCGCCTACCAGTACCAGTACGGTGAAGTCACGCCCAAGGACGTGCTGCACTTCATGGTGCGGGACGAGTCCAACCCGTCGAGCATTGTGTCGTGCCTGCGCGCCGCCCGCGAAAACGCCCGTGCCGTGCGTGGCGTGCTGACCACCGAACTGTGGGAAACGCAGAACCAGACCTGGCTGGAACTGCAGCGCCTGCTCAAGAGTCGATCGTTCGAGAAGGACCCTTCGGAATTCTTCGAATGGGTGAAGTTCCGCTCGCATCTGTCACGTGGCGTGGCCATTGGCACCATGCTGCGCGACGAGGCCTTCCACTTCTACCGCATGGGCACCTTCCTGGAGCGGGCGGACAACACGGCGCGGCTCATTGACGTGAAGTTCCACGCCGTGGAGTCTGACTTTTACGGCACCGCCAGCGAGGCCGACCAGGAACTGGACTTCTACCACTGGAGCGCGATTCTGCGCAGCGTGAGTGCCTTTGAGGTGTACCGCAAGGTGTACCGCACGGTGATCACGCCTGAGCGCGTGGCGGAGTTGATGATCTTGCGTGCCGACATGCCGCGCAGCCTGCTGGCCTGCCTGAACGAGGTGGTGGTGAACCTGGAGGCGGTGAGCAACGACACCTCGGCCGAGACCGAGCGCCACGCGGGCAAGCTGCGCTCCGAGCTGGAATACGCGCGCATTGACGAGATTCTGTCCACCGGCCTGCACGCATTCCTCACGCAGTTCCTGGACCGTGTGAACGAACTGGGCGGGCGGATCAGCCAGAACTTCCTGATGCCCGTGGCAGCCTGATTTCAGCCGCGCGGCCGGTAGATCTTTTGCAGCAGGCGCAAGAGGGTGACGCGCTCGCTGTCGGTCAGGTGGGTGATGGCTTCGTTTTCCAGTGAGGCGACCACGGCCTGCGCCTCACCTTGCAGGCGCTGGCCCAGACCAGTGAGGTGCAGCCCTTGCGCACGGCGGTCGGCGGGGTGCTCGCGCTTTTCCACCCAACCCTGTTTTTCCATGTCCTTGATCATGCCAACCAGGTTGGGCGGCAGGATGTCGAGTGCGGCGCACAACTGGCGCGAGGTGATGCCCGGGTTGTGCGCGATGAGGGTGAGCACTGAAAAGTCCACCACGCGCAGGCCGAACGGGGCCATGCGGTCGAGGAACACGGCAATCACCGACAAGGCCGCGCGGCGCGCGTTGTAACCGACCAGGCTTTCCAGGAAAGACGTGTCTACCTTTTCCACCGCCGTGTCGCTGGGCCGCACGGGCGCGGGCGATGATGCAGCCTTCTTGCGCGCGGCAGTGGGGCGGCGGAACTGGGTGGTGGCGGTGGTCTGATCGGCCATCGGTGACAGGGCGTTCTGGTTGGAGTCAGGGGGTCACATGATACCGGGGCGTGCTCGCTCGGCTTGAACGTGGTCTATTGCACCGGTCATGCCAGTGCCTGTTCGACCATGCCTTGGCGCATGGCGCGCTCGGGCCAGACCCAGCGGGCGAAGGCGCGTGCACCCTTGACCTGTTCTTGGGGCAGGGCGCAGCGCTCCAGCCGCGCCCAGGCCCAGGCCATGAGCGTGAAGGTGACAACGCGGAGGAAGTCGCCAGCGACGGGGTAGAGCTTGCTGGCCGCATCGGGCCCGGCGGAGCGGATGGTCTCCAGCAGGGCACGCAGCGCGGCCAAGCCTTCGCGGGCACGCTCGTCTGCAGCGCCTGATGGCGCCAGGTCGGCTCCGATGCGGTCAAGCAAAGCGCACATTCCGGCGCCCTGGTCGGCCAGCACCTTGCGCATGAGCAGGTCGATGGCCTGGATTTCGTTGGTGCCTTCGTAGATCATGGCCACGCGCGAATCGCGCACGATCTGTTCGATGCCCCATTCGCGCACGAAGCCGTGGCCGCCGAAGACCTGCAGGCAGTCGCTGGCGCCGTGGAAGGCCTGGTCCGTCCAGCTGGCCTTGAGCACAGGGGTGGCCAGGGCACACCACTGTTGGGCCTGCTGGCGGCGCGCGGCGTCGGGGTGGTGCTTGGCCACGTCCAGCTCAATGGCGGTGGCGTAGGCCAGCACGCGCCCGGCGTCCACCCAGGCGCGTTGCGTGTCCAGCAGGCGCTGCACGGCGGGGTGCTGGATGATGGGGTCTGCTGGCTGGCTGGCGTCACGGGAACCCGGCGCGCGCATCTGGCGGCGGTCCTGCGCGTAGGCGTGGGCCTTTTGCCAGGCGGCGTCGAGCAAGCCTACGCCCTGCAGTGCCACGTGCACGCGGGCGGCATTCATCATCAGGAACATGGCGTTGAGGCCCTTGCCATGTTCGCCCACCAGCCAGCCGGTGGCTTCGTCGAAGCGCATCACGCAGGTGGGGCTGCCGTGCAGACCCATCTTTTCTTCGATGCGTTCGCATTCCACGGCGCTGCGGCTGCCGTCTTCGTAGAACTTGGGCACCAGGAACAGCGAGAGGCCCTTGGGTCCGGGCGGGCTGTCGGGCAGGCGGGCCAGCACCAGGTGCACGATGTTGTCGGTGAGGTCGTGCTCGCCGCCCGAGATGAAGATCTTGGTGCCGCTCAGGCGATAGCTGCCGTTGGCCTGCGGCACGGCCTTGGTGCGCACCAGGCCCAGGTCGCTGCCTGCATGGGGTTCGGTCAGGCACATGGTCGAGAGCCATTCGCCCGTGGCCACTTTCTCCAGATATCGGGCCTTGAGCTCGTCGCTGGCGTGGTGCTTGATGCATTCGTAGGCGCCGTGCAGCAGGCCGGGGGCCATGGTCCAGCCGTGGTTGGCGGCGCTCAGCCATTCGTACAGCACCATTTCCAGCACGGTGGGCAGGCCTTGGCCGCCGTCTTCGGGCGCCGCCGACAGGGCGGGCCAGCCCGCCTGCCAGAAGGCCTGGTAGGCGTCGCGAAACCCCGGGGGCATGGTCACGCTGCCTGCCTTCCACTGCGCGCCTATCTCGTCGCCGTCGCGGTTGAGCGGGGCCACCACTTCGCCCGCGAACTTGCCGGCCTCTTCCAGCACCTGACGCATCAGGTCGGGGTCGGCGTTTTCGGCCAGGGCGGGCAGTTGGGCCAACTGCTCGTGGGCCTGCAGCACGTCAAAGAG
>CBKZAG010000281.1:0-3661 GCA_966692625.1 uncultured Comamonadaceae bacterium
GGGGTCAAAGCGGACCTGTCGGGCAAGGTGGACATGGTTCCGCATTCTGCGGCAACTCTGCTGTCCCCATAACCTCCGACCGGTTGAAACATGAACCTTACGGCAACGACCCTATATAGAAACGACTCATCAGAGTCCAACATACGGAACTAATGACATTAACTTTGCGTTGGCAAACCGAGCAAAGCAAAGTACCGGCCATCTGAAGTCCGAATGTTGGAATAATGTCAAAGCAAATCGAAGCAGCACGATACCCGATGCAGATCGGTGGCAGGGCGCACGACCCCTGCCGTGGCGAGTGGATAGACTCGCTGAGTCCCGCAACTGAAGAAACGTGGGCGATGATTCCCCGCGGGAGCGCGGAGGATGCAGCAATGGCGGCAGCGGCTGCACATGAAGCGCTGCGAGGCCCATGGGCCAAACTCTCGCCCACCCAGCGGGGATCCCTCATATTCCGCCTGGCGGACCTCCTGGAACGCGACGCGGAGCTGCTCGCGCAGATGGACGCCCACGACAATGGAAAACCCATCACCGAACTGCGCAAGCAATACGCCTACCTTCCTCAGCATTGGCGTTACTTCGCCGGACTGGCCGACAAGCTCGAGGGCGAAGTCATCCCGGTCGACCGCAACGGCGTGTTCAACTTCACGCGCCATGAGCCGGTGGGCGTGGTCCTCGCCATTACCCCTTGGAACTCCCCTCTGGTCATCGCCTCGTGGAAGCTCGCGCCTGCGCTGGCTGCCGGCTGCACGGCCATCGTCAAACCATCCGAGCATGCGTCGGTCTCCACGCTTCACTTTGCCAAGCTGGTGACCGAGGCGGGGTTTCCGGCAGGCGTGGTGAACGTGGTCACCGGCTACGGGCACGAGGTCGGCGAGGCGCTGGTGGCGGATCCGCGTGTCGAGAAAGTCACCTTCACCGGCGGTGAGGCGGGCGGGCGGGCCGTCTCAACGCTCGCCGCAAAGCACCTGAAACCGACAGTGATGGAGCTTGGCGGCAAGTCGCCGGTCATCGTGTTCGACGATGCGGACCTGGACCGGGCCGTTCCCACGGTCTGCGCCGGCATCTTTTCTTCCAGCGGCCAGTCCTGCGTCGCCGGTTCGCGGCTTCTATTGCAGGCGGGCATCTACGACGCGTTCTTGCAGCGCCTCATCGCCCTGACTCGCGAAATAGTCATCGGAGACCCGCTATCCGCCAGTACCACGATGGGGCCGATCACGACCCGCACCCAGTTCGAAATGATCCAGTCGCACCTGCTCGACGCGCACGAGCAGGGAGCCGTCCATGCTTTCCAAGGCAAACTTCCCGCGAGCTGTGCTTTCAGGGGCTGGTTCATGCCTCCCACGATTTTCACCGGCGTCAGTCCATCGATGCGGGTGTGGCGGGAAGAGGTCTTCGGGCCCGTGCTGGCCGTGATGCGCTTCGAAACCGAGGCCGAGGCGGTGGCCATCGCCAACGATTCCCCCTTTGGCCTGGCGTCTGGAGTGTGGACCCGCGATCTGGAGCGCGCGCTGCGGCTGCACAAGGCGCTAGAAGCGGGCACGGTCTGGATCAACAGTTACCGCGGGGTGAGCAGCATGACCCCGCTGGGCGGCTTCAAGAAATCTGGCTTCGGCCGGGAGAACGGCCAGGAGGCCGTGCGCGAGTTCCTGCAGACCAAGAGCGTGTGGGTGGAGTACCAATGAACGACAAAACACAGCTTAGCGGCGCATCCATACTGAACGCCCTCAAGGCCGCAGGGCTCGAGTACGTCATTTCCGTTCCCGACCTGACCACTTCCGAAGGTGTCTTGCGCCCGCTGGCCAAAGACACGCAACTCAAGCTGGTTCGGGTATGCCGGGAGGAGGAAGCCGTCGGCATCTGTGCCGGACTCCTGGCCGGCGGCAAACGTGCGGCCATCCTCATCCAGTACACGGGCTTCCTGGCGTCGATGAACGCCATACGCGCCATCGCGATGGAGTACCACCAGCCGATCTGCATGCTGGTCGGCCTGCTGTTCGCGGATGCGCCGGAGGATCCACAGCAGTCCGCCAACTATGGCGTCAATCGGATGATCCCCCTGATAGAGGCGCTGGGCATGCCTTGGCAGCTGGCGCGCAATGACGATGAAGCAGCCGCCATCGCACCGGCTCTCACGCGTGCCTTCGAACGCAGCGAACCCCTCACCGTGCTCATTACCCGCTACCCCAGTGCCTAAGCCATGAAACGTGACACGTGCTTCCGGCTGCTCGCCGACCTTTTGCCCCACGACATCGTGGTGTCCACTTACTCGTCCGCCTTCGAGTGGTTCGCCATCCGCCCCCATCCGCTGAACTACGTGGCCGTGGGTGCGATGGGGCTGGCCTCGTCCCATGCGCTCGGCCTGGCATTGGCCATGCCGCAGCGGCGCATCGTGGTGCTTGACGGCGACGGCAGCTTGCTGATGAACCTCGGTACGCTGGTCACCGTCGCCGGGGCCACGCCCAAGAACCTCATCCACTTCGTTTCGCGCAACGGCAGCTACGAGGCCAACGGCGGACACCCCATCCCGGCACAAGGCGTGCTCGATTTCGCCGGCATCGCGCGCAGCGCCGGGTACCGCCATGCCGAATCGTTCTCCGAACTGCCCGACTTCGCAGCCAGGGCCAAAGCGCTGTTGAATGCAGACGGCCCAACCTTCATTGAGCTTCATCTCGAACCGGGTGATACCACGCCCGTTCCGGACTACGAACACATCCACGGTGCCCGCGCACGCCACGAATTCGCCCTGGCCCTCGCGAAGGGTTGACCTGCCTCGCACCGGTGCTGAACAACAATATGGAGACAAGCATGGAAGCTCCCATGGACGCGGCGGCGGCGGCGCCCCCGCCCCTGCTCGACGTGCGGCAAGTCAGCGTGCGCTTCGGCGGCGTGCAAGCGCTCGCCGATGTGAACCTGGCGCTGCAGCCGGGTGAGATCTGCGGCCTGATCGGCCCGAACGGTGCTGGAAAAACCACGCTGTTCAACTGCATCACACGCCTGTACGACATCGCGGGCGGCAGCATCCACTTCGAGGGCAGCGCCATCGACACGCTGCATCCGCGCCAGGTGATCGCCGCAGGCATCGCGCGCACCTTCCAGAACGTCGGCCTGTACCCCGGCATGACGGTGCTGGAAAACGTGATGCTGGGCACGCACCACCACGCACACCAGGGTCTCATCTCAAGTCTGTGCCAGCCGTACCGCACGGCGCGTGCCGAGAGGGACCTGGCCGAGCGTTGCCACGCCATCCTGACCGAGCTGGATCTGCAGGCGAGTGCCTTTGAGCCGGCTGGCGCCTTGCCGTACCCCACCCAGAAGCGTGTGGAGATCGCCCGAGCGCTGGCCTCCGAACCGCGCCTGCTGCTGCTGGACGAGCCCGCCGGCGGACTGACACACGGCGAGCTGGTGCAGCGCATCAGTGCGGCGCACCGCCTCACGGTGCTGCTGGTGGAGCACCACATGGGACTGGTGATGAACCTGTGCCGTCGGCTCGTCGTCATGAACCTGGGCCGCAATCTGGCCCAAGGTGACCCTGCGAGCGTTCGCGCTAATCCGGACGTGGTGGCGGCCTACCTCGGGAGGACTGCGACATGAGATTGCTGGAGGTTCACAACCTGCATGCCGGTTACGGCGCCACGCAGGTGCTGCGTGGCATCAACCT
>CBKZAG010000282.1:0-3639 GCA_966692625.1 uncultured Comamonadaceae bacterium
AGGGCGTGGGCTACCTCATCCTGCAGGCCGAGGGCACCTTCGACATCAACACCGTGATGGCGGGCATCCTCGTGCTCACGGCGTTCGCCCTGGCGCTTGACGCCATCGTCGGGCGCATCGAAAAGCGCCTGATGAAGTGGCAGCCCAAGGCCGGCGAGACCGAAAAACTGTAAGGAAAACACCCATGAACGCCTACCTGGCCCTGGGGCTTGCCATCGTGGCCGAGGTCATTGGCACGTCGGCGCTCAAGGCCAGTGACGGCTTCACGCGGCTGTGGCCGTCAGTGGTGGTGGCTGTGGGCTACGCCACGGCGTTCTACTGCCTGGCCCTGGTGCTGCGCACGGTGCCTGTCGGCATTGCCTATGCCATCTGGTCAGGCCTGGGCATCGTGCTCATCACCGTGGTGGCGTTCTTCGTCTATGGGCAGCGCATCGACGGCCCGGGCTTGGCGGGCATGGCGCTCATCATCGCCGGGGTGCTGTTGATCAACCTGTTTTCAAAGTCAGCCGGGCACTGAGGGCAGCCCAAGCCGCTGCACCAGCCATCACGCCCACCACATCAGCGAACAAATCGGCCCATTCGCCATAGCGCCAGCCAGTAGCTGCCTGGGCCAGCTCGATGGCTCCGCCCAGCAACAGCAAACCCGCCAACAGCTGCCAACGCCGCAGCGGGTAGGCCCACAACCCCATCCACGCGAGAACGGCAAACGCAAAAGCGTGCTGCGCCTTGTCCCAGATGTCGAACACCTGCGGCGGCAAATGCTCCACCGGCGTCAACGAAAGCGTCACCACCGCCAACACCAGAAGCCAGAAACCTGCGCGCAACCACGGGCCCGGCCATCGCCACAGACCGCTCATGCCAGCGCCGCCTCCAGCGCATCCACGAACATGGCGGGCACGTCAAAGCCCGTCTGCTGATGGATCTCTTGGAAGCACGTCGGGCTGGTCACGTTGACCTCGGTCACCTTGTCGCCGATCACATCCAGCCCCACGAGCAGCAAACCCCGCTCGGCCAGCCGGGGCGCTATGGCGTTGGCAATGCGCCAGTCGCTGTCGGTCAGGGGGCGTGCCACGCCCTTGCCACCGGCGGCCAGATTGCCACGCACCTCGTTGCCTTGCGGTATGCGCGCCAGGCAGAAAGGCGCCGCCTTGCCACCGATGAGCAGCAGACGTTTGTCACCGTCCACGATCTCGGGCAGGTAGCGCTGGACCATCACCGTGGTGGTTCCTCCTTGGTTGAGGGTTTCGACGATCGAGCCCAGGTTCATGCCATCGGCGCCCACGCGGAAAATACCCATGCCCCCCATACCGTCCAGCGGCTTGAGGATGATGTCACCGTGTTGCGCATGGAAATGCCGGATGGCCTCGGGCGAGCGCGTCACCAGCGTCGGCGGCGCGAACTCGGCGAACTCCATCAGCGCCAGCTTTTCGGGGTGGTCGCGCAGTGCACGGGGCTTGTTGAACACCCGCGCACCTTCGCGTTCCGCCTGCTCCAGCAGGTGTGTGGCGTAAAAATACTCGCTGTCGAACGGCGGGTCCTTGCGCATCAGCACGGCGCCAAAGTCCCGCAGCGCCATGCGGCCCTGCCCCGTCACGCGGTACCAGTTTTCCTCGTCACCCGTCAGCTCGATATGCCGCACCAGTGCCGTCACGGGCTGGCCACCTTCCCACTGCAGATGGGCAGGCTCGCAGGCGGCAACGGTGTGGCCGCGCCGCTGCAGCTCACGCATCATGGCAAACGTCGTGTCCTTGTAGATCTTGAACGAATACAGCGGATCGGCCACGACCAGCACTTGCATGCACTACCCCTCAGATTTCGATCTTGCTGCCCAGCTCCACCACGGCATTGTTGGGCAGGTTCAGGAACTCGGCCGCGGCACTGGCATTGTGGTGCATTTGCGCAAACAGCTTCTCGCGCCAGGGCGCCATGCCCCCACCGATTGACGGGATCACGATGTCCCGCGATAGGAAATAGCTGGTCGTCATCGGGTCCAGGTCCACCCCGCGCCCGCGCAGCTGCTCAAGGGCCTTGGGCAGGTCCGGGTCGTTCTTGAAACCGTAGTTGACGGTGACCTGCCAGGCATCGTGCCCCAGGGTTTCAATCTCCACGCGCTCATCCAGCCCCACCCAAGGCACCTCCAGGCTGCGCACCGTCACGAACAGGTTGTGCTGGTGCAGCACCTTGTTGTGCTTGAGGTTGTGCAGCAGCGCGTTGGGCACCGTCCCGGGCTGAGCCGTCAGGAACACCGCCGTGCCATCCACCCGCGCGGGTGGGAACTGGAACACCGAGTCCAGAAAGTCCTGCAGCCCCAGCGCCTGCTCGCGCAACGAAGCGTTGAGCAGCGCACGGCCGTCCTTCCACGTGGTCATCAGCACGAAAACGGCCGCGCCAATGACCAGCGGAAACCAGCCACCTTCCAGCAATTTGAGCAGGTTTGAGCTGAAGAACGCCAGATCGACCATGAAGAAAAATCCTGTGGCCCCCAGGCACAGCGCCAGCGGATAACCCCAGCCATAGCGGATCACAAAGAACGTGAGCACGGTGGTGATGAGCATGTCCAGCGTCACCGCGATGCCGTACGCCGACGCCAGGTTGCTGGATGACTTGAACAGCATCACCGCCAGCACAATGGCAACAAACAACCCCCAGTTGACGAAAGGCATGTAAATCTGCCCCGTGTCCTTGATGCTGGTGTGTTGCACCTGCAGGCGCGGCAGGTAGCCCAGCTGGATCACCTGCTTCGTGACGCTGAACGCCCCCGAAATCAAGGCCTGCGACGCGATCACCGTGGCAGCCGTCGCCAAGCCTACCAAGGGCAGCAGCACCCAGTCTGGGGCCATCATGTAAAAGGGATTCCTCACCGCACCAGGGTTGGCCAGCAGCAAGGCCCCCTGGCCGAAGTAGTTGAGCGTCAGTGCCGGCATCGCAATCGAAAACCACGCCAACCGGATCGGCAGTTTGCCGAAATGCCCCATATCGGCGTACAACGCCTCTGCACCTGTCACGCACAGCACAACAGCCCCCAGAATGATGAAGGTGGTACCCGGGTTCTCGAAAATGAAGCGCAATGCGTGGTGTGGACTCAGCGCCCAGAGAATCTCGGGGTGCGTGACAATGTGCGACAGCCCAAGCACCGCGATCGACACGAACCAGACCAGCGTGATGGGGCCAAAGAACTTGCCGATGCCCGCCGTGCCGTGTTTCTGCACGGCAAAAAGCGCAAACAGAATCACCAGCGTCAGCGGGATGACCGCCTTGCGGAATGCTGGTGACACCACCTCCAGCCCCTCAACAGCAGACAGCACCGAAATAGCTGGCGTGATGACTCCATCGCCGTAAAACAGGCAGGTGCCGAAGATCCCTACCAGCAACAGCCAGCGGCGCAAGTCTGGCCTGTCCTTGATCGACTCAGCGGCCAGCGCCAGCATGGCCACCAAGCCGCCCTCTCCACGGTTGTCGGCGCGCAGAACCAGCGTCACGTATTTGAGCGAGACAATGACCGTCAGGGTCCACACAAAGATGGAGAGCACCCCATAGACGTTGTCATGGGTGAAATCGACGTGCCCCGAATTGAAGACCTCTTTGACCGCGTACAGCACACTGGTACCGATGTCGCCGTAGACGACACCGATGGCGCCG
>CBKZAG010000283.1:0-3617 GCA_966692625.1 uncultured Comamonadaceae bacterium
CACGGGCGTGCGCAGCATGGGCCCGCCGGGGAAGTTGTGGTGCTTCAGCCGCGCGAACACATCAAACCGCCCGGCCTGGCCCGCCACGGCCTCGGCCACCAACTGGCCCGCCAGCCCGGTGAGCGCCACGCCGTGGCCGCTGAAGCCTTGCAGGTAATAGATGTTCTTACCCACGCGCCCGAAGTCTGGCGCGCGGTTCATGCTGATGTCCACGAAGCCGCCCCACACAAACTCCACCGGCACGCTCGCCAGTTCCGGGAAGATGGCCGCCATGCGCTGCTGCATCACCGCCTGCAGGCGCGGCGGCGTCATGGTGGTGTAGCTCACGCGGCCGCCAAACAGCATGCGGTGGTCGGCGCTGAAGCGGAAGTAGTCCAGCACGAAGTTGTTGTCGCACACCGCCGCACGGTTGGGGATGAGCTGCTGACACAGCTCGGGTGCCAACGGCGCCGTGCCGATGATGTAGGTGCCCACCGGCATGATGCGCGGGTGGATCTGCGCCAGCACGCCGGGCCCGTGTTCGGCCAGGGTGCAGTTGCCCGCCACCACGGCGTGGCTGGCGCGCACCGTGCCTTGCGCGGTCTGTGCCACCACACCGCCGCTGGCCTGCGCCAGCGATCGCACCGGCGTGTGTTCGTGGATGGTCACCCCCAGGCCCTGCGCCGCGCGCGCCAGCCCCAGGCCGTACTTGAGCGGGTGCAGGTGGCCCGACAGGCGTTCGTACCCCGCCGCGTGGTAACGCTTTGAACCGATGAAACGCTGCACCTCGGCCCCGGTGGCCACCTCGCAGCGCAGGCCGTAGTCGCGCTCCTGCACCTCCAGGTCGGCCAGCAGGGCTTTGGCCTTACCCGGCGAATCGGCCACATACAGGTAGCCCTTCACCTGGTCGCAATCGATGCCGTGTTGCGCAATGCGCTGGTCGATGAGGTCCAGCGCCTGCAGCGACATGTCCCAGGCGCGGCGGGCGTCGTCGCGGCCCAATTGCTGCTCGAACGGCCCCTGGCCCGAGGCAAAACCCACGATGGCCTGCCCCCCGTTGCGCCCGCTGGCGCCGGAGCAGATGCGGTCTGCCTCCAGCACCACCACGCGCAGGCCGCGCTGCGCCAGTTCCAGCGCCGCGCTCAGGCCCGCAAAGCCCGCGCCCACCACCAGCACGTCGGCCTGGGTGTCGCCCTGCAAAGGGGGCAGGGCAGGGCCGCGCGCCACGCTGGCCTCGTAATAGCTGCGCTGGTTGAGCTGTGTGTCGGACTTGAGCAGCGAGGGCTTGAACACCATGGTTCAGCCCCCTCGCCGCGCCACTTGCCCGCTCAGGTAGGTCCACACAAAGGTGGCGGCAGCGTTGCTGGTCAGTTCCGCGTGGTCGTAGGCCGGGGCCACCTCCACGCAGTCCATGCCCACCCAGTTCAGCCCCGCAAGCTCTTCCAGGAAAGTAAGCACTTGCGAACTTGTCATGCCGCCCGGCTCGGGCGTGCCCGTGCCGGGGGCAAAGGCGGGGTCCAGGCAGTCGATGTCCAGCGTCAGGTAAACCAGCCGCTGGCCAATGCGTTCGCGTATGGCCTGCAACATGGGCGCCAGCCCGGCACCGTCCAGCCCGCGCAGCGCACGCGCCGTGAAAATCTGCCCGCCCTGGTCCTGCACGTAGTCCCGCGCGGCACGCACCCCGCTGGAGCGTATGCCGATCTGCACCGTGTGCGCCGGGCTCACCAGCCCTTCCTGCAACGCCTCGTAAGTCCAGGTGCCGTGGCCGGAAGGCTCACCAAAGTGGTCTTCCCAGGTGTCGCAATGGGCGTCGAAGTGCACCAGCGCCAGCGGTTCGCCGTGCTGCTGGCGGGCAGCGCGCAACAGGGCCAGTGTCACCGAATGGTCACCCCCCAGGAACACGCAGTGGTGCCGGGCCATCAGCGCGGCGGCCTGGCGTTGGATGTGGGCACGCACTTCCGCCAGGGGCGAGGCGTTGGGCAGGCGCATGTCGCCCGCGTCACCTAGATGGGGCAGGGGCGACACGTCGAACACGGGGTGAGTGCCGTCGCACAGCATCAGGCTGGCCGCGCGCATGGCCTGCGGCCCGAAGCGGGCGCCAGGGCGGTTGGTCACGGCGCCGTCGTAGGGCACGCCCACCACGGCGAAGGGTTGGTCGGTCAGCGGCGCAGCGGCCAGGAAGCGGTTGCTGTTCTGCGCGTAGGCAAATTCACCCAGGGCCATGGGGTTCCTCTTGAGTCAGGTTGGGATTCAGGCTGAATGGACCTGTACCTTACCCCCTCAATAGGCACATGTATGGTGCCACTGCCAGCATTCGGACAGCGGCCACTGCACACCCCGGCAACCCAGGCCAAGCTGTCAGCCCAGCGCCTTCTGCCGCCACGCCAGCGCCGCACCCACCCACAACGCCACGGCAGAAAACAGCAGCCCGCGCTCCAGCCCGCCCGGGCCGTCGGCAATGAAACCCACCACCGTGGGCCCCACGATCTGCCCCGCCGCAAACACAATGGTGAAGGCACTGATGCCCGCGGCCCAGCGCGCCGCAGGCAGGTTGTGGCGCACCAGTGCCGTGGTGGATGCCACCACCGACAGGAACACCCCGCCGAACATCACCCCCGACAGCAACAGCACCGGCCAGGCCGAGGTGAGCGCGGGCAGCACCGTGGCCACACCCAGCAGGGCGTTCAGGCGGGCCAGGGGCTGACCGTCCTTGTGCCGGTCCAGGAGGCCCGCCCAGATGCGCGACGACGCCACCACCGCCAAGCCCAGCAGGCTGTAGAAGAAGGTGATGGCGCCGCCCGAATTGCCTTGATCGCGCAGCAACGCGATCACAAAAGTCATGTACCCGATGTAACCCACACCGAACAGGCTGTAACCCGCCAGCGCCGGGCTCAAGCGCCACAACGAAGGCGCAGCCGCGTCAACGGCAGCACTGGCCGGGCCACCCACACCACCGGGTGCAGACGAACTCGTCACCCCCGTTTCATGCCGCTGCAAGGCGCCCGCTACCCAGGCCAGCGCAACCGTGGCCAGCACGCACAGCCCGGCCAGCCACCACCATGCCCAGGCCCAGGCGTGGGGCCGCCCGGCCATGGCCTGCAGCACCCACGGCACCGACACCGCCGAAGCCACAATGCCCCAGCCCGTGCCCCCGTAATACAGCCCCAGCAGCAAACCGCTGCGTTGCGGCCAGTGCGCCCCCAGCCGCGCAGCCAGCAAGCCCCCGGCAATGAACACCCAGGCACTGGCCAGCCCGGCCAGCAGGCGCTGCGCCATCAACGGCGTGGCGTCCACAAAAAAGCCGCTGCCCGCCATGAATGCACTGGCCAGCGCCGCGCCCCACAGCAACAGGCGCCCGGGGCCCACGCGCCGCATCAGCCAAGGCGTGCTCAGCGCACCCAGCAGGTAACCCATGGCGTTGAAGGTGTTCATGGCACCGGCCAGGGTGTAGCTCCAGCCCAGGTCCTCGCGCATGGGCGGCAGCAGCAGCCCGTAGGCAAAGCGCGTCACCCCCAGCGACACAGCAGCCCCCAGCGACAGCACCAGGGCCAGCCACAGGACGCCACGCTCGGCGGTGGAAGAAGGGGTCAAAGCGGACCTGTCGGGCAAGGTGGACATGGTTCCGCATTCTGCGGCAA
>CBKZAG010000284.1:0-3595 GCA_966692625.1 uncultured Comamonadaceae bacterium
AGCCGACCTGGCGGTACAGGAACACGCCGAAGAGGGCCAGACCAGCGATTCCGATCACGTAGAGTTCCAGGGGCATGGGGTGCTTCTCAAGGCTGGATTGACAAATATCAATCGAACCTTATGCGCCCGGGGCCCCGCCCGCAACAGGGTTTTCCTGGGTCTGTGCCGCCTGGGTGACAGGGCTCTACAGCTGCTTGCCCTGCCCTGGCGAGCAGGTGGACAGCAGGTCTTGCGCGGCGTCGTGCACCGCCGTGCGCACGCCTGCCATGCCCAGCACGGTGTGGAAGAGGTTGTCGTGCGACCAGGGCTGTTTGGCGGCAGCGGCCACGCATTTGAGCGTGGGGCCGTGGCGGCTCTGCCAGGCGGGCGAGAACCACATCACCATGGGCACATGGGTTTGCTCCTGGGGGGCCATGCTGTAGGGCATGCCGTGCAGGTACAGGCCTTTTTCGCCAAGCGACTCGCCGTGGTCCGACACGTAGTACAGCGCGGTGGGGCGCTTTTGTTCGCGCAGCCAGGCGATGGTTTCGGCCAGGAAGTGATCGGTGTAGCGAATGGTGTTGTCGTAGGCGTCAACAATCTGCTGCGGGGGGCATTCCTGCAATGTGGAGCTGGTGCATTCAGGCCCGAAAGGCTTGAAGTTGGCCGGGGTGCGCTTGTAATAGGCCGGGCCGTGGCTGCCCATCTGGTGCAGCACGACGACGGTGCCACGCGCACGCCGTGCGGGGTCGAGCTTTTCGAGCTGGCCGGGCAGTTCGCGCAGCATCACTTCGTCAAAGCACTCGCCGTCTTCACACAAGCCGGGCACTTTGAGCGTGCGCGTTTCGGCATGGGGCACGCGGTCGCACACGCCCTTGCAGCCAGACTGGTTGTCCAGCCAGAGCACGGCCAAGCCTGCGCGTTGCAGCACGTCGAGCAGGTTTTCCTGGCGGGTGTCGGCGTCGTACCGGGCTCGGCCCTGGCCTGAGAAGATGCAGGGCACCGAAGTCTGCGTGTTGGTGCCGCACGAGCTGACGTTGGAGAAATAGGCCAGTTCACCTTCGTCGCGCAAGCGGGCCAGGCGGGGGGTGGTGTCGCGCGCATAGCCGCCCAGGCCGAAGTTGGCGGCACGGGCAGTTTCACCCACCACCACCACGATGAGGGGTGCGTTGTCGGCAGTGTCCGCTGCGGCGGCGGGGAGCGTGGCGTCTTCACCCAGAGGCAGCAGGGGCTGCTGCGCATGCGCCGCGCGGCCCACGGCGTTGCGCGTGACGGCATAAACCGTGTTGAACGGGTTGATCATGTAGCGCAATGGCTTGTGGTTGCGCATGAGGGAGGCCAGGTCCTGGAATGACAGCCACAGCAGCACGACGGCTGCCAGCAAGGCCAGCACACCCACACCCAGTTGGCGCGGCAACAGGCGGCGCACCGGCACGGCGCGCACCGGCTGGCGCCACCACCACCAGCCCGGCAGCACCACGCCCGCCAGCAGGGCCACGGCCATGGTGCCGCTGAGCAGGTCGCGCACCTCGCGGGCGTCGGTGTTGAGCGCGTTGGCCAGCATGGTGGGGTCGATCACCACGCCGTAGCTGCGCATGAAGTAGCTGGCGCCCGCTGCGGTGAGCAGCAGCACCAGCCCCGCAGGCTTGAGCCAGCGCGGCCACACCCACAGCGACAAGAAGGTGAGCGTGACGCCCAGCAGCACAAGCGCCCAGGCGGAAAGGGTGAGTGCGGCGTGCCAGCCATGGCTTTCGGGCAAGGCCCACAGCGTCATCCACAGCGGCAGGTTGCCCAGGGTGGCCAGCCACAGGGCAAGCACGCCCAGCAAGGCGGTGGGGTGCCAAGGGTTGCGGGCGGCGGCTGGCGCGGTGGAAACAGTGGGCATGTGTGAAGAATGGGCAGCGAACTGCCGCGATTCTTCTGGGCCAGCCTTATCGCAGGATTAACGCTGCGCCGGGGTTGCTGGCCAGACCAGGGCGTAGCAGGTGGTGAAGGGCGGCGTGCCCTGGCCCTGGCGCAACTGGATGCCGTGCGCGTCGGCAATGCGTTGCACCAGCGTCAGGCCTACGCCCATGCCGGGGCGGGCGCTGCTCTGCGGGCCGTGGCGGGCACCGTCGTCGCTGACGGACAGCTCCACCGCACCGCCCTCACCCCGCGCAACGCGCACCTCGATCTGCGTGCCCGCCGGGGTGTGGCGCAAGGCGTTGTCCACCAGATTGCGCAGCGCCAGTTCGAGCATGGCCGCCCGCCCGGGCACGGTCAAGGCAGACTCGGGGGCTTCCAGCCACAGCTCCTGCCCCAGTTCGTGCGCTTGGGGCACATGCTCGCCGGTCACCTGACGCGCCAGGGCGCACAGGTCCACGGGCTGTTCGGCTCCGGCGTCCAACCCTTGTACTCGGGCCAGGTCTAGCAGCTGCGACAGGATGCGGCCAGCGCGCATCGCGTCTTGTTCGATCTGGCGCAGGGCGGCCGCGCGCACGTCCGGCGCTTCGCCTTCGCGGGCCAGGTGGGCCTGCAAGACCATGGCCGCCAGGGGTGTGCGCAGTTCGTGGGCCACGTCAGACGTGAAACGCCGCTCGCGCTGCCACTGGGCCTGCAGGCGTTCCACCAGGGCATTGATGGCGCTGACCGTGCTGGCCAGCTCGCGAAAGGACTGGCGCGCGGGCAGCGTCTGACCGGAATCGATGTCCAGCGTGTCGATGGCGCTGGACAGCTCGTTGAGCGGGCGCAGACCGCGCCGGATGGCCCAGCCCAGCAGCAGCGCCACCAGGGGCAGCAGCACCAGGGCGGGCCGCACGATGTGTTCGGCGATGTCGCGCCCCAGGGCAGCATGCCGGTGGGTGTCCACCATCACTGCCACGCGGCGCGGCACGTGGCCGGGGCCTGCCGCATCGGCCACGAACAGGCGCCAGGTGCGCACCTCCCCCTTGAGGGTCAACACCAGTGTGTGGTGCCCAGCGACCAGGGTGGGTGGCAGGCTTTCGGCCATGCCGTGGGTGTCCCAGGCCAGGGTGCCGCCTTCCCACGCCACCACGCGCAATTCGGGGGAGTAGCCGCTGGCAAACGGGTTGCGCCTCGACGGGTGCGCAAGCTGGTCGATCGGGTCGAGTTCACCCAGCCCGGCTTGGCGCAACAGCAGTTCGGCGGTGGAGACGAGCTGGCCGTCGGTGATTTCCTCGGCCTCGTGCACGCCGGTGTAGTACGACACCCCGGCCAGCGCAGCCCAGATGGTCAGCAAGGCCAGCATCGTCCAGCCCCACAGGTAACGCCTGAGCAGGCGGGGGGCGCTGGCGGAGCGCAGGGCCTGCATCAGACGCACCCCGCCCCGGGCCGGGGCACGTAGTAACCCACGCCACGCACGGTCTTGACCAGGCCATCACCCAGCTTGCGCCGCAGGTGGTGCATGTGCACCTCCAGGGCGTTGCTTTCCAGTGCTTCGTCAAAGCCATAAAGCGCCTCTTCCAGGCGCTGGCGTGTCACCACCTGGCCGCTGGCGCGCAGCAAGACCAACAGCAATGCAAATTCCTTGGCGCGCAGCGTCACGGGCTGGCCCGCACGGCACACGGTGCGGCCTGCCGGGTCCACCTCCAGGTCGCCATGGTGCAGCAAGGGGGAG
>CBKZAG010000285.1:0-3562 GCA_966692625.1 uncultured Comamonadaceae bacterium
GGTTCGGTGAGCGTGGAGGACGACGGTCGCGGCATTCCCCATGGCATTCACCCGGAAGAGAACGCCCCCGTGCTGGAGCTGGTGTTCACCCGCCTGCACGCGGGCGGCAAGTTCGACAAGGGCAAGGGTGGGGCGTACAGCTTCTCGGGCGGCCTGCACGGCGTGGGCGTGAGCGTGACCAACGCTCTGGCCACCCGCCTGGAGGTGACCAGCTACCGCGATGGCCACGTGGCCCGCATGGTGTTTGCCGGTGGCGACGTGGTGGAACCCTTGAGCCGCCGCTCGGCGGGCGAAGGCGACCGCAAGCAGGGCACCAGCGTGCGCGTGTGGCCCGATGCGAAGTACTTTGAGTCGCCCAACTTGCCATCAGGCGAACTGGTGCACCTGCTGCGCAGCAAGGCCGTGCTGATGCCGGGTGTGTTGGTGAGCCTGGCCAACGAAAAGACCAAAGACACCCAGACCTGGCAGTACAAGGGCGGCCTGCGCGACTACCTGCAGCAGACGCTCAACGGCGAGCCGGTGATTCCGTTGTTCGAGGGCGAGGGCTATGCCGATTCAGGTCACGAGAGCTTTGCCGAGGGCGAGGGTGCGGCTTGGGCCGTGGCCTTTACCGAGGACGGCCAGCCGGTGCGCGAGAGCTACGTCAACCTGATCCCTACCAGCGCGGGAGGCACGCACGACAGCGGCCTGCGCGACGGCCTGTTTCAAGCGGTGAAGAGCTTCATTGAATTGCACGCCTTGCTGCCCAAGGGTGTGAAGCTGCTGCCCGAAGACGTGTTTGCCCGGGCCAGCTACGTGCTGAGTGCCAAGGTGCTGGACCCGCAGTTCCAGGGCCAGATCAAGGAGCGGCTGAATTCGCGCGACGCCGTGCGGCTGGTGAGCAACTTTGTGCGCCCGGCGCTGGAGCTGTGGCTGAACCACCACGTGGAGTACGGCAAGAAGCTGGCGGAACTGGCCATCAAGGCTGCGCAAAGCCGCCAGAAGGCAGGCCAAAAGGTAGAAAAGCGCAAGGGCAGCGGCGTGGCAGTGCTGCCCGGCAAGCTGACCGACTGCGAAAGCCGCGACCTGGCCCACAACGAACTGTTCTTGGTGGAGGGTGACTCTGCCGGGGGCAGCGCCAAAATGGGCCGAGACAAGGAATGCCAGGCCATTCTGCCGTTGCGCGGCAAGGTGCTCAACACCTGGGAGGTGGAGCGCGACCGCCTGTTTGCCAACACCGAGATCCACGACATTGCCGTGGCGATTGGCGTGGACCCGCACGGGCCCAACGACACGCCCGACCTGAGCGGCCTGCGCTATGGCAAGGTGTGCATTCTGAGTGACGCGGACGTGGACGGTTCACACATTCAGGTGCTGTTGCTGACGCTGTTCTTCCGCCACTTCCCCAAGCTGATCGAGGCCGGGCACGTGTATGTGGCGCGCCCGCCGCTGTTCCGCGTGGACGTGCCCGCGCGCGGCAAGAAGCCCGCCACCAAGGCTTATGCGCTGGACGAGGGCGAACTCACGGCCATTCTGGACAAGTGCGCCAAGGACGGCGTGCCGCGCGAGAAGTGCCAGATCAGCCGCTTCAAGGGCCTGGGCGAGATGAACGCCGAGCAGTTGTGGGACACCACGCTCAACCCCGACACGCGCCGCCTGTTGCCCGTGCAGCTGGGCGACCTGGACTTCACGGCCACCGAAGCCCGCATTACCCAGCTCATGGGCAAGGGCGAGGCCGCCGCGCGCCGCGAGCTGATGGAGTTGCACGGCGACGCTGTGGAAATTGACGTGTGAGCGTCAACCCACGGCGAGCTTTTCGGTGCAGTTGATCATCCAGCGGATGCCGAACTTGTCGGTGAGGCTGCCGAAGTAGGCGCCCCAGAACATGTCCTGCATGGGCATTTCCACCTGGCCGCCGGCCGACAGGCCCTTGAAGAGCTGGTCGGCCTCGGCGCGGGAGTCGGGCTCCAGGTTGATGTAGACGTTGTTGCCCGGCGTGACGGCAAAGCCCATGGAGGGCGGGGCGTCGGTGCCCATGAGCACGTGTTCACCCAGGATGGTGAGCTCCACGTGCATCACCAGATTGCGGTCTTCGTCGGGCAGTGGCGGCTGGCCCGGTGTGCGCGGAATGTCGCTGAAGCGGTGGATGGGGCCGTTGAAATCGCCGCCGAAGACCGAGCGGTAGAACAGGAAGGCCTGCTCTGTTTCGCGGGCAAAGTTGAGGTAGGTGCTGACCCTGGCCATGGTGGTTGCCTCCGGTTGAAACGTGGGTCCAGCCCCCCTGGCCCCTTTGCCGCCATGGTACGGCAATGCCTGTGAAAGGCCTGCCGCAATGCCCCTGAAGGCTCAATGGGTAGGGGCATTGCCTTGCAGCATGCGCTGCGCTTCGTTTTCCAGTTCGATGGCGTGTTGGAATTGGGCCAGCCCAATGTTGTTGAGCACGCGCTTGAACGTGCCAGCAACCTCGGGCTGCAATGCGGCCAGCCGGGCGCAGACTTGTTGCGAGGCGGCTTGCAAGTCGCCGTCGGGCACCACTTGCCAGACCAGCCCCCAGGCCAGCGCCTGTGCCGCAGAAAATTCTTCGCCAAGAAGCATGAGTGCCTTGGCCCGCGCCAAGCCTACGCTGGCGGGCAGGGTGGCTGTGAGCCCGCCCGTGACGAAGACGCCCAGCGACGCTTCGGGCAGCTTGAAGCGGCAGCCTTGCGCGGCCAGCACCACGTCCGCGTTGAGCATCCACTCGAACCCGGCACCCACTGTCCAGCCATGTACAGCTGCCACCACTGGCTTGTGCAGCGTGACGAGTGCGCTGGATACCGCCTGCACCAGCACCAGATCGTCGTCCGTAGGCGGTGCGGAAACATCGCGCCCTGCGCAGAATGCGCGCCCCTCGCCCCGCAGCAGCAACACGCGCACGGCAGGGTCGTGCGCCGCCGTGCTGATGGCCGCCAGCAGTGCACGGGCCACGTCGTTGTCTATGGCGTTGAGCTTGTCTGGACGGTTGAGCGACAGCGTCATCACGCCGTCGTGGGTGTGGGTGAGGAGTTTTGGAGTGGTCATAGCCAGCGGCGCACACGCGCCATGTAAAGGCGGAATTCTTCGCCAAACTGCTGGAGCAGGAAGCGTTCTTCGGGCTTGATCTGCAGTTCGGTAAGGTACACGCAGAACCCAATGGTGATGAGCGCGCCCAGCAAGCTGGCTGTCCACGCCGCGACACCTGCCAGCATCAAGGCCATGCCCAGGTACATGGGGTTGCGCGTGAAGCGGTACACGCCATGCGTGACCACGCTTGTGGACTTGGCGGGGTAGCGCGGGTCCAGCGTGGTGTGTTGCAGGCGGAACTGCAGGGCTGCCAACAGCATGATGCATAGCCCCGCCACGAACAGCACGACTGCCAGGGCCTTGTGCCCCGCAAACGGCCAGTTGAAGGCGGGCAGCCATGCACCTGCCGCCACGGAAAGTGCCATGGCCACGGCGGTGAGCAGGAGCGGGGGAATTTTGAGTTCGAGAGAGGGCATGGGGCCAGTCTAGTCGGCTTCTCGGATGTTTGGACCCCCGGCCTGCAACTGATCCAGGCTGAGCAGCA
>CBKZAG010000286.1:0-3556 GCA_966692625.1 uncultured Comamonadaceae bacterium
ACGTCTCCCCCTGGTTCCCCCGGCCACCGCGCCTTCACCCTGAGCGACTTCGATTTCGCTCTGCCCCCCAGCCTCATCGCCCAGCACCCCGCGCCCGAGCGCAGCGCCTCGCGCCTGCTCGACGGCCGCGATCCCGCCCCTGTGGACCGCGTGTTCCGCGAGCTGCCCGCGCTGCTTGGGTCGGGCGACCTGCTGGTGTTCAACAACACGCAGGTCATCAAGGCCCGCCTGTTCGGCGAGAAAGCCACCGGCGGCAAGCTCGAACTGCTGGTCGAACGCGTGCTGCCGGACCACGCGGTGGTGGCGCACATGAAAGTGAGCAAGAAGCCGCCGGTGGGCGCGGTGCTGCGCATGCAGGGCGGCTTCGATGCCGAGTTGCTGGGCCGCTGGCCCGACGAGCACGGCGCCCTGTTCCGCCTGCGCTTCAGCGCCGAGCCGCACGCGCTGATGGCCGCGCACGGCCACGTGCCGCTGCCGCCCTACATCGAACACGGCGACACCGCCGAAGACGAGCGCCGCTACCAGACCGTGTTTGCCAAGCACCCCGGTGCGGTGGCCGCGCCCACCGCCGCCCTGCACTTCGACGAAGGTTTGCTGGCCGAACTGGACGCCCGCGGCGTGCAACGCGCCAGCGTCACCCTGCACGTGGGCGCAGGCACCTTTCAGCCCTGCAAGGCCGAAAACATCGCCGAGCACGTGATGCACAGCGAGTGGTACCAGGTGCCCGAGGCCACGCAGCAAGCCGTGCGCGACACCCAGGCCCGTGGCGGGCGCGTGGTGGCCGTCGGCACCACCAGCGTGCGCACATTGGAGAGTTGGGCGCGCTCGGGCCAGGCCAGCGGCGACACCGACATCTTCATCACCCCCGGCTTCCAATTCCGCGTGGTGGACGTGCTCGTCACCAACTTCCACCTGCCCAAGAGCACGCTCATGATGCTGGTGAGCGCCTTCGCGGGCTACGAACACGTCATGGCGCTGTACCGCCACGCCATCGCGAACAACTACCGTTTTTTCAGCTATGGTGATGCCATGCTGCTGCAGAAGGCCGCCTGAGGGCGGCCACCTCCGTCAACCCAACGAGAAAACGACATGGCTGCTGACCGTTCCGAAGTCATCTTCGACACCGAAGACCTGCTGATGAGCCTGTGCAACTCCGTGACCAAGGTGCTCAACGCGGCCACCCACGGCGACATCACCTACTCGGGCATGGTGCAGCGCATCCAGAAGACCTGCCTGAAGCCGGACATTGGCTGCTTCGTGCTGTTCGACGGCGGGTTCTCGGGCCTGGTGATCCTGAACTTCTCGGCGCCCGCCGCCATGGAGCTGTACCAGAGCTACCTGCTGAGCATGGGCATGTCCAAGGATGACCTGGCCAGCTCCTACACCTCGGATGAGGTGGCCAACGTGATGGGCGAACTGATGAACCAGGTGCTGGGCGACTTCACCAGCAAGATCCGGCGCGAGTTGCACACCCACATCACCCAGAACCAGCCGAAGATGCTGGTGCTGAACAAGCAGGTGGTGCTGAGCGTGGACGCCAACCTGGACCACCCCGAAGCGCGGCGCGTGACCTTCTACACCGGCCGCAACAACATCTTCTACCTGGAACTGGCCATCGACCGCACCGAGTTCGTGAAGCTCTACGACTTCGAGCCGCAGGAAGCCCCCGACCCGGACGCACTGATGGCGCAGGTCTCTGGCCCCGCACCCAGCCCGGCATCCAGCCCCGCGCCCGCCCAGCCCGCCGCGGCAGGCGGCGACAGCGACACCGACGAACTGCTGCGCTCCCTGGGCATGTGAGCCCCCTTTACCGACCATGCTGAAGTTCGAATCACTCAAGAACGACCCCGACAGCCACGCCCGCCGTGGCACGCTCACGCTCAACCATGGCGTGGTGCAGACCCCCATCTTCATGCCCGTGGGCACCTACGGCACCGTCAAGGGCGTGATGCCGCAAAGCCTGCACGACATGGGCGCGCAGATCATCCTGGGCAACACCTTCCACCTGTGGATGCGCCCGGGGCTGGACATCATGAAAGGCTTTGGCGGCCTGCACCAGTTTGAAAAGTGGAACAAACCCATCCTGACGGACTCGGGTGGCTTCCAGGTGTGGAGCCTGGGCGCCATGCGCAAGATCACCGAGGAAGGCGTGCATTTCGCGTCGCCAGTGAACGGCGACAAGCTGTTCATGTCGCCCGAGGTGAGCATGCAGATCCAGACCATTCTGAACAGCGACATCGTGATGCAGCTGGACGAGTGCACGCCGTACTGGCAGGGTGAAAAGGGCAGCGGCCACATCACCACCGAGGCCGAGGCGCGCAAGAGCATGGAGATGAGCCGCCGCTGGGCCTTGCGTTCCAAGAACGAGTTCGAGCGCCTGGGCAACCCCAACGCGCTGTTCGGCATTGTGCAGGGCGGCATGTTCGAGCACCTGCGCCAGGAATCGCTGGAAGCACTGGTGGAGATGGACTTCCCCGGCTACGCCATTGGCGGCGTGAGCGTGGGTGAGCCCAAGGACCTGATGCTGCAGATCATGGCGCACACGCCGCACCGCCTGCCCGCGCACAAGCCGCGCTACCTGATGGGCGTGGGCACGCCGGAAGACCTGGTGGACGGCGTGGCCTGCGGCGTGGACATGTTCGACTGCGTGATGCCCACGCGCAACGCGCGCAACGGCACCATCTTCACCCGCTACGGCGACCTGAAGATACGCAACGCCCGCCACAAGGCCGACCCGCAGCCACTGGACACCACCTGCACCTGCTACGCCTGCGCGGGCGCCAGCGGCGTGAGCTGGGACGACGGCGGCCGCGACGGCTTCAGCCGCGCCTACCTGCACCACCTGGACCGTTGCGGCGAGATGCTGGGCCCCATGCTCACCACCATCCACAACCTGCACTACTACCTGAACCTGATGCGTGAGGTGCGCGAGTCGCTGGACGCGGGTGCCTTCAGCGCCCTGCGAGGGCGCTTCAAGGTCGACCGGGCGCGCGGGGTCTGACGCTGCTCAGGCCGCCGGGGGCTGCGCAGCGGCCGGTTCCCCGCAACTCTGGCAGTAGCGCGTGAAAGCGTTCTTGCGCGTGTGACAGCCGCCGCATCGGCTGAACAGGCACAGGCCGCAGTGGGCACAGAAGTCCACGTTGCCGTCCTTCAGGTCCACCGGCCGCTCGCAACCCGGGCACACGCTCTTGGACAGCCGGGCCTGCGCCAGGTCGTAGTCCAGCTCCATGCGGCGCTGGGCGTCAGGCATGGTTTCGGCGGCCTTCTGGCGCTCCAGGTAGCGGTTGAGCGCCACGATGGCGTAGCGCCCCACCAGCACCGTCACCACAATGCCCACGGTGTAGCGCACGTAGCCGCCGTAGCTGGGCAGGTAGGGCACCAGCTCCACAAAGAAGGTGAAGACCGCGAAGATGATGAAGCCCCAGACAAAGGGCCACCAGGTGCTCTTGCGCTGGCGTGCGAACAGCCAGCCCGCCACGGCCAGCAGCGGCAGCGTCAGGGCCAGGCGGTAGCCGAACACGCGCAGCTCCTGCGCGCGCAACGCGGCCTGCCAGGC
>CBKZAG010000287.1:0-3552 GCA_966692625.1 uncultured Comamonadaceae bacterium
CCACCGAGGAGTTCCAGGCCGGCGTGAGCATGGCCAGGCAACAGCCGCACACAAACACCAGGAACAGCACCGAGCCCGGCCCCACCCAGCCGCCCAGCGCCAGCACCGCCAGCAACATGCTAGCGGCCAGTTGCCCGGCCAGGGAGAGCAGGATCAGGCGCCGCCGATCGGTGGTGTCGGCCAGCACACCGGCCGGCAAGGCCAGCACAAACATGGGCAGGAACACGGCGGTCTGCACCAGCGCGGCCAGAAAGGACGAGCCGCTGAGCTCCATCATCAGCCAGGCCGCCACCATGGCCTGCATGCCGTTGCCTATGAAAAACGCGGCGCCACACAGCCACAGTCCACGGAAGGCGGGTTGGCGCAGCGGGCCCCAGATGGATGTGGCGGACATGGGCCTGATTATTCATCAGCCCCGGGCGCGTCAAGTCGTTGGCACTGAAATAGTCATGTCACAAGCCGACAGCGCTTGAAGCAGGCCAGTGCAGCGTACCCGTGGACCAAACGCGCATTGCCCTTGCCCAACTCGGTTGTATGCTCGCCACCGCACCCTGAATCGCCACCGGAGGCGGTTCACTATCCAAGGTCAGGTGTATTCCATGTAGCGACCGCTCAGGTCAGGGCGTGTGGGTGCGCTGAACGTCGGCTTCATGGGGGAAATCGTGGGTAGTTTGTTGGCGACGACCGGCTCGTCACGCTGCACTCCCGTCCTTGGCATCGGGATGTCGGTTCAAGGCTGGCAAGAGACATTCGCGGCTTCTGGCTAGGATGATGACTGCTTTGAATACCGGTCATTCGGCAGATGACGACCCGGAAGACAGCAGTACCGCCGACACCTGCCGTTGGAGCTCGTTTCCAATGATTGGATCAGGTACGACCGGTCCAGCGCTGAACCTACTGGCGCTACCGACCCCAAGTAGTCATTGCGCTGAGTATTCCTTGCAGGTCCGCTCTACGCCTCAAAGGGGTCAGTGAAAACAGTCCCAGTCCGAATGACCACTTTTGCATGCGTTGAAGCGGTGCCGTTGCAGAACTGACCCGCCGACAGGAGCGAGACCATCATGTCCGAAAACTGGTTCTTCCTCTTGTAGCACGTAGCGGCAGCGGCTCATTCATAGCGACGGATCAATGTGTCCATCAGTTGCTTTGCGTAACTGGGCAGCTTGGCTTCGTCCCGGACGAGTAT
Source organism: uncultured Comamonadaceae bacterium (assembly GCA_966692625.1). GTDB lineage: Bacteria > Pseudomonadota > Gammaproteobacteria > Burkholderiales > Burkholderiaceae_C > CAMLOF01. Next base: position 1,187 of record CBKZAG010000287.1, read on the forward strand.
GTAGCGCTTTCTTATTCTCCAGGGGTCTGTCAGCGGAACAATCGCAATTTCCAGATTCCGGAGGCTGCGCCTGACCACACTTTCCGGGGCCATCGCGATGCCAACGCCCGCTGCGACCATGCGGCAAAGTACATCAAAGCTGTTAACCTGGATGCGGAGCCGTTGGGCTTTGCCCAAGCGCTCGGTCACCTGATTGATAAACACCTGCAAGGTGCTGGTGTTGTGCATGCCGACGAAGTTTTCATCCAGCGCGTCGCCGAATGACAAGGCATCCCTCTGGGCAAACGGGTGCCGTGACGGGACGACCAGCACCAAGCAGTCGGTGCTGAAGTGCACGGCTTGCAGACCCAGTGTGTCGACTTCGCCAGCCACAATACCCAAGTCCGCCCGGCCATCCAGAACGCCTCGGGCGATATCGGCGTTGGGACGTTCCTGCAACTCCACGTTGACCCGTGGGTTTTCGGTCAGAAACGGCGCGAGGATGTCGGGCAGGAAGTCGGTTACGGCGGTTGTGTTGGCCAGCAGGCGCACATGGCCACGCAAACCCCCGGCGTAGTCCTGCATGTCGCTGTGCAACTGGTGGATTTGGCGCAGCACGCCCTGCGCATGGTGAAGAAAGGCTTCTCCCGGCGGGGTGAGGCGAACACCCCGTGCCATGCGGTAGAAAAGTGCCTGTCCAGTCTGCTCCTCCAAGGACTTGATGCGGGAGCTTGCTGCGGCCAGCGAAAGATGCTGCCGTTCTGCGGCTCTGGTGAGGCTGCCTTCGTCGGCGACGAGCACAAACAGGCGCAAATCGGTGAGGTCAAAGTGCATGGCTAAATACCGGGTAAACCCTTATGCCTTCGGCTTTGGTGAAGCCTTGGTTCAGAAATGCGTGATTGTGTGCGGCAGGGTCAGCGTTGATCATAGCCTCGTGTTTAAACAGGAGACAACACATGAAACACTTCAAAACCGTCATCGCCGCCGCCAGCATGATGATCGGGGCAGGCTACGCTTTTGCGCAAGGCAAGCCTGCGGAACTCAAGATCGGTATTACCGCGTTCACCTCCGGGCCTGCAAGTGTGTTTGGTGTGCCCGCAAAGGCTGCTGCTGAGTTGTTGATCGAAGATATCAACGCTCAGGGCGGCATTGGTGGTGTCAAAGTTAGCCCTGTTTTCATTGACGAGGGCATCGGTGGCGACAAACTCCTGAGCGAATACCGCCGTGTGGTCCAGGAGCAGGGCGTGACGACCATGTTGTCGGCTATCTCAAGCGGCAACTGCAACATCGTGGCACCGGTGGCCGAAGACCTGAAGGTGCTCAACGTGATGTGGGACTGCGGCACTGAAAAAGTGCTGGAGGACAAGCGGTACAAGTATGTGGTTCGCACCCAGGCCAACGCGACGACCGAAATGGTTGCGACGGTGCTGTACCTGCTCAAAACCAAGCCTGATTTCTCCACCGTGGCCGTCGTGAACCAAGACTACGCGTGGGGTCGCGATTCTTGGGAAATTTTCATCAACACGCTTAAGGCGCTGAAGCCCGACGTCAAGGTTGTAGCCGAAATGTTCCCGAAGTTCGGCGCTTCGGACTTCTCGACCGAAATCAGCCGTCTGCAGGCGTTACGGCCTGATGTGATCCTGAACACATCGTGGGGCGGAGATCTGGATACGTTTGTGCGCCAGGCGTCCCAGCGTGGCTTGTTCCGTCAAGGCCCTACCTTGGTGCTGCCTCTGGCCGAAAGCTCTTTGGAACGGTTGGGCAGCACGCTGCCCGATGGCGTGATCGTGGGCGCACGCGGTGACCACTTCTTCCTGCATCCCGAAACCCTGAACGACCCCAAGCACAAGGACTTCATTGCCAAGTTCCGCGCAAAAACCGGTGCGTATCCCATCTATTCGACGTACCACATGGCTCAGGCCCTGTACGGCCTGAAAACCGGTTATGAAAACGCGATCAAGGCGAATGGCGGCAATTGGCCGGGGCCTGAAAAAGTCGCAGAAGCCATGCGAAAGATGGAATTCAAGGCCTTTGGTCGTCCCGTCAAGATGCGTGAAGATGGACAGGGTCTGGAAGCACAGCTTCTGGGTGTGACCAAGAAGGTAGCCAACTACCCCTTCCCCGTCATGGACAAGATGCTGATCATCCCGGCAGAGTTGGTGACGCCGCCTGTGGGAGAAAAGTCTGGCACTTGGGTGAAGACGGTCAAGGCCAGCCTGCTGTCCAGTGACCAGATCAAGTCTTACGACCAAAAGTAAGACCGCGTGCTGGGGGTGGCGATAGGCCACGCCCCAGCCTTTGCATCCTGTGGGGCCTCCGCTTCTTCGCCGACCGGCGGAACCCTGGGTGCATTCGTTCGCTGTTTGGGTTTACACATGAATACCAGT